>JBEIFT010000010.1:0-25646 GCA_040382255.1 Phycisphaeraceae bacterium
ACGGTCCGTCTCGACCACCAGGTACTTCGGCACGTCCTGGCACGCCAGCCTGCTGAAGTCGTAGCGCACGCGGTAGCTCTCGCGCGGTCCCTGCTTCGCGGGGTCGAAGTCGGCGAACACCGGCGGCAGCCCGCCCACCGACATCACCGAGAACGGCTTGCCGTCCAGGCTCTCGACCGTGATCTCGCCGGCCACGTTCTGCTTGAAGTCGTACGCGTTGATGAACGGGTCCTTCGAGGGCTTGCCGTCGCGCCCCGGGTTCAGCTGCCATGCGCGGACGGGGTACGTCACCTCGGCCCGCAGCTTCACCTCGACCACGCCCGGCACGCCGTCGAACATGATCCGCACCGCGGCGGTCTTCTCGCCCGTGGCGCCGCTCGTCTTCATCGAGACGGGCACCGTGATCGATCCCTTGGCCGGGATCTCCTTGCCAACCATGTCCACCGTGGTGCAGGTGCACGTGGGCGCGCTCTTCACGCAGCGCACCGGCCGGTCCAGCGTGTTGACCAGCGTCGCATCCACCTTCACCACGGTGTGCGGCTGCACGAACCCGGCGTCCAGCAGGGCGGGCGTGGCCTTGATGGGGCAGATCGCCACCTGCGCGGCGATCTCGCGCTCCTGCTGCGCCAGCTGCTGCTGCTGGCTGATCGGGGCGCCGCCGGACGGCACCTGGGCATCGGCGGCAGCGGCCAGCAGGCCGGTGGCGGCGAGGGCGGCCAGCAGCCCGGAACGGATGGAGCGGGTGGGGTTCATGTGGCGCTCGGTACGCATGGCGCGCATCGTAGATCGCGGGGTTCCTACACTCCGGCCCATGCTCGCCATCGAGATCGTCCGCCAAGGCACCCCCGTCACCCCCAACGTCCGCGTGAACCCCGACCGGCCGCTGCCGGAGCCCCGGGCGGGTGAACTGCGCGTCCGCACCGAGGCGTCGGCCCTGAACCACCTGGACCTCTGGGTGGGCCGTGGCCTGCCCGGCATCGACGTCCAGTGGCCAACGGTGGGCGGCTCGGACGGCGTGGGCATCGTGGACGCGGTGGGCGCCGGCGTCGACGCCGCGTGGATCGGCCAGCGCGTGATCCTGAACGCCGCCGTCATGCAGCCCGAGCCCGCGCGCCCGGGCCGCGCCCCGTCCGGCGAGGACATCCTGATGATCGGCGAGCACGTCCCCGGCACGCACGCGGCGCACTTCGTCGCGCCTGCCACCAACGTGCTGGCGATCGGCGACGCCGACCCCGTCGAAGCCGCCGCCTTCGGCCTGACGCACCTGACCGCGTGGCGCATGCTGGTGACGCGCGCGCGTCTGCAGCCCGGCATGACCGTGCTGATCCCCGGGATCGGCGGCGGTGTGGCGCTGGCGGCGCTCAACATCGCGCGCCACTTCGGCTGCGCCACGATCGTCACCAGCCGCCATGCGGCCAAGCTCGAGCGCGCCAAGGCCCTGGGCGCCACGCACGTGGTTCACGACACCGGCGCCGACTGGTCGCGCGACGTGCGCAAGCTGACGGGCGGCCGCGGCGTCGACATCGTGGCCGAGAGCGTCGGCAAGGCCGTGCACCTGGCGTGCATCAAGAGCATGGCGCGCGGCGGGGTGCTGGTCACCTGCGGCTGCACCACCGGGCCGGACGCCACCACCGACCTCGCCCGCGTCTTCTGGAACCAGCTCTCGATCGTGGGCAGCACCATGGGCACGATGGACGAGTTCCGCTCGGTCGTCGCGCTGTTCCGGTCCGGCGCGTTCCGGCCTGCCGTGGACGCGGTCCTGACCCCTGCCGAGGCCGCCGCGGGCTACGGGCGGCTGGAAGCAGGGGAGCAGTTCGGCAAGATCGTGTTCAGGTGGACCTGATAACGCGAAGTGGCCACTTGATTCGCAACGGCGATCGGGTGCAATGACGCGTCTCATGGAATCCGCCGCCGCCGTCCTGCCGGAAGCCCCCGTCGCCCGCCCCAAGCGCCTGCCCGGCTGGGCCGTCCTGCTGCACAACGACGACGTCAACGAGATCCAGTTCGTGGTGCGTTCCGTGGTCGAGATCGCCCGCCTGCCGGTGGGCGACGCCGTCGACCGCACGATCGAAGCGCACGACTCCGGCGTGGCGATGCTGGTGGTGACCCACCGCGAGAAGGCCGAGCTGCTCCAGGAGCAGCTGGTCAGCCGGGGTCTGACGGTGACGATCGAGCCGGCGGCGTGATCAAAGTCCAATAACCTGCAAGTCTCCTCAGGAGAATCCCGGTTTCCCTCGGGATCTGCTCCGATTTGGGGCTTCCCACGCCCCGACCGGGGGCGCAGCGGGCCTTGTTCCCAAGTGGGGAATCACAAGGTTTCCGGCGCGATTTGACTCATATTCCGTTTGGCGCGTGTCGAAAGGGGAGCCATAGTTGTCTCGTATCCGCCGCGCCGACGGTCCGTCCGCACCTAGAGGTTGGGTGCACAGAGGCGTGGATTCTTAATGTCCGGCGACATCCGTGTCGCCAGTTTGAGGAGAACTTGTCATGACGAATCGTCGTTTCGTCCTCGGCCTCAGCGCGGCCCCCGCGCTGCTCGTCGCGGGCCTCGCGCACGGTCAGGCCTGCTGGGATGAGATCCCGCCGGCTGGTGCCATCACCCAGAACGATGTCGGCTACGGCTGCGACCCCGCCGTGACCACCGACGCGAACCCCGGCTGCAACGCGGCGCCCGCCGCCTGGCAGAAGATCAGCGGCATCCCGGCGTCCGGCGGCAACGTCGTCCTCGTCGGCACCTGCGGCACGTTCACCCCGGCCGGCGGCACCTCGGGCGCCACCAGCCGCGACCTCGACTGGTACGAGATCGAGATGCCGGCCGCCGGCTCGCTCACGGCCTCGCTCTGCATCCCCCAGTCGACCGCCTCGGTGCTCTTCGTGAGCAAGGGCGTCGACTGCGCCACCTACGTCTTCCTGTACGGCACGCAGGGCGCCTCGTCGCAGTCGGCCGGCCCGTACTACTTCCAGGGCGGCAGCCAGGGCGTCATCGTCACGACCCCGTTCGAGACGACCGCGACCGCGCCGGTGTACAGCTGCAAGGCGTACCGCTGCGAAGTGACCTACGCGCCGCTGAACTACGCGTCGTGCGGCACCAGCTCGTTCCCCTGCATCGCTGCCCACTCGTCGGGCGGCTGCAACAACATCGGCTGCTGCGAGACGGTGTGCAGCTTCAACCCCGGCTGCTGCGACACCGCGTGGGATGCCTCGTGCGTCCAGCTCGGCGTTGATCAGTGCGGCCTGTTCATCTACAACTGCCCGCCCGTCGCCGGGGCCCCGGCCAACAACTGCGCCACCAACGCGCAGATCGTTGCCATCCCGTCGACGACCAACTTCGACAACTCGGCCGCCACGACCGACGGTCCGAACGACACCCTCACCTACTGCACCTCGAACAGCGCCAAGGACATCTGGTACTGGGTCAAGGCGCCGGGCAACGGCCAGCTGGATGTCAGCCTGTGCTCCAGCCCCGCGACCTTCGACAGCGTGCTGAACATCTACGGCCCCTACGCGTCGGCTGACGTCGGCGATCCGCAGACGCTGGCCGACACGTGGATCGGCTGCACGGACGACACCTGCGGCCTGACCGGCGGCCCCTCGACGCTCTCGCTCGTGGATGCCGTGGTCAACCAGTGGTACCTGGTCCGCGTGGGCTCGTGGTACGACATCGATCCGGCGACCGCCGTCGGCAGCACGGGCACCATGGTGACCGGCTTCCGCGCGGTGATCTTCGACACCGGCGTGCAGAAGTACGTGGTCTCGAACGGCTCGAACGTCAACCTGGGCCTCAGCAACGGTTCGGTCTCGGCCACCCAGCCGCAGCGCTGGTACTGCCTCCCCTTCACGGTGCCCGCCGCCCCGGCCGGCAACTCGGCGTGGAAGGTCACGCAGTTCGAGATCGCCGCGTTCGTCAGCGGTGCGGTCACGGCCGACACCTTCAACTGGAAGGTGTTCAACCGCAACGCCACCAACGGCCAGCCCCTGCCGGCCGACCTGGTTGCGTCCGGCTCGGTTGCTCCGCCGACGGCGTACGACTTCGCCGACGACAGCGCCGGCACGGCCCGTTACCCGATGAACATCAATCCGCAGATTGACATGGTCCCGGGCAACTACTGGTTCGTGTGGTACCCCTCGGTCGCTGGCGACTTCGGCAGCGGCGGCACCACGGCGATCAACTACCCCTGGTTCATCTACGCCACGAACGGCGTCCAGCTGGTCGATGCGACCGGCGCGTACGGCCGTCGTGCGTCGACGTACCCGACGGGTGGCTTCGTCCTGTACCGCGGCCTGACCGGTGTCTACACCGTCCAGACCGGCGACAGCCCGAACGCCCTCTACACCACGATCCTGAAGGTCCTGGGTGAAGGCACCGGTACGGTGGTTCCGCCGTGCCCGGCCGACCTCAACCTCGACGGCGTGGTCAACGGTGCCGACCTGGGCATCCTGCTCGGCGCGTGGGGCAACTGCCCCGGCGGCGTGTCGGGTTGCACGGGCGACGTCAACCGTGATGGCGTCGTCAACGGCGCCGACCTGGGCATCCTCCTGGGCGCCTGGGGCAACTGCCCGAGCTAAAGCGCTCCGCAGTGTGAATGCACCCAACCAAGCCCCCTGGCCGAAAGGCCAGGGGGCTTTCGCTTTTTGCGCTCGTATGATCCGGATCCCCACCTGGCCACCCGGCCCGACGCCCCATGCGCACCTTCCTGATCGTCTCGCTGTCCGTCTTCCTCCTGGCCGTCCTGGTCGCGCTCTTCGCCGGGGACAGCATCCGCCGGATGGCGTCCTTCGGCGGCCAGGAGGGCACGCCCGTCCGGATCGAGCGCGTCGCCCCGGGCGAGCTGGTCGAGATCGTCGCCGCCCCCGGCATGGTCGAGCCGAAGCACAAGGTCGACGTCTCGGCGGAAGTCTCCGCGCGCATCGTCGAGCTGCCCCACCGCGAGGGCGACCGTGTCCGCGCCGGCGAGGTGATCATGCGCCTGGACGACCGCGACCTGCGCGCGGCCCTGCAGAGCGCCGAGGCCCGCCGCGACGGCGAGCGCTACCGCCTGGAGGCCGAGCGTTCGCGCATCGTCGGCAGCCAGACGACGCTGGAGGGCGCGCGCGCCACGGCGCAGCGGCAGGAGGCGCTCTTCCGCACGGGCGACATCAGCCGCCAGGCGTACGAGGACGCGATGAACCGCGTGCGCGACCTGGAGGCGCAGTACCTGGCCGCCAAGAACACGATCGTGCAGCTGGAGAAGAGCCTGGCCGCGTCCGAGGCGCAGATCGAGCAGGCGCGCGAGGCGCTCCGCCGCACCGTCGTCACCGCCGCGATCGACGGCATCATCACGCAGCTGAACGCCGAGGTGGGCGAGCTGGTGGTCGTGGGCACCATGAACAACCCCGGCACCAAGATCCTGACGATCGCGGACCTGGGCAGCATGAAGCTCACCGCGAAGGTCAGCGAGGCCGACGTCCCGCGCGTGGCCCCCAAGCAGACCGCCGAGGTGCGGATCAACGGCTACAAGAACCGGGTCTTCAAGGGCACGGTCGACGAGGTCGCGCTGCAGCGCACCACCGAGAAGGACGGCACCGGCTACTTCAAGACCGCCATCGGCCTGGACCTGGGCGGCGAGCAGGTCTTCAGCGGCCTGGGCGGGAACGTCGACATCGCGATCGCCACGCACACCGGCCTGCGCCTGCCCAGCCAGGCGGTGGTCGAGCGCAAGATCGAGGACCTGCCGGCCACCGTGCGCAGCAGCCCGCTGATCGCCGCGGGGCGCAAGACGACGACGGTGGTCTTCCTGGTCACGGGCGGGAAGGCCGTGGCGACCCCGGTGCGCACCGGGCCCTCGAACCTGACCGACACCATCGTGATCGACGGCATCAAGCAAGGCGACGAGGTCATCACCGGCCCGTACAAGGCCCTGGAGCGCCTGAAGGACGGCGACCGCGTGGTGCAGGAGGACCAGGCCACCGCCGGCGGCGGGACCGAGGCCCCTGCGTCCGGAACCGAGCCGGCGGCGAAGTGACGAACCCGGAGCCGATCCGCCCCGTACCGCGCCCCCACGAACCGATGCAGCAGCCCATCATCCAGCTCCGCGGCATCACCAAGGTCTACCGCGTCGGCGTGGAGACGATCCATGCGCTGCGCGGCGTGGACCTGGACATCCTGCCCAACGAGATGGTGGCGATCATGGGCAGCTCGGGCTCGGGCAAGAGCACGCTGATGAACACGCTGGGCTGCCTGGACCGCCCGACCGCCGGCGAGTACCGCCTGGGCGGCAACCTGGTCAGCGGCATGGGCGCGGACGAGCTGGCGCACATCCGCAACGAGGAGATCGGCTTCGTCTTCCAGAGCTTCGAGCTGCTGCCGCGGCAGACCGCGCTGGAGAACGTCGAGCTGCCGCTCCTGTACAGCCCCACGGCCGGCGGCTGGCGGGCGCGCCGCGCGCGCGCGCTCGAGGCTCTGGACCGCGTGGGCCTGTCGAAGCGCGTCGACCACCGCCCGAACCAGCTCTCCGGCGGCCAGAAGCAGCGCGTGGCGATCGCGCGCGCGATCCTGAACAAGCCGCGCATCCTGATGGCCGACGAGCCGACGGGCAACCTGGACTCGGCCACCACCGCCGAGATCCTGGCGCTCTTCACGCGCCTGCACCGCGAGGGCCAGACGATCCTGATCGTGACGCACGAGGACGACGTGGCCGCGCACTGCCGGCGCGTGGTCCGCCTGCGCGACGGCCGCATCCTGAGCGACCTGCCGGCCGAGCAGGACCCCGAGGTCGGCCGCCACGTCGAGTCCGCGCGCGCCCTGCAGGCCGCCGTGCTGGCGGAAGGGGCGGCGGCATGAACATCACGCCGTTCTTCGTCCTCAAGAGCGTCAACATGGCGTTCGGCCAGATCTGGGCCAACAAGACGCGGTCGTTCCTGACGGCGCTGGGCATCATCGTGGGCGTGGCCAGCGTGACCGCGGTCATCGCGGCGCTGACCGGCCTGAAGGCGAAGGTCCTGGCCGAGTTCGAGACCGTGGGCGCGGCCCGCATCTTCGTCTTCCCCGACCGCCCCGAGAACTCGCCGCGGCAGAAGTTCCCGTGGGAGAAGTGCAAGCTGAAGATCACCGAGTGCCAGGCGATCAAGGACCAGTGCCCGTCGGTCAAGGGGATCACGCCGCTGGTGGACGTGGGCCTGAGCGCCGAGTCGGACAACGCGTCGATCGACGGCATCAACGTCAACGGCATCTGGCCCGCGTGGCACGACGCGGTCGGCCGCAAGGTGATCAAGGGGCGGCCCTTCACGCAGATCGACGTCGACACCGCGCGCCAGGTGGCGCTCATCAACGAGGCGGCCATCGACGAACTGAAGCTGCCCGGCGACCCGCTGGGCGAGCACGTCCTGCTGGGCGGGCGCCGCTTCCTGGTGGTTGGCGTCGTCGAGACCCTGCAGGCGCAGATGTTCGGCATGAATTCGAGCCAGGCCGAGATCTTCATCCCGTTCAGCGTGGCCGAGAAGCTGCTGGACCGCGACTTCTTCATGCGCTTCGCGGCGCTCGCCGTCAGCCCCGAGAAGGCCGACGAGGCGAAGGCCGAGATCGAGTTCGTGATGCGCCGGCAGCGCGGCCTGCAGCCCGGCGACCCGAACACGTTCCGCGTGGCGGCGATCGACCAGTACATCAACCAGTTCAAGACGCTGGCCGCCGGCGTGACCGCGATCGCGGGCGGCATCGTCGGCATCAGCCTGCTGGTCGGCGGCATCGGCATCATGAACATCATGCTGGTCTCGGTCAGCGAGCGGACGCGCGAGATCGGGCTGCGCAAGGCCGTCGGCGCGACGCCGGCCGCGATCCTGCTGCAGTTCCTGCTCGAGGCGGTGACGCTGACCGTGCTGGGCGGCTTCGCGGGGCTGGTCATCGGCAAGCTCATGGCGCTGGGGCTGACGCTCATCCCCGGCGCGAACCTGGAGCAGGCCGACGTGCCGTTCTGGGCGGTGTTCCTGGCCATCGCGTTCAGCGCGCTGGTCGGCGTGGCGTTCGGCATGTTCCCCGCGATAAAGGCCTCGCGCCTGGATCCCATCGAGGCGCTGCGCCATGAGTGACATGCGCCGACCGGCCCGGTACGTGCTCCGCGGCGCCGCCCTGGCGTCCGCGCTGGCGGCCGGCTGCCAGAACGAGCTGTTCAAGGACGACATGACTCCGTACACGGTGCCCGTCGACCGCCTGCGGAGCATCGAGCCGCTGGACGTGTCGAAGGTCGAGTACGGCCCTCCGATCCCGGCTGATGCGGCGATGCAGGCCGCCACCGCCGGCGGGTTCCGGCCGACCAGCTTCGACAAGTCGCGGACGCTCTCGATCGCCGAGGTCCGCGCGCTGACGCTGGCGAACAACCTGGACCTGCGCGTGCAGCTGATCGCGCCGGACATCGCGCGCACCAGCATCAGCGAGGCCGAGGCGAAGTTCGACGCGACGTTCTTCGCCGACTACGCGCACCAGGACCAGCTGCTTGCCACGCAGCTGCAGACGAACAGCGGCGTCTTCAGCGACCAGGGCGACATCGGCCTGAAGGTGCCGCTGGCGACGGGCGGCACGGTGACGTTCCAGCCCACGTACACCGACTCCACGGACATCGCGCTCACCGGCAACGACCAGGCCGTGATCTCGGCATCGATCAGCCAGCCGCTGCTGCGCGGCGCGGGCGTCGAGGTGAACACCGCCTCGATCCGCATCGCGAAGCTGCAGGGGCAGGTGTCGGACTCGCGCACCAAGCTCGAGGCGATCCGCATCCTGGCCAACGCCGACCGGGCGTACTGGAACCTCTACCGCGCCTACCGCGAGCTGGAGGTGCGCAAGCAGCAGTACGACCTGGCGATCGACCAGCTGCGCCGTGCGAAGAACCGCGTGGACGCAGGCGACGCGCCGCCCGTCGAGATCCTGCGTGCCGAGAGCGGCGTGGGGAGCAACCTCGAGCGGCTGATCACCGCCGATGCGGCGCTGCGCAACCGGCAGCGGGACCTGAAGCGCCTGCTGAACGATCCGTCCATGCCGATGGACGACGGCATGGCGGTCATCCCTGCCACCCAGCCGAACCCGCTCGGCCTGCAGCTGGACGCGCACAAGCTGGCCGACACCGCCGTCCGCGACCGCATGGAGATGCTGGAGCTTGAGCTGCAGGTCGCGGTCGACGCGACCAACGTCGAGGTCGCCCGCAACGCCGCGCTGCCGCTGGTGACGTTGGACTACGACTACAAGCTGACCGGCACCGGGTCGGGCATGGCCGATTCGTTCGGGAACCTGGGCAACAACGACCAGTACACGGTCGCGGTGCGCGCCGAGATCCCGATCTCGAACGAGGTCCGCCTGAGCCAGCTGCGGCGCGCGGTACTGCAGCGCGTGCAGCGCCTGGCCACCAAGGACGCGCGTGCGCAGGCCATCCGCCAGGAGGTCCTGAATGCCGTCGACAACCTGGACACCGCGTGGCAGCGCATCCTGGCGGCACGCCTGACGGCGGTGCTGGCGGCGCGCACGTACGAGGCCGAGAAGCGGCAGTTCGACGTCGGGCTGCGCACCAGCACCGACGTGCTGGACGCCGCGTCGCGCCTGGGCGACGCGCAGAGCCAGGAGGTCGCGGCGCTGGCCGGCTACGAGGTCGCGCTGATCGACGCCGCGTTCGCCACGGGCAACCTGGCCGGCGGTACGCGCCTGCGCTGGGACCAGCTGGAACTGGATGATCCGACCACGCCGCCGAAGCGCGGCATCGACGGCGTCGTCGGCGAGCCTGCGCAGGCCGCGGTGCCGGCGGCACCTGCCGCCGCGGCCCAGTCGCCGTCCGCCGCCGGGCCCGCGTCGGCCACGCCCCCGGCGCAGTGATCGTGGCTCAGAGCCGCGCGCCGTCGTCGCCGGGCGCAAAGAGGTGCGCCTGCGACAGGTCGAAGCGCACGGTCGCCGCGCCGCCCTCGGCCAGCGAGTCGTCGTTCGGGATCCGCGCCACCAGCCGGTGGCCGGCGGCGTGCAGCACCACGTCCATCCGGTCGCCCAGGCGCTCCACGGCGTCCAGCGTCGCCGCCGTTGCGGGCGCATCACCCGCGGCCGGCGCACCGGACGTCACGCGCAGCTGGTCCGGGCGCACGCCCAGCACCGCGGGGCCGCGGTGCGCGTGCGCCAGCGGCAGCTCCAGCGCACCGGCACGGAACCGCGCGCCGTCCGACGTGCCTTCCAGGAAGTTCATCACCGGCGTGCCCACGAAGCCCGCCACGAAGCGGTTCGCCGGCTTCCCGTAGCACTCGGCCGGCGTGCCGCACTGCTGCACCACGCCGCCCTTCATCACCACCATGCGGTCGGCCAGGGTCATGGCCTCCTCCTGGTCGTGCGTCACGTAGACCATCGTCGCCTTCGTGCGGCGGTGCAGCTCGCGCAGCTCGGCGCGCATCTCGATGCGCAGCCGGGCGTCCAGGTTGGAGAGCGGCTCGTCGAACAGGAACACCTGCGGGTCGCGCACCAGCGCGCGGCCAAGCGCCACGCGCTGCCGCTGGCCGCCCGAGAGTGCGCGCGGCAGGCGGTCCAGCAGGTTCTCGATGCCGAGGGTGCGCGCCGTCTCGGTGACGGTGCGGTCGATCGCGTCCAGTTCCGCGCGGCGCTCGGCGCCGTGGAAGAGCAGGCCGCCGAGGCCCGCGTGCCTGCGGCGGCGCAGCAGGCCGAACGCCATGTTCCGGCGCACCGTCATGTGCGGGTAGAGCGCGTAGTTCTGGAAGACCATCGCCACGTCGCGGTCCTTGGGCGGCAGGTCGTTCACCGTGCGCCCGCCGATCGCGATGGTCCCGCCCGTGATCGTCTCCAGGCCGGCGATCATCCGCAGCAGCGTGCTCTTGCCGCAGCCCGAGGGGCCGACCAGCACGACGAACTCGCCGTCGCCGAACCGGAGCGTGGCCCCGTGCACGGCCTTCACGTCGCCGGCGTAGGTCTTCGAGACGTTGTTCAGGTCGATCGTCGCCATGCGTGCTCCGTTGGGCGTCAGCCCTTGACCGCGCCCTTGCCGAGGCCCTCGATGAACTGCTTCTGCGCCGCCAGGAACAGCAGGATGCAGGGGATCATCGTCGTCAGGCTGGCGGCCATCAGCAGGTTCACCTTGTTGATGCCGCCGAACTGGTTGCGGAAGCTGTTCAGCGCGACGCTCAGGGTGGCCTGGTCGTCGCTCTGCAGGTAGATGAGGGGGGAGAGGAAGTCGTTCCAGCAGCCGATGAACGTGAACACCGCGGTGATCGCGGTCACCGGCCGGGTGAGCGGCAGGATCACGTGCCACCAGATGCCCAGCCAGCCCAGGCCGTCCAGGCGCGCGGCCTCCAGGAGCGCCTCGGGCACCTGCGCGATGAACTGCCGGTACATGAAGATGAAGTACGCGCTGCCGAAGAACGACGGCACCACGAGGGGAAGCATGGTGTCCACCCAGCCCAGGTTGCGGAAGAGCAGGAACAGCGGGATCATCGTGACCTGCGCCGGCAGCATCATGGTGCCCAGCATGACCAGGAACATCGCGCGGCTGCCGCGGAAGCGCATGCGCGCGAAGGCCGTGCCGACCAGGCTGGAGCTGAGCACGGTGCCGACGGTCACCAGCACCGAGATCACCACGCTGTTCGCCAGCGCGTCGCGGAAGCCGCGGCCGGCCTCCTGCGCGTTGTTCGCGCCCATGTGGCCCAGCGCGTCGGCATAGTTGTGCCACTGCGGGTCGGTGGGCAGCAGGCCCGCCATGCCGCCCTGCACGGTGGCTGCCTGCGCGGCGTCCGGCGTCTTCAGGCTCACCGCCACCATCCACAGCAGCGGGAACAGGAAGACCGCGGTGCCGGCGGCCAGCAGCAGGTAGGCGATCGCCTTGCCGGTGAGCGTGCGTGCGGTCATTTGCGGAGCGCCTCGTAGTAGACCTTGCCGGCGCTGGTGCGCAGGATCGCCAGCGTGACTCCCAGGACCGCCAGCAGCAGCAGCCACGCCATCGCCGACGCGTAGCCCATCTCGTAGTACTCGAAGCCCTGGTTGTAGAGGTAGAGCACGTAGAAGCGCGTCAGGTCGCCGGGCTCGCCGCCCGTCATCACGAACGCCTGCGTGAAAACCTGGAAGCTGCCGATCACGGCCATCAGCACGTTGAACAGGATGACGGGCCCGAGCATGGGCAGCGTGATGCCGACGAAGCGTCGGACCGGGCCGACGCCGTCGACCTCGGCGGCCTCGTTCAGTTCGTCTGGGATGCCCTGCAGGCCGGCCAGGTAGATCATCATGGATCCGCCGACGAACCAGGCGTTCATGATGGCGAACGCGGGGGCGCCCCAGCGGGCGGCGTCGTTCACGAACCACTGGATCGGCTCGCAGCCGAGCGCGCGGTAGACGGGATCGAGCAGCGTGTTCATCAGGCCGCCGTCGACCTCGAAGACCCAGCGCCAGAGCACCGCGACGCCCACGCCGGCCAGCACGCTGGGCAGGTACCAGGCCGCGCGGAAGAACGGGATGCCGCGCACCTTCTGGTTCATCAGCACCGCGGCGCCCAGCGCCAGCAGCTGGCCCAGGGGCACGGCCACGGCCACGTAGTAGAGGGTCACCCACACGCTGGTGCGCGCGCGGTGGTCGTCGCCCAGGAGCCGTTCGTAGTTGCCCAGGCCCACCCATTCCGCCTCGCTCAGCGGCGCCATGCCGCTCCACGACGTGAACGAGAGCAGGAGCGAGAGGACGACCGGCACCGCGAGGAAGATCGCGAAGCCCAGCATCCACGGCGCGGCAAAGGCGAGACCTGCGCGCTCCTCGGCGGCCTCCTGGCCGGGAAGGGGGTTCCGGCGGCGCCAGGCGATGGAGGCCAGCGCGGCCGTCGCGACCAGCGCCGCGCCCGCCGTCGCCAGCATCCCCCACGGCATGCGCGGCCCGGTGCCCGCGCGCTTCGTGGCGGCGGATTCCGCCTTCCATTCCTGCTCGAAGCTCGCCACTGCATCCGGCAGCGTGCGCGTGGCGGACAGCAGCGCCTCGCCCATGTTCTTGCCCAGCAGTGCCTCGAACTTCAGGTTCGCAGGCCAGTCGATGACGCGCGCGTTCGCGATCGCGTCCAGGTAGCTGCGGTCGTTCTCCGGCTTCTGTGCGGGGTCCAGGAACGCGTCGCTCTCGGCGGCGCGGCGGTTGCTCGGGATCGCCAGGCCCAGGCGTGCCTGCGCCTTCTGGCCCTCCTCGTTGGTCAGCCAGCGCACCAGCTTCCAGGCCGCGTCCTTGTGCGGGCTGGCCTTGGCAATGCTCCAGCTGACGGTGAGGATGATGTTCGCGCGCTCCTTGCCGCGCGGCAGCGGGGCGAAGTCCCAGTCGAAGTCGCGTATGCGCCGGTATTCCGGCACCACCCAGCGGCCGAAGGGGCCGGCCATGCCGACGCGCCCGGTCGAGAACACCGCGGAGCCCGTCGCCATCTTGCTGCGCCCGCTGGTCAGCGCGTGCTCCTCGTCGTGGCGCCACGCGCGCAGGCGCTCCAGCGCGGCGGCGGCGGCCGGTTCGTCCAGCGCGATGCGCGCGAAGTCCGCGTCCACCGCGTCGGCGCCCTCGGTGAACAGGTAGCCGCGCACCATCGCGGGCCAGGTCACGAACTCGCTGCCGATGTAGTGCTCGCCGTTCGCGTCCTTCGTCGCGCCGATCTGCCGGGCCGTCGCGATGAAGTCGTCCCACGTCCAATCCGGCTTCGGGAACGGCACGCCCGCCTTCCGGAACAGGTCCTTGTTGAAGTAGAAGCCGACGGTGGTGAAGTCCTTCGGGATGCCCCAAAGCGTGCCGCGCCCCGCGTTGCGGCCGTCGTAGCGGAAGGCGTCCACGACCTGCGGGTAGAGGTCCTCCAGCCGCACGGCGCCGGGCTCCTTCGATGCGGCGTCGGCCCCGACGTAACCGTCGAGCGGCTCGAGCAGCCCGGCGTTCGCGTAGAGCGGGATGCGCTCGTTGCCCACGTAGAAGACGTCGGGCGCGTCGCCCGATGCCATCATCATCTGCAGCTTCGTGTAGTGGCTGCCCGCGTCGCCGGGGTTGATGCGCCGGACCGTGATGCCTGGGTTCGCGCGCTCGAACGCGCGCAGGCTGTCGTTGACGATGGCGTCCTCCTCGGGACCGCCCTCGCCGGACCAGTGCAGCACCGTGAGCACGATGCCGTCCCGGCCGCCGCTGGCGCGGTGGAACTCGCGCCAGCCGACGCGTGCGAATGCCCAGACGACCAACGCGGCGGCCAGCACCCCAAGCGTCCACCGCACGGCGGTTGCGCCTATTCTTCCGGCTCTCGCCGCGGTGCGTTCGCGCGCCATTCCCCGCAGAATAGCAGCCATGCCGCGCTCCCTGACATCACCCGCCACCGCCGCCGGACGCGCCCTCGGACGCGCCGCCGTGCTGTGCGGCGCGCTTGGCGCGGCTGCGGCTGCGCACGCGCAGCTGATCGGCGTGCCCGGGGCGCTGCCGTTCCCGCCCGACGTGCCGGGCGCGCCCGACTCGGGCTCGCAGCCGCGCTGCGTGGTGCCGCCCTCGGTGCGTGCGAGCGAGCTCCCGGACGGCCGCTGGCGGCTTGAGTTCACCCTGGTTGCGAAGGACGCCGGCGTCGCCGCGCGCGTGCAGGTTGCGGGCACATTCACCAACTGGCAGGGCGGGGCGGTCACGCTCGAGCGCCAGCCCGACGGCTCGTTCGCCGGCCGCGCAGTGGCCATCCCCGGCGAGCACCGCTACAAGTTCATCCTGGACGGCACCCGCTGGATCGCCGACCCCGCGAACGGCATGGGCGCCGACGACCACAACGGCGGCACCAACTCGGTGCTGCGGCTCGGGCCCGAGGTCTCGTTCGACGCCTCGCGGGCTGCGCACGGCGACGGCGAGGTCGAGGGCGGCGCCGTGCTCCACGACCCGCGCCCGGGCCGCGACGTGCAGGCCGTGCCCGGCGGCATCCAGGTCCGCGTCCGTACGCTGCGCGGCGACGTCGACTCGGCCGAGCTGGTGCTTGCCGGCGCCAAGGCCACCGTCCCGATGCGCCTGGCCGGCCGGCAGGGGCCGTTCGACGTGTGGGAAGCCGTCATCCAGCCCGTCGCCCCGGGCTTCATCCCGTACACATTCCTCCTCAAGGACGGACCGACCACCGTGCGCGACCCCAACGCCTACTCGCTGGACCCCAACGCCGCCGCCGGCGGCTTCCGCACGCCCGAGTGGGCCAAGCACGCGGTCTGGTACCAGGTGATGGTCGACCGCTTCCGCAACGGCGACCGATCGAACGACCCGGAGCACGCCGTGCCGTGGACGCTGGACTGGTACAAGCGCCAGGGCGACGAGGGCAAGGACGGCCAGACGTTCTACAAGCACTACGTGTTCGACCGCTTCGCCGGCGGCGACCTGGCCGGCCTGCGCGCGAAGCTGCCGTACCTGAAGGAGCTTGGCGTCAACGCGCTGTACCTGCTGCCCGCCTTCCAGGCGTCGACGCCGCACAAGTACAACACGACCAGCTACGTGCACATCGACGAGCACTTCGGCACCAAGGGTGACTACGCCGCGGCGGCGGCGCGCGAGGACCTGCTGCGCCCCGAGACGTGGACGATGACGCCCACCGACCGCGCGTTCGTCGAGTTCCTCGCCGACGCCAAGCGCCAGGGATTCCGCGTCATCATCGACGGCGTCTTCAACCACTGCGGCACGGGGCACCCGGCCTTCCAGGACGTCAAGCGCAACGGCCAGAAGAGCGCGTTCGCCGACTGGTTCGACGTCAAGAGCTGGGACCCGTTCCAGTACGAGTCGTGGTGGGGCTTCAGCGAGCTGCCCGTCTACCGCAAGGACGAGGAGCACGGGCTGGCAAGCCAGGCCGTGCGCGACCACATCTTCGCGATCACGCGCCGCTGGATGGACCCCAACGGCGACGGTGACCCTTCCGACGGCGTCGACGGCTGGCGCCTGGACGTGCCGGCCGACGTGCCGATCGCGTTCTGGCACGAGTGGTGCGCGATGGTGCGGAAGATCAACCCCGATGCGTACATCGCCGGCGAGATCTGGGAACGCGCCGACCGCTGGCTGGACGGCCGCGCGTTCGACGCGGTGATGAACTACGAGTTCACGAAGCCGGCCATCGCCTGGGCCATCGACCGCACGAAGAAGATCCGCGCAGGCGAACTGGACGCGCGGCTGGCCGAGCTGCGCATCGCGTACCCGGCCGAGGCCAGCTACGCGATGATGAACCTGGTCGACAGCCACGACACCGACCGCGTGGCCAGCATGGCGCGCAACCCGGACCGCACCTACAACGCCGAGAACCGCGAGCAGGACGGCGCGAAGTACGACGCCTCGAAGCCCGGCCCCGCCGACTACGCGCGGCAGCGGCTGCTGGCGCTGCTGCAGGTCACGTACGTCGGCGCACCGATGATCTTCTACGGCGACGAGGTCGGCATGTGGGGATCCGGCGACCCCAACAACCGCAAGCCGATGCTGTGGGAGGACATCGGTCCGCCCGAGAACCCGGAGGACGTCCCCGACCTTGGCATGCTGCGCGCGTACCGTGAGCTGATCGCGCTGCGCAACGCGCACCCCGCGCTGCGCACCGGCAGCTTCCGCACCGTGCTCGTGGACGACGCGCAGGACGTGTGGGCGTTCCTGCGCGAGGGCGGCGGCGAGCAGGTGCTCGTCGCGCTGTGCGCATCCGGGACGCCCGCCACCGTGGACCTGGGCTCGCTCGGCACCGGCTGGCAGGACGCCTTCGGCACCCCCGGCTTCGCCGACGATGGGCTGGTGAAGGCGACGATCCCCGCCGTCGGCGGCCGCGTCTGGGTGCGCCCCGCGCCCGCGCAGTGACCGCACCCCACGCAAGGCACCCCATGACCACCCGCGCCCCCGCCGTCCCCGCGATCTTCGCCCGCCGCCGCGCCGGCGTCCTGCTGCACGTCTCGTCGCTGCCCGGCCCGCACGGGATCGGCGACCTGGGCCCGCAGGCGCACGCGTTCGCAAGCTGGTGCGCGCGCACCGGCCAGACCATCTGGCAGATGCTGCCGGTCGGCCCCGTCGGCCCCGGCGACTCGCCCTATGCCAGCACGTCCAGCTTCGCCGGCGAACCGCTCTTCGTGGCGCTCGAGCCGCTGGTCGAGCAGGGCCTGCTGCCGCGCGCGGCACTCCGCCCCGCACGCGGCGAGCGCGTGCCTGCGCAGGGTGCCAAGGTCGACTGGCGCGCCGTGCGCCGCTTCAAGGAGCCGCGCTTCCACGCGGCGTACGGGGCGTTCCGCGCGCGCGGCGGGCTGCAGTCGCGCGAATGGCGCGCCTTCCAGCGCGCGCATGCCTGGTGGCTGGATCCGTGGTGCGCGTTCGCAGCCGCGCGGCCCGGTGCGTCCAGCGACCTGGGCTACCACGCGTTCCTGCAGCTGGAGTTCGACCGCCAGTGGGCCGCGCTGCGCGCGCACTGCGCCAAGGAGGGCGTGCTGCTCCTGGGCGACGTGCCGATCTTCGTGCCGCTCGACTCGGCCGACGTGATGGCCGATCCCGCGCTCTTCCGCCTGGACCGCCACGGCCGCCCCGATGTGGTCACTGGCGTGCCGCCCGACTGCTTCAGCACCACCGGGCAGCTCTGGGGCCACCCGCACTACCGCTGGAGCGAGCACCGCCGCACCGGCTTCGCGTGGTGGATCTCGCGCATCCGCGAGAACCTCCGCCGCTTCGACGCGCTGCGCATCGACCACTTCGTCGGCTTCGTGCACGCGTACGAGATCCCGGGCAACGCGAAGACCGCGATGAAGGGCACCTGGCGACCGACCCCCGGCCGCGAGCTGCTCGAGGCGCTCGAGCGCGCCTGCGGCCGCCTGCCGCTGGTGGCCGAGGACCTGGGCGCGGTCACGCCGCAGGTGGTCGCGCTGCGCGAGCGCTTCGGCCTGCCCGGCATGAAGCTCGTGCACAACGCGTTCTACGGCCCCGCGAGCGGCGACCTGCCTTCGCTGCACCCGGTGGACTGCGTCGCGTACCCCGGCACCCACGACAACGACACCACGGTCGGCTGGTGGCGCTCGCTGCCGCCCGACGCGCGACGCCGCTTCTGCCGCTACACCGGCTACGCAAGCGCGGCCGACGCGCGCCACGAGCTGCCCGGCGAGATGATCCGCATCGTGCTGCAGGGCCCCGCGCGCACCGCCGTCGTCGCCATGCAGGACTGGCTGGGCCTGGGCGGAACGGCGCGCATGAACACGCCCGGGAAGGGCAGCGGCCAGTGGCGTTGGCGCATGCTTCCCGATGCCCTTGGATCCCTCGATGCCGCTACGATCCGTGATCTGATCGACGCCACCGCGCGCGCCTGAACGTCCGGCGCCGCCAGGCCGCGTCCCGGAACGACCCATGGCACCCAAGAACGGCAACGCCCGCATCTCGGACCCCTTCGGTTCGCTTGATGTCCTGAACGAGATCGCCCACGACTGCTGGTGGAGCTGGAGCGAGGCCGGCCGGCGGCCCTTCGCGGCGATCGACCCCGTCCTCTGGGACGCGACCAAGCACTCGCCGATCGCCGTCCTGCGCCAGGTCGACCCCGGCGTGCTCGAGGCCAAGCTGGCCGACGAGCGCTTCCGCGCAGTCGTCGATGCCGCGGCCGACGCCCGCCGCGCCTACTACCAGACCGCCACGTGGTTCGAGGAGAAGCACGCCCACGACGCGCCGAACATGCGCATCGCGTATTTCTCCAGCGAGTTCGCGATCCACGAGAGCATGCAGCAGTACGCCGGCGGCCTGGGCGTGCTGGCGGGCGATCACCTGAAGAGCGCGTCGGACCTGGGCATCCCGCTCTGCGGCGTCGGCCTGCTCTACCGCACCGGCTACTACCTGCAGGAACTGCGCAACGACGGATCGACCCGCGTCCTGCACCCGCACTACGACTTCCGCAACTTCCCGCTTGTCGACACCAAGGTGCGCATCGAGTGCCCGATCGGCACCCACGGCGTGCATGCCCGCGTGTGGAAGCTGCGCATCGGCCGCGTCCCGCTCTACCTGCTGGATGCCGACATCCCCGAGAACCGCAAGAAGGACCGCGCCCTTACGCAGGCGCTCTACCAGGGCGAGCCCGACCTCCGCATGCGCCAGCAGGTCCTGCTGGGCGTGGGCGGCGTGCTGGCCCTGCGCGCGCTGAAGGAGAAGGTCACCGTCTACCACCTGAACGAGGGCCACGCGGCATTCGCGGGCCTGAAGCGACTGGCGGGCATGGTCTCGCGCGGCGCCAGCCTGGAGGCTGCGATCGAGCGTGTCCGCCGCACGACGGTCTTCACCACGCACACGCCCGTCCCCGCGGGCCACGACCGCTACGACGCCGACGCCTGCTGGAAGGCCCTTCGACGCCCGCTGCGCGCGGCCGGCTTCACGCCCGAGTCCTTCGCCGAGTTCGGCCGCGAGCAGCCCGGCAAGGGCCCGATCTGCATGACGGTGCTTGCCCTGCGCCTGGCGCAGCGCGTCAACGGCGTCAGCAAGCTGCACGGTCGCGTCAGCCGCGAGATGTGGGTCGACGTGATGGGCAAGCGCAACCCCGACGATGTCCCGATCGGCAGCGTCACGAACGGCGTGCACGTCCCGACGTGGCTCGCCCCTGAGGCGCAGTCGTTCTGGCGCCGCTCGGCCGGCATCGACATCGCCCGCGCCGCGCCCGACGCCAATCCGTGGCCCGCCGCGCTGGGTGCCGGCCACGCCGAATTCTGGGGCATGCGCCATGCGCTGCGCCACAAGCTGGTCGAGTTCATCCGTGGCCGCCTGCGTCGCCAGGCGATGGCGCGCGGCGAGGGCCCGATGGAGCTGCTCTGCTCCGGCGAGGCCTTCCGCAGCGACGCGCTCACCATCGGCTTCGCGCGCCGCTTCGCCACCTACAAGCGCGCGCCGCTCATCTTCCGCGACGTCGAGCGCATCCTGCGCATCCTGACGCCCAAGGACCGCCCGGTGCAGATCGTCTTCGCCGGCAAGGCGCACCCGAAGGACCTGGGCGGGCAGGAGTACGCCCAGCTGATCTGGCGCTTCTCGCGCGAGGCCGGCTTCCAGGGCCGCGTGGCGCTGATCGAGGAGTACGACATGGAGGTCGGGCGCATGCTGACCTCCGGCTGCGACGTCTGGCTGAACAACCCGCTGCGCCCGTACGAGGCCAGCGGAACCAGCGGCATGAAGCCGCCCCTCCACGGCGGCGTCAACCTGAGCGTGCTGGACGGCTGGTGGCCCGAGAGCTGGGACGGCACCAACGGCTGGGCGATCGGCGACGGCAGCGAGAACCCCGACAGCGAGCTGCAGGCCGAGAAGGACGCCACGGCGCTCTACGAGCTGCTGGAGCGCGAGGTGGTGCCCTCCTTCTACGACCGCGGCGCGGACGGCCTGCCGCACGGGTGGATCGAGCGCGCCTTGCGCTCGGCCGCCACGGTGCCGGGCATCTTCAACACCGATCGCATGGTCGGCGAGTACTGCTCCTGGGGCTACCTGCCCGCGAACGCGCAGGCCTGACGCCGCGCGGCCGGATCACCCGCAAAGACAGCCGAGGGCGCCCACGCCGGGCGCCCTCGGTGTTTCTCTGGGTCGGCCCGCACCGCGAACCGAAGGGACTCGCGCGCGCCCAGCGGCGGCGGCGCGAACCGGCGAGGCCCGCCAGGCCCAGCAGCGCAAGCGCGCCGGGGGCGGGGGTCACCGCGTACTGCAGGAGGCTCCGCCCGTTGAGGCCGTGCCCCAGCCCGGCGTGGCTGGCGTGGATCGGCGCGGGTGGTCGATGCCGGGCGAAGTTCCGTGGAAGTTATGGGACAGGACCCCAGTTCGCCAGCATCAGCCCCAGATCGGCGCCGTTCACGGTGCCGTTGCCGTCGAAGTCGGCCGCGCCGGTTCCGCCCCAGGACGCCAGGAACAGGCCCAGGTCGGCCCCGTCCACGCGCCAGTCCCCGTTGAGGTCGAAGCGGCTTGGCGGGCTCTGGCTGAAGATCACGACCGAGTACGGCCCGACCCGCAGGTTGCCGCTGAACGCCATCCCGTCGTAGCCCCAGTTGTCCGCGGTGACGTCGGTGGCGGCGTAGTTGCCGTAGTCCGCCGAGTAGCCGTTCCAGTCGCTGTTGAACCGGACCCGCCAGGTTCCCGCCCGCGGCAGGCCGATGCGGTAGTTCGGGAAGCTGGTGTTGCTGAAGTTCGCCAGCACGACGACGTCGTCGCCCGTGCCCCCGTTGGCCCAGCGGTGGTAGCCGACCAGCTTGGACGTGTTGTTCACGTGGTGGACGTTCGTGAAGGCGCCGGTCAGGCCCTTGGTCACGCCGCCCACGTTCCGGCGCATCCGGATCAGGTCGCGGTAGAGCGCCTTGATGCCCGCGTAGGTGACTTCCTTGCTCCAGTCCATCGGATCCTCGGCCGCGAACCACTTGTCCTCCAGCAGCTCCTGGCCCTGGAAGATCATGGGGATGCCCGGGGACGTCATCACCAGCGCTGCGCCCAGCGTCGAGCGCTTGCGGCTGAACCAGCTGCCGGCGTTGTTCGGCCAGATCTGCTCCGGCACGCGCTGGCGGCCGTTGGCCACCTCGTCATGGCTCTCGGTGTAGATGATGCGCTGCTGCATCGACGCGTTGAACGACTTCCTGATCGCATCGCGCACCGCGAACATGTCGCGGGCCGAATCGCTCGAGGCCTCGATCGCGGCGCGCACGGGGAACGCGAAGGCACCGTCCCACTGCGTGTCGAACCCCGCGCCGCCGGCGCCCGTGCCCTTGGTCATCCACTCGTTCTCGCCCAGGTCCTCGGCGATCATCAGCTTGCCCGGCGAGACCGCGTCCGCGGAGTCGTTGCACCACTGCATCAGGCTCCAGCCGTCCGGGAGCTCGGGGCCGCTGAAGTCCTGCAGGCGGATGAACTTCGTGCCGTCGAAGCGAAGGCCATCCAGGCGGAACTCGTTGAGCCACATCATCGCGTTCTCGCGGATGTAGGTGCGCACCTCGCCGCGGCCGAAGTCGGGCCGCGGGCCCCACATCGTCTGGGCGCGCGCGTCCTGGTAGAAGAAGATCCCGCCCTGGTTGCTCAGGCTCCAGCCGTCGTACTGCCAGAGGTCCATGTCCTGCGGCCCGAAGTGGTTGTAGACCACGTCGCCGAACACGGCGATCCCGCGTGCATGGGCCGCGTCGACGAAGGCCTTCATCGCATCGGGGCCGCCGTACGCGCTCTCGACCGAGTACGGGTGCGCCTGGTTGTAGCCCCAGCTGATGTCGCCGGAGAACTCGCTTGCCGGCATGAGCGCGATGGCGTTCACGCCCAGGTCCTGCAGGTAGTCCAGCTTCTGCTGCGCCGTGGCGAACGTGCCGGGCAGCGATGCGCCGGTCGGCACGTTGAAGGTCCCGACGTGCATCTCGTAGGTCACCAGCTCCGTCCATGCGGGCATGGCGAAGGTCCCGGTCTGCCACTGGTAGGCGTTCGGGTTGTAGACGATGGAGTTGCCGACCGAGTTGGTCAGCCGGCGCGCCCGCGCGTCGTTCTTCCAGTACGTCGCCGTGCCGTTCCTGATGACGAAGCGGTACTCGGAGCCGGTCTGCACGTAGGCGATGTCGCGCGACCACCAGCCGTTGCCCTCGCTCGAGAGCGGGTGCGACGTCGCGTTCCACCCGTTGAAGCTGCCCGCCGCCGCCACCGACGTCGCGTTGGGCGCCCACACGCGGAAGGTCACGCCGTACGCCGTGCCCTGCGTGAACGGAGTCGCGCCGACGCCGGGACGGGGCGAAGCCTGTGCAGCGGCGGTCGAGGCGAACGCGGCGAGTCCGAGGAGCGCGGCGAGCGTGGTCGTCGTGGTCTTCATGGCGAGTGCCTGGGGTGGGGCAGACCGACAGCCGGGGGGCTTATCAGTCCCCTGCAAGGGTAGCCCCGGAAATGGCGGAAGTGAACCCAAAGCGCGCCGTTTCCTGCGGGTCTCGCCGGAAGCGCGCAACCCGAGGCATGCCGGCGGTCGACCCGCGGTTCTGGGACCTCAGTGCCCGAACAGGTCGGTCGGCGCGAACATGCCCTTTTCCTCGAAGTAGGCCAGGGCCTCGGGAACCGACCGGAAGATCCGGGTCGCAGTCTCGGTGATGAACGGGCTGGGGTTCTTCTTCGGCTTCCACACCACGTAGACCTCCTTGGTGTGCTCGAAGGCGTGGTGCAGCTCGCGCTCGACGCCGCTGGACAGTCCGGGCTGGCCGTTCGGCAGCTCGGGAACCAGGCTGACGATCATGTCGCTCTGGTCCACCAGCTTGAAGTCGCGCATGTAGATCTGTCCGTCGACGTCGCCGGCGATGTCCAGGACCTCGCGCACGGCGACCTTGATGTTCGGACCGCCCGCGCGGCCGCCGAAGCTGTGCGCCTCGACCTCGATGAAGTCCTTGCCGTTGCGGGCCGCCTCGATCGCGCGGTCCAGCAGCAGCTTCTCGTCGACGTCACCGGGGTCGAAGGTGATGAAGTGCTTCGCCAGCGCGGCGCGGAACGAGTCGATCTCGGCCAGCACCTCCGGCATGTCCATGACGTGGCTCATCGGGAACGACGGGTAGACCTTGCGCATGTCCGGGCGCGTGACCAGGCGCAGCGCCGTCTCCACGGTGTCCTTCTGCCGGCCGCGGCTCAGGATGTAGAAGTTCTGCCCGCAGCCCAGGGCCTGCGCCATGAGCTCGGTGGCCAGGATCTCCTCCTCGCGCCAGACCATGCAGTCCTTCAGCGTGGCGTCGATGTCGTGCTCGCGGTGCAGGCGGTCGTGGACGACCTCGATGTTGTCCACCAGGCAGATGAACATGTTCGGCTTCAGCATCTGCAGCTGGTCGAAGTCGAACGCGCTGAACAGGCCGTGCCGCCAGCGGAAGGTGGCGTGGGTGTTCACGATGACGTTGGGGTGGTCGGCCTCGGGCGCAGTGGCCGAGATCACGTCCTTCAGCACCGCGCGGCGCAGGCTGGCCAGGCGCGACCACGGCAGGTCCAGGATGCGCCCCGGGCGCACGTCCGGCGCCTCCTTGTACATCAGGTTGCCGACGTTGAAGAGCTCGACGCGCTGGTGGCGCTGTTCCGCCAGGTCGACGGCCGCCTGCAGGTAGGGCTTCTTGTCGACGCCGATTTGTCCGGTGACGATCGCTCGCATGGGAGGGGGATCGTAGGCGATTCACGCGCAGATCGGGCCGCGCGCCGCCGTTCCGCGCGTGTTCACGGACGCACGAGCAGGGCGACCACGTGCGTCTCGATCGCGCGTCCCTCGCCGATCGCGTCGACCTTCTCGTGGGTCTTGCCCTTCAGGTTGAGGTTCGCGGCGGGCACCCCCAAGATGTGGGAGATGCGCTCCACGATCGCCTGCTTGTGCGGCCCGATCTTGGGGCGCTCGCAGACCACGGTCATGTCGATGTTGCCGACCTCCCAGCCGGCCGCGCGCATGCGGCGCGCCGCCTCCTGCAGGAAGACCGCGCTGTCCTTGCCGTCGTGCGCGGGGTCGGTGTCGGGGAAGAGCTGGCCGATGTCCGGCAGGCCCAGCGCGCCCAGGATCGCGTCGGTCACGGCGTGAAGCAGCACGTCGCCGTCGCTGTGTCCCACGGGCCCGCGCCCGTGCTCGATGCGCACGCCGCCCAGGATGAACGGCCGCCCCGCGCCGGCCGGCGCAACCGGCTCCAGGCGATGCAGGTCGTATCCGTGCCCGATGCGGCAGGGCACCATCACTTGTCCGTCGTCTGGCGGTCGCTGCGCGGCGCGCGCGGCTGCGCGACCGGGCCCGGCGCGTTGTCGCCCACCTGCAGTCGGTACGACTCGTCGGGACGCGCCTCCTCGGGGGCCGGGCGGTACTTGACCGCGATCTTCCGGCACGCCGCGGCGGGGCACGACATGATGTTGTCCAGCGACCCCGTCTGCGTGTCCTTCACCCACAGCGCGTACATCATGCGCGCGGGGCGCTTGACCGGGTCGTCGCCGCCGGTCTCGTCGAAGTTGAACGTCAGCTGCTTGCCCGGCGGGATTTCCATGATGAAGAACGGAGTCCCGTTGGGGTGCGACTCCGTGCGCTCGCACACGTTGAGCACCTCGACCGTCACCGGCAGGCTGGAGGTCGAGATGTACGTGTATCCGCCGCCCGAGTGCGGCATGTAGCCGCCCGAGGTGCTGTAGCAGCCGGCCGCGAGCGCGGCGGCGAGCAGGGCGGCGCCCGCCAGCAGGCGGGACGTCCGGAGGGCGTTCGGGGCGGAGGCGATGCGTGCGTCGGTTCGCATGGTTCGGGCTCGGATCCTACAAGTTCCGCACCAGCGCCGCGAATGCGTCGCCCCGGTGCTCGTAGTTGGTGAACTGCCCCCAGCTGGCGCAGCCGGGCGAGAGCAGCAGCACGTCGCCTTCGCGTGCACGGGCCGCCGCGGCGGCCACCGCCGCGTCCAGCGTGCCGCAGTCCACGGCCGGCGGCGCGGTCGCGATCTGCGGCGCGGTCTGGCCGATCGCGTAGAGCCCCGCCAGGCGCGGCGCCAGGTCGCGGATCGGCGCGAGGTCGACCTTCTTGTCGTAGCCGCCCGCGATCAGGTGGATGCGCGCTGCGTCGCCGAACGCGGCGATCGCCAGCAGCGTGGCGTCCGGCGTGGTGCTCTTGGAGTCGTTGAAGCACCGCATGCCGCGGTGCGTGCCCACGTACTGCAGGCGGTGCGGCAGCGCGCGGAAGTCCTGCAGGCGCGCCACCAGGCGCGCGCGGTCGGGCGCCAGGCCCGCGCCCCGGAGCGCGGCCACGGCGGCCAGCACC
>JBEIFT010000011.1:0-24972 GCA_040382255.1 Phycisphaeraceae bacterium
ACGCTGGTGAACGGCGGCGTGTTCCTGTACCCGCCCACGAAGAAGCACCCGACGGGCAAGCTGCGCCTGCTCTACGAGGCGAACCCGATGAGCTTCCTGGTGGAGCAGGCGGGCGGCACCAGCACCACCGGCACGGTCCGGACGATGGACATCACGCCGCACGAGCTGCACGAGCGCACGCCGCTGGTGCTGGGCAGCAAGGACGAGGTTGCCGCGGTGCTGGCGCAGTTCCGCTCGTCGGCGGACGCGGTGCCGTGACGCCCCGCGGCTTCGCGGCCCGTGTTCAGGTTGCGTGAAGGGCGTGTGAACGAAGCGGTGCATACGCCTTGTCCGGATTGCGAAGCGGGCCCTCCCGGCCGATGCTCCGTGGTCCATGCGCCGGCCCCTCCATGACGTCGTCCCGTCCGCCGTGGCCCTCGGCCTGCTGGCCCTTGCGGGCTGCGGCGGTCCGCGTCACGATGTCGTGCGGTCCTCGACGTCCGAGGCGTGGGCGTCCGACGCCTATGCCCATGGCACCGGGCCGCAGGCACAGCGTGCGCGCGCGGCGCGCGTGCTGGACCGTGCGCCCGAGCCGATCGATCCGCCGATCGTGATGCAGGTGGGCGCGTCCGCGACGGTGCTGTTCGACGGACCTTCGCTTGCGGCAAATCCGCTCGCCCGGCTTGCGCGCGGGACCGCCGTGCGCATGGTGGAGCGCGCGCGCTTCGTGCGCGTGCCCGAGGGCGCACTGATGCGCGAGTGCTCGCCGGGCGACGCCGTGCCGACGTGGGTGCGTGTCGAGGCCGGCGCATCCAAGGGCTGGCTTTCGGCACGGTCGCTCGTCAGTCCCTCGATCGCGGGGCTCGGGTCCGACGCACTGTCCGCGCACCGTCTGGCGGCGCAGGGCGTGCTGCCGCCGCCGCCGGGTGCCGGGCTGCCGCAACGCAAGGGCGCGGATGACGCCGCCGCCGACGGACTGCTGGCCATCGCCGCGCAGCCCTGCGCGTTCGATGGCACCGCCGCCGCGATCTTCGCGCCGGCGCCACGGCTGTCGGCGCTCCCGCCCGCCGGCGGCACGCTCGAGAAGCTGGACCCGGCGATCGCCAAGGAAGTGGCCGACGCCATCGCCGAGGAAGCCGCCGCGCCGCTGGCGGACCCGCCGGAACCCGAGGCGAGCCTCTACGGCATGTGGCAGCGGATCGCCAACGCCCCCGACGAGAAGCAGGTGGACATCGCGGTGCAGGATGTGCTGGGGGACCTCATGGGCCCCGCTCCGTTCACGCCCACCGAGGAGCGCATGCTCGGCCGCGCCTGCCTGGCGGCGCGCCTGGGCGGCGCGACGCTGCTGGCCGCCGATGATCCCGCCGTCGCGTACGTGAATTGGGTGGGCAACCGGCTGGTGGCCGCGGGATCGCTGCCGTATCCGGTCCTTGGCACGCTGTTTGCGGTCGTGGACGACCGCGGTCGGTCGCAGTGCGCTTCGGTGCCGGGCGGCGTGGTGATGGTCACGACGGGGCTGCTGCGGTCGTTGCGCAGCGAACATGAACTTGCCGCGGTGCTGGGCCGCGAGGTCGCACGGCTCGAGGAACGGCTGGCCGTGGCCGCGGTGCTGCGCGGCGAGGGGCGGCGCCTGAACGCCGCGCTGCAGGTGCGTGCGCTGCTGGCGTCCGGCAAGTTGGACGCGATCCTTGCGAAGTCCTTCGAGCCGCTGCCCGAATCCCAGCGCGCGGACGCCGTGTCGAAGGCGCACGCCCGCCTGGACTCGGCCAGCATCCTGTGCATCGCCGCGGCCGTCGACGACGCGCTGCGCGCCGTCGATGCGCCGACGCTGGCCGACGAGGGCGCCGTGGACGTGCGTGCGATGTCGCTGATGCGCGCCTGCGGGTGGGATCCCGCGGCGCTGGACGCGGTGCTGGCGCGTTGGGCAGCAACGCCGGCGGCCACCGCGGAACTGGACGCACGCCGCGTCCACGCGGCGAAGGCCGCCGTGCTGCTGCCGCCGGCGGAGTTCCCGGCGGCGGTGGGCGAACGCTGGAAGCGTTTCATGGAGCTGCTCGGCAAGTAGGCGGGCCCGGCATGCCGGCGCGCAGGGGTACGCTGCCCCGATGCTCCTCACGCTCGCCGCGCTCCTTGCGATCGCCCCGCCCGCACCCACCGCCAACGTGGGCTACTACGCGCAACCCGCGATCAACGGCGACCGCATCGTCTTCCAGTCCGGCGGCGACCTGTGGACCGCGGCGATCCCCGCGGACGGCACGCGCGCGGTGGCGCGCCGGCTGACCGGCGCGGCGGCGCTCGAGGCGCGCCCGGTGCTCAGCCCGGACGGCATGCGCGTCGCGTTCATGGGGTACCTGGACGGCAACCCCGAGGTCTACGTGCTGCCGGTCGACGGCGGCATCCCGCGCCGCCTGACGTTCCACCCGGGGCGCGACATCCCCGTGGCGTGGACGCCGGACGGCACGTCGGTGCTGGTGCGCAGCAGCCGCTCGAACCCGATGGGCCTGGACGAGCTGTGGAAGGCGCCGGCTGCGGGCGGACCGCTCGAGCGCTTCCCGATGGGCGAGTGCTCGATGGCGTCGGTGAACCCGAAGTCGGGCGAGATCGCGTTCCTGCGCTGGAGCAACGAGAGCTGGTACTGGAAGGGCTACCGCGGCGGCACCGCGCCCGACGTCTGGGTGGCGTCGGGCGACATGAAGGAGTTCCGCCGCGCCACCAAGACCGACGAGAACGAGCTGTTCCCGATGTGGGTCGGCGACCGGATCTTCTTCCTGTCCGACACCGACGGCCGCATGAACGTCTGGAGCGTGGCCGCCGACGGCGGCGACCGCAAGCGCCACACCAACGCGGGCGCGGGCGACTTCGACCTTCGCTGGGCGTCCTGCGACGCGGGCGGCGCCCCGCGGATCGCGTACTGCCAGGGCGCGGACATCTGGCTGCTGGACGTGCCGACGGGCGGTGTGCGCAAGCTGGACATCGTGCTGGCGGGCGACCGCCTGGACGAGCGGCCGCGCCTGGTCGACCCGATGGCGGACCTCGCCGAGGTCGCGCCCTCGCCGGACGGCACGCGTGTCGCGCTGGTCTCGCGCGGCGAGGTGGTCGTCGGTCCGGTGGGCAAGCCCGCGCCGGGCGTCATGCAGTCGTGGGTCCAGCTGGCCGGCTGCGGCGGAAGCCGCGAGTCGGGCGTGACGTGGGACGGCGACGGCACGATCGTCGTGCGCACCGACGCGGGCGGAGACGCGGCGATCGCGGCGCACGACATCGCGACGATCGGCATCCCGGGCGACGCCGCGTGCCGGACGATCGCGAAGAGCGACCGGTGGATCTTCGCGCCGCAGGTCTCGCCCGACGGCGCGCGCGTGGCGTACGGCGACAAGAGCCTGCGCATGCTGGTGGCGCCGATGGCGGGCGGCGAGCCCACGGTCGTCGGCACAAGCGCCGACGGCGAGGTGACCGACTACCGCTGGTCGCCGGACGGCGCGTGGCTGGCATGGGTCGAGACGGGCGCGAACGGCCTGGGCCGCATCCACCTGTGGGAGGCCGCGACCGGCAAGGACACCTGCGTCAGCGACGGCATGACCGACGACCGCACGCCGCGCTGGGACCCGAAGGGGCAGTACCTCTATTTCACGTCGCCGCGCGCGATCGACCCGGTGATGGACCAGTTCGACATGGCGTTCGCCACGGTCGGCGCGACCGAGGTGTTCGCCGTGCCGCTGGACGCGAAGCTGCCGCCGCCGCTGCAGGCCGAGGCCGCCGCCGCGGGGATGGACCTGAAGGAATGGGCCGCGCCCGCGGCGCCCGAGGCGAAGGAGCCTCCGGAAGCCCCCGCTCCCCCCGAAGAGCCGGAGGAACCCGAGGCCGGCGAGGGTGGGCAGCCCGCGGAGCCCGGCATGGCGCCGCCCGCCCCCGAGGCCGAGGAGCCCGCGCCCGCGATGCCGATCACGCTCGAGGGCTTCATGGCGCGCGCCGCGAAGCTGCCGGTGGATCCGGGCACGTTCGCGCAGGTGGAGGCGATCCACGGTGGGCTCCTCCTCCTGCAGCAGCCGCTGCAGGGCCTCGCGGCGTCCGATGATTCGGGGGAGGGCCTCGCGGCGGACCCCGGCACGCTGCTGCACTGCGACCTGTCCGCGGGCCAGACCACGGCGCTGCCCGAGCAGGGCGTGGGCACGTTCGCGGTGAACCAGGTTGCCTCGGTCGCCATCCTGGTGACCACGGGCAACCAGCTGAAGGCGCTGGACCTGGGGGCGGTCGGATCGCCCGCCGAGCCGATCATGCTGCCCGGCGTCACCATCGCGGTGGACGTCCGCGCGGAATGGGCGCAGATCCTGGACGAGGCGTGGCGCCTGCTGCGCGACTTCTTCTGGAAGCCCGACATGGGCGGCGTCGACTGGAAGGCGGTGCGCGCGCGCTACGAGGCGCTCCTGCCGCGCGTCGGCACGCGGCTCGAGCTCACCGACCTGGTGGGCGAGATGTCGGGCGAGCTGGGCACCAGCCACACGTACATCGGCGGCGGCGAGAACTTCGAGGACCCGAAGCCGGTGATGATCGGCCTGCTCGGCATCGATGCGACGATCGTGCCCGAGGGCATCCGCATCGACCGCGTGCTGCCGGACTTCTCCGCGCAGGGCGGCGATGGCAGCCCGCTGGCCGCGCCGCACCTGGGCGTGAAACCGGGCGACGTGATCCTGGCGATCGACGGTCGCGTGACGAAGGGCATCGGCGAGGTCGGCGAGCTGCTGCAGGGCAAGGGCGGCACGCCGGTGATGCTGGCGATCCTGCCGAAGGACGGCGAGGCCGGCCAGCCGCCGAAGCCGCGCGTGGTCGAGGTCACGCCCATCCTGGACGAGGAGCCGCTGCGCTACCGCGACTGGGTCGAGGGGCGCCGGCGCGCGGTGGCCGAGCGTTCGGGCGGGAAGCTCGGCTACATCCACATCCCCGACATGGGCGGCGCGGGCCTGAGCGCGTTCGTGCGCGGCTTCTACCCGCAGTTCGACAGGGCGGGCTTGGTCATCGACGACCGCTTCAACGGCGGCGGCTTCGTCAGCCAGATGATCCTGGAGCGCCTGAAGCGCCGCACGATCGCCCGCGACGTTGGCCGCGAGGGCCTGCCGATGCGCTATCCGACCCGCAGTCCCGAGGGTCCGATGGCGGTGATCGTGAACGAGAACGCCGGCTCGGACGGCGACATCTTCCCGTGGGCGTTCCGGCAGTGGGGCCTGGGCCCGGTGATCGGCATGCGTACCTGGGGCGGCGTCGTCGGCATCCGCGACGACAAGCCCTTCCAGGACGGCGGCCACGCCACGCAGCCCGAGTACGCGTTCTGGGAGCCGAAGCTCGGCTACTTCATCGAGAACCGCGGCGTGCAGCCCGACATCGAGGTCGACTTGACGCCCGCCGACCGCGCCGCCGGCCGCGACCCGCAGCTGGAGCGCGCCGTGGACGAGGTGCTGGCCCGCATCCCGAAGGACGCCGCGCCGATGCCGCCGAAGCCGGGCAAGGGCAACACGCCCGTCCCGCCCGCGGCGAAGTGAGGCGCGGGCCTCACTCGAACGTGCCGCGGTCCAGGATGCGGAAGTCGTAGAGCCCCGCGATGCCCGCGGCGTCCAGCTGGTCCAGCTTCTCGAGCTTCGCCACGAGCGGCTTCGGGTCGTCCATCGCCAGCTTGCCCAGCTGCTCGAACTTGTTGGCCAGGATGCCCTTCAGGTCCGCGGTCGTGTTGCGCGCGTGGCCCGAGGGGTACATCACCAGGCCGCTGTCCAGCGTGCGGCCGTCGGTCGTCGTGATGACCACCGAGGTCGGGATGCCGTCGGGGTACTTCGCGTCGTACTCGGGGCCGCCGTGCTCGAAGACGATCTTGTCCATGAGGGCGCGCGTCTCCGGGTGGAAGATCGCCTTGCCGTCGTAGTCGTACGGGCTGAGGAAGAGCGCCTTCCACGTGCCGTCGTTGTCGGCGGGCAGGCCGCCCTTCGCCTTCGCCAGCTCGATGGCCTTCCGGTAGAGCGTGCTGACGATGTAGACCATCGAGTGGTCCGCGCTCTGTCGCGTCTTCGGGTCGCGCTTCGCGGGGTCGCCGATGATGCCGAACGCGGGCTCGTAGGCCACGATCTTGATCGACTTCACGCAGCCCGGGTCCGAGACGATCTCGGGGTGCTTGCGCATGAGGTCGATCAGGCCCTGCAGCGCGCCGGCCGACTGGTGCTCGTACAGGCCCAGCTTGAAGTGCATGCCCATCACGGCGAAGTCGTCGCCCGTGCTGGACATGACCAGCGGGAACGGGCTGTCGCCCTGCGTCTTCTGGAACTGGCGGAACATGCTCTCCGGGTTGCGGAAGATGTCCTTCGGGCCGATGAAGCCGCGCATCGAGCGCATCATGCTCAGGACGGCCACCTCGGTGCTGATGGCGGCGCTGGCGCCCTTGCTGTCGGAGAGCTGCTTGCCCGCTCGGATCGCGCGCCACGGGATGTAGTGGGCGACGACCATGCCGACGGCGCTCTCGATCTGCTCGGGCGTGGCGCCCATCATCGCGCCGAACGTCGCGGCGCTGCCGATCGCGCCGTGCACGACGTGGTCGATCTTGTAGGTCTTGAGGCTGAAGACCTCGGCCAGGCGGCCGCGGATCTCGTCGCTCAGCATCATGCCCTTCAGCGCCCAGGCGCCGTCGCGGCCCTTCAGCTGCGCGGCGGCGATCGCCACGGGGTAGAAGTCGTTGTGGCCGAACTCGCCGGCCGTGAAGCCCAGCTCCTTGCGGTAGCCGAAGTTGGTGCCGTTCGAGTCCCACTCGCGCACGGCGCTGCCGTTGGCGACGATCGCCTTCTCGGGCGCGACCTTCACGGTGCTGCCGAAGAAGGGCACGCCCTTCGGGGTCTGGTAGTCCAGGGCCTCCTGCCGGAACAGGCACGGTGCGTTGGTCCCCAGCGCCACGGCGCTGATGCCGCAGAGCACGCTGTCGGTGTGGAAGAGCTTGGTGCGCTCCTCGACGGCCTTGCCGGGGCGGGCGTTCGCCATGAAGTCCACCGCGAACTGTCCGATCCCGAGGGCCTGGTTGGTGTTGGGCTTGAGTTCCGTCGTCATGGCGTCTCCTTGGTGTGCGGCGCGGGGCGGCACGCGGGCCGCCCGGGCGAGCCGCGCAGTGTAGGGAACCCGCGGCGTGCCGAGGGGCCTTCGGGGCGGGGCGGGCGGGCCTGCCCCGTGCTACAGTTGGCCCCTGCGATGGCGAACGTGATCTGCATGAAGTGGGGCACGAAGTACGGGCCCGAGTACGCGAACCGGCTGGCGTCCATGGTCCGCCGGCACCTGGCGCGCCCGCACCGCTTCGTGTGCATGACCGACGACCCGACGGGCCTGGACCCGGGGATCGACGCCCGCCCGCTGCCCGACTTCGACGACCCGGGCGGCCCCGAGCGCGGCTGGCGCAAGATCTCGACGTTCCGCCGCCCGCTCTTCGACCTGGTCGGCCCGACGCTCTTCATCGACCTGGACGTGGTGATCGTGGGCGACCTGGGCTGCTTCTTCGACCGGCCCGGCGACTTCTTCATCATCAAGGACTGGAAGCGGCCGTGGCGCCCGACGGGCAACTCGTCCGTCTACCGCTTCGAGGCCGGTGGCCACCCTGAGCTGCTGGAGCGCTTCATGCGCGAGCACGCGCAGGTCCGGCGCGAGGTGCGCAACGAGCAGGAGTACATCTCGCACGAGCTGCACCGCGCCGGCAAGCTCTCGTACTGGCCGAAGGAGTGGTGCGTCTCGTTCAAGTACGGCTGCATGGCGCCGTTTCCCGCGTGCTGGTGGAAGGCGCCGCGCATCCCCGAGGGCGCGCGCATCGTGGTCTTCCACGGTCACCCGAACCCGCCCGACGCGATCGCCGGCCGCAGCATCAAGCTGACGCGGCACGTCCTGCCCACGCCGTGGGTGGCCGAGCACTGGAAGTGAGCGGCGGCGCGCGCGCCCCGCGGGGCGTGCGCCGTGCATGCGGTCAGCCGAGCAGCGCGTCCAGCGCGTCGACGACGCCCTTGCCCTCGGTGGCGATGGTCTCGATGATGCGGCGGCCGGACGAGATGTCCAGCAGTTCCCGCACCAGCTTGGCCTCGCCGGCGTGGTCGGCCTTGTTGGCGATGAACACGTCGGCGATCTCCAGGATGCCGGCCTTGTCCATCTGCACCGAGTCGCCCATGCCGGGCACCACCACGACCGCGGTGCGGTCGACGTGGCTGCGGATCGCGACGTCGTTCTGGCCGGCACCGACGGTCTCGATGATCAGCTTGTCGAAGCCTGCCGCGCCGATCAGCCCGATGACGTCGGGCAGGCTGCGGTAGTCCTCGCCGACGATCGCAAGCGAGCGGTAGAAGACCTTGTCGTCGACGGCGTTGAAGTCGACGCGCAGGCGGTCGCCCAGGAGCGCGCCGCCCGTGATCGGGCTCATCGGGTCGAACGCGACGACGGCGACGCGGTCGCCGCGGCGGACGGCCTCGTTGGCCATCGCGGCGACCAGCGTGCTCTTGCCGGCGCCCGGCGAGCCGGTGATGCCGACCACGCGCGCGGGGCGGCGCATCGGCGTCCCGGCGGGCAGCGTGCCGGCGTGCGCCATCGAGATGCGGCGCGCCAGGTCGGCGGCCGCGGTGCCGGTGGAGAGCGGCGCGTACGGCTTCACGCAGGCGCGCACGCTGTCGATGATCTCGTCCATCCCCGTGCCGGTGTGGTAGACGCGCGCGACGCCCGAATCGAGCAGCGCCTGCACGTCGGCCTGCGGGATGATCCCGCCGACGTTCACGGCGATGTCCGGGCGGCCGACGGCCTTCAGCTCGGCCAGCAGGCGCGGCACCAGCACCAGGTGCGAGTTCGACATCATCGACGCGGCCACGCAGTCGACGTCCTCGTCGCGCGCGCCGATCGCCAGGCTGCGCGGCGTCTGCCAGAGCCCGCTGTATACGACGTGGATGCCGGCGTCGCGCATCACGCGCGCGATCAGCTTCACGCCCCGGTCGTGGCCGTCCAGGCCCATCTTGCCCAGCAGCACGCGGGGGCGGTGGGGCAGGTCGGCGCAGCGGTCCTGCTTCGGGATCGCGGTGGTCGGCTCGGCGGTGGCGCGCATCGGTCGTTCCTTGCGGGGCGGGTCGCGGATCGCGGGGTCACGATTCGGAGGACTTCGTTTCCTCGTCCTTCAGCTTCGAGCGGTCGCGGGCGTCCTCGGTCCAGGCCTCGGGGTAGCGCTCGTAGGCCAGGCTGCCGACGATCAGGTGCATGTTGCGGAACTTGTAGTCGTCCAGCAGGATGCGGCGGCCGTCCTTCGTGACGGCCCACGCCTTCGACTTCGCCATCCACTTGGACATGTCGATGTCGGCGATCTGGTCGGCCGTGAACGTGCCCTCCGGGGCGTGCAGCGTCCCGTCGTCGTCCAGGCGGTACTTCTTGCGGGCGGGCACCAGCCACTGCCAGAGGAAGAACGGGGTGCCGAGCACGCCGCCGAAGATCACCCACAGCCAGAGCTGGACGGGGCGGTCGTACCAGCTCTCGCTGGGGGGGACGCCGCCGTAGGTCTTCTGCAGGCCGTCGATGGTGGCCTGGGCCTCGGCCAGCTTCGGGCGCTGGTCGGGAGTGGGGTTCGGGGTCGCCTCGATCAGGCGCACGGCGGCCGTGTAGTCCGCCAGCGCCTGGGCGTCGCGGGGCAGCTTGACCCAGTAGTCGTAGCCTCCCCAGAGGCCCATCACCACGCAGAACACCGCGTAGAGCAGGTTCCACCACTTCTGGCGAGGCTGGAGCGTCGTTTCGATGGCCATGGGACGAGTGTAGCGGTCAGGTGCGCGGGGCCGCGGCGGGCGCGGGGGCGGGAACGGCCGTCGGCGCCGGGGCGGGCGCCTTGGTCGCATTGGCTGGCGGTGCGCTGGCCGCCGGCGCTTGGTCTGCGGCGGCCGCGGCGGCCGCGGTGGCCTTTGCCGGCGCGGGGGGAAGCATGACCGTGTTCGCGGGCGCGGCGCCGGACACGATGTCGTAGATCTTGACGCTCTTCCAGGCCTCGCGCCAGCGCGCGACGATGCCCTGGTGGCGGGGGTCCTCCAGGTAGGACTTGTACTCGGCCTCGGAGCGGAAGCCCACCGAGAACCCGACGTCGTAGTCCGACAGCACGTTTGCGCGGTCGGTGACCATCGGCACGCCGCAGGCGTACGAGATCACCGACTCGATGCCCGGCAGCGTGCGGTCGCAGTCGGCCACCAGTTCGGCCGTGCGCGTGGGGTCCTTCAGGTCGATCAGCACCACGTGCGTGATCGGCGCCGTCGTGATCGCGTCGCGGCGCTTCAGCGAGGCCTCCTCGGGCGTCGTGGCGCAGCCGGCCGCCAGCAGGGCGGCAAGGGCCGCGGCGGCGCCGGCGCGGGACAACGTGGTCGTGCGGCGGGTGCTGGTCATCGGATCGACAAGTGTAGGGCGGCCCCGGAAACAACGCCCCCGCCGCGGAGGTGGGCACTTCCGCGGCGGGGGCAGGGCGCGCGCCGCAGGGGCGCACGCGCGGGGTGTAGAGACGCGATGGGGCGCGGCATCAGGCTTGGGTCTCCCTTCCGGGTTGGCGCGCCGGTCGGATTCGGGCTGCCGAGGCAGTCCTCGTCCGCCGAGCGTCGGGGGGCATCCGTTCCCAGGAGAGGGGGCCGAAGTGCGCGTTGTCCGTGCTCATTCGGCCTGCAAGGAGGGTCCATCCACTCGCTGACCGACGATCCGTCCGCACGCGCCGCCATCGCGTCATTTGTCGCGCCGGGGGCGGGTCGGAGGTCCGCCCGCCGGCGCATGGTCCATGTGTCTGCCTTGGTCTGCGGCGCGCCGCGCGTCGTGCGGGGCGGGCCTGGTGTCTCGTGTGGTTCGTTCGTTCCGGTTGCCGGGTTGCCGGCCCTGCGCGCACCAATCCGTGGCGCGACGCAGGGCCGGCAGGTCCCGCGCTGCCGTCAGCTGCAGCCCATCGACTGGCCGCAGTTCAGGCAGCGATAGCAGGTGCCGTTGCGCACGGTGATCGATCCGCACACGTCGCACGCCGGCGCGTCGCCCATCATCTGGGCGTTCGACTGGTCAAGCGCGGACCCGGCCACGCGAGCCTCGCCGACGGCCACCGGCTCCGGTGCGGCCTTCGGGGCCCCATCCGAACCGTCGATGATCGACGCGGCCGAGACCTCGGTGATGCCGCGGCTCGACAGGATCGAGCTCACGTCGTCCTTCGCCCGGGCGATGCCGCTTGCCGGCTCGCTTGCCGACGGAGCGTCCGTCGCGGGCGAGGTGGCCGATCCGCTGCTTCGTGCGTGCCATGCGTCCTCCTTGACGACCTTGGGCTGGGTGCCGGAGGCGCTTCCTGCGCCACCGTCGCCGTGCGCGCCGGCCAGCTCGGCCGGCTTGGAGCGCTTCGGCGCGTTCTGCTCGCGGTAGCCCGGGATGAACTGCATTCCCAGCCACCGGAAGATGTAGTCGACCAGGCTCTTCGCGAAGGGGATGTCGCTGTTGGTGGTCATCCCCATCGGCTCGAAGCGCTGGTGCGCGAACTTCGTGACGATGCTCTCGACCGGCACGCCGTACTGCAGGGCCAGGCTGATCGCCGTGCCCAGCGAGTCCATCAGGCCGCCGATCGTGGAACCTTCCTTCGCCATCGTGATGAACAGCTCGCCCGGCTTGCCGTCGTCGTACAGGCCGACGATCAGGTAGCCCTCGTGGCCGGCGACGTTGAACTTGTGCGTCACCGACTCGCGGGTGTCGGGCAGGCGGCGGCGCATCGGGCGCTCGACGACGCGGTCGACCACGCGCTCGACGACGCGCTCGACCTCGACGACGCGCTCGATCACCGTGGCCTCCTTCGACAGGCCCTCGGTGTCCTCCTCCTCGCGCTCCTCGCTGGCGTCGGACTTGGTGCTGAGCGGCTGGCTCAGCTTGCATCCGTCGCGGTAGAGGGCGTTCGCCTTCAGGCCCAGCTCCCAGCTCAGGCGGTAGCAGGCGCCGATCTCGGACACCGCCGCCTCGTTGGGCAGGTTGATGGTCTTGCTGATGGCACCCGAGATGAAGGGCTGCGCGGCGGCCATCATGCGGATGTGGCCCTCCGGCGCGATGAAGCGCGTGCCCAGCGTGCCGCAGCGGTTGGCGCAGTCGAAGACCGGCAGGTGGCGGTCCTTGAGGTGCGGGGCGCCCTCGATCGTCTGCGTGCCGCAGATGCGGCGGTTCATCGCCTCGATCTGCTCCTTGTTCAGGCCCAGCGCGCGGAGGCCGCTGAACTTGGGGTCGTTGCGGGCCGCGGCCACGTCGACGCCCAGGTTGGCCAGGATGCGCTCCGGCATGTTCCAGGCGTTGAACGCGAAGCCGATCTCGAAGACCGTCGGCAGGCCGTTCTCGACCTGGACGACCTCGTCGCCGGTGTAGCCGCACTCGACCAGGAAGTCGCGGAACGTGCGGCCGTGCGCGGGCACGGTGCCGTCGTTCTCGGGCAGCGCGACCTCAAGGCTGAGCGTGCCCATCACGTGCGCGACCATCTCGTCGACCTGCGCCGGCGTGTAGCCGAGCGCGCGCAGCGCCGGGCGCAGCGACTGGTTGGCGATCTTGAAGTAGCCGCCGCCGGCCAGCTTCTTGAACTTGGTCAGCGCAAAGTCGGGCTCGACGCCCGTCGTGTCGCAGTCCATCAGCAGGCCGATCGTGCCGGTCGGCGCGATGACGGTGACCTGCGCGTTGCGGAAGCCGTGCTTCTTGCCGAAGGCCAGCGCGTCGTCCCACGAGGCCACCGCGTGGCTGAGCAGCGCGTCGGCGTTCGCGATGTTGACGCGGCCGTCCTTGAAGACCGAGTGGTCGATCGGGACCGGCGAGATGCGCAGGTCCTCGTACTCGCCGCTGTCGCGCGCCACGCCGGCCGCGGCGCGGCGGTGGTTGCGGACCACGCGGAGCATGTGCTCTTTGTTGGCCTTGTAGCCGTCGAAGGGGCCGTGCTCGGCCGCCAGGACCGCGCTGGCCGCGTACGAGCGGCCGGTCAGGATCGCCGTCAGCGTGCCGCAGACCGCGCGGCCTTCCTCGCTGTCGTAGGGGATGCCCGCCTGCATGAGCATGGCGCCCAGGTTGGCGTAGCCCAGGCCCAGGGTGCGGTACTTCCAGCTGAGCTCGGCGATCTCCTTGGACGGGAAGCTCGCCATGAGCACGCTGATCTCCAGCACCACGGTCCACAGGCTGATCGCGTGCTCGTAGCCCTCGATGTCGAAGGTGCGCGTCTCGGAGTCGTAGAACTTCAGCAGGTTGATCGACGCCAGGTTGCACGCCGTGTTGTCGAGGAACATGTACTCGCTGCACGGGTTGCTGGCGTTGATGCGGCCGCCCTCGGGGCAGGTGTGCCAGGCGTTGATGGTGCTGTCGTACTGCACGCCCGGGTCGGCGCAGTGCCAGGCGGCCTCGTTGATCTGGCGCCACAGCTCGCGGGCCGGCAGCTTCTTCGCCGGCTTGCCGTCGATGCGGCGGACCAGCGTCCACTCGCCGTCCTTCTCGACCGCCTCCATGAAGGCGTCGGACAGGCGCACCGAGTTGTTCGAGTTCTGGCCGCTGACGGTGTAGTAGGCCTCGCCGTTGAAGTCGTAGTCGAGCTTCAGGCCCAGCTGGTCGGCGATCTCGCGCTGGTTCGGGGCCAGGTGCTTCATGCCCTCGACGAGCGCGGCGACCTTGATCTCCTCGCGGACCTTCCAGTTGACGAACTTCTCGATGTCCGGGTGGTCGACGTCCAGGCAGACCATCTTGGCCGCGCGGCGCGTGGTGCCGCCGGACTTGATCGCACCCGCGGCGCGGTCGCCGATCTTCAGGAAGCTCATCAGGCCCGAGCTGCGGCCGCCGCCCGAGAGCGGCTCGTTCTCGCCGCGCAGGTTGGAGAAGTTCGTGCCCGTGCCCGAGCCGTACTTGAAGAGGCGCGCCTCGCGCGTCCACAGGTCCATGATGCCGCCTTCGCCGACCAGGTCGTCGCGGACCGCCTGGATGAAGCAGGCGTGCGGCTGCGGGTGGGTGTAGGCGTCCTTCGCCAGGCCGATCTTGCCGGTCTTGTGGTCCGCGATCCAGTGGCCCTGCGCGGGGCCGCTGATGCCGTAGGCGAAGTTGAGGCCCGTGTTGAACCACTGCGGGCTGTTCGGCGCCGCCATCTGGTTCAGCAGCATGTGGCTCAGCTCGTCGTAGAACGCGTCCGCGTCCTTCTTCGCGCTGAAGTAGCCGAACTTCTCGCCCCAGTGGCGCCAGCAGCCCACCAGGCGGTGGACCACCTGCTTGACGCTGCGCTCAGGGCCCATGACCGGCTTGCCCGCCGCGTCCTTCTGGACCTTGCCGTCGGCGGTCAGCTGCGGGACGCCGGCCTTGCGGAAGTACTTGCTGACGACGATGTCGGTGGCGAGCTGGCTCCACGTCGCCGGCACCTGCGCGTCGTGCATCTCGAAGACGGTGCTGCCGTCCGAGTTGCTGATGCGGCTCGAGCGGGTGGTCCACTCGAGGGTGCTGAAGACGTCCTTGCCTGCGGTGGTGAAGCGGCGTGCGATGCGCATGTGTCGATGTTTCCGAAACGGGGGTGCGTGATGCATTCCGGCGCGGCGGCGCGCAATTCCGTGCGCAGCCGTGCCGGGTCGATGTGGGTCAGTGACTGTTGGGGGTGCCGTCGCCGAACGGGAGTCCGTCGACGCGCGGGAGGGTGAGCCCGGACTGGTCCTGGTACTTGCCGCCCTTGTCCGCGTAGCTGACCGCGCAGACGCTGTCGGCCTTCAGGAAGATCATCTGCGCGATGCCCTCGTTCGCGTAGATCTTGGCCGGCAGGGGGGTGGTGTTGCTGATCTCGATGGTGACCTTGCCGCGCCACTCGGGCTCGAGGGGCGTGACGTTGACGATGATGCCGCAGCGGGCGTACGTGCTCTTCCCGACGCAGATGGCCAGGACGTCGCGGGGGACGTCGATGGTCTCCACGGTCTCGGCCAGCGCGAAGCTGTTCGGCGGGATCACGATGTGGTCCTTGCCGGTCTCCGCGGTGTCGATGGTGATGAACAGGTCGTTGGTGAACGCCTTCGGGTCGACGATGGCCGTCCCGCCGCTGGTGGCGTTGGTGAAGACCTTGAAGCGGGTGCCGACGCGCACGTCGTAGCCGTAGCTCGACACGCCGTACGAGACGGTGCCCGGGCGCTTCACGTTGTCCGCGAAGGGGGCGATCCGCACGGCCTGCCGGATCTGCGTGTCACACAGGATGCTCATCTGTCTCTGCCCCTTGCTGCGGGCCACGAGGCCCGACGTAAGTCCTTGCACAACCGATGGTTGTACGGCATCTGTTCGGTACGACACGCTTCGGGGTCCACACACAACGTGTAGCGAAGCGGGTCGAATGGTAACCCTACCTATTGTGGGTGCAAGGGTCGGTTTCGTCGTTTTTATCGACTTTCAAAAGGCCGCCACGCAAGTGCCGTGATTCCGAGGGGTTAGGGTTCCGTGAAGGCAAATCAACAGCCAAACCGGACTGTGGACAGGTTGTCGGGCTGCGTCTCTCTAGACTCGCCGGACGCGTTGCGACGCACGGAGGCTTGCGCGACTTGCTGTTCCCCGAACCACCACCCGCGGAGGAATCCGCCCCGTTCGAACCCCCCGTCCGCCTGGACCCGGCGGCCCTCCTGGAGGGGCTGACCGACGACCAGCGCACGGCGGTGGCGCACGTGGAGGGCCCGCTCCTGGTGCTGGCGGGCCCCGGAAGCGGCAAGACGCGCGTGATCACGCGCCGCGTGGCGTTCCTGATCGCCAACGGCGTGGCGCCGTGGAACATCCTGGCGCTGACGTTCACCAACAAGGCCGCCGGCGAGATGCGCGCGCGCGTCGAATCGATGCTGCCCGCCGGCCTGCCCGGGCGACGCGGGCTGGTGGTCAGCACCTTCCACGCGTTCTGCGCGATGTTCCTGCGGCGCCATGCGGCCGAGTGCGGCGTCGACCCCGCGTTCGTGATCTGGGACACCGACGACCAGCGCCGCGCCATCAAGTCGGCCATCGCCGAGGCCGGCCTGGACGACAAGAACTTCCAGCCCGCCGCGGTGCACGCCAAGATCAGCAACGCGAAGAACCAGCTGGTCGACGCGCAGCGCTTCGCCGAGACCGCGGGCGACTACAGCTCGCGCCAGGTGGCGAAGGCCTACGCGGCGTACGAGCGCATCCTGCAGCGGCAGAAGTCGCTCGACTTCGACGACCTGCTGATGAAGGTGGCGCTTGCGCTGGAGACGAACGACGCGCTGCGCGCGCAGGCCTCGGCGCGGCACCGCTACCTGATGATCGACGAGTACCAGGACACCAACCGCGCGCAGTTCGCGATCGCGCGGCGCATCGCCGGCGACCACCGCAACATCTGCGTGGTCGGCGACCCGGACCAGTCGATCTACCGCTGGCGCGGCGCGGACATCCGCAACATCCTGGAGTTCGAGGAGTGCTTCCCCGGCGCGCACACGGTGAGCCTGGGCGAGAACTTCCGCTCGACGGGGCACATCGTCGCCGCGGCGGACGGGCTGATCCGCCACAACAAGCGCCGCAAGGCGCGCACGCTGTACACCGCGCTGGGCGACGGCGCCAAGGTGCGCGTGGTGCGCTGCGCCGACGAGCACTCCGAGGCCGACGAGGTCGCGAAGGCGATCGTCGAGTCGAACGCCGCCGGCACGCCGTGGCGCGAGATGGCGGTGCTCTACCGCATGAACGCGCTGAGCCGCGTGATCGAGGACGCGCTGCGCAAGCGCCAGGTGCCGTACCGCATCGTGCGCGGCACGGCGTTCTTCGACCGCAAGGAAGTGAAGGACCTGGTCGCGTACCTGCGCCTGGTGGCGAACCCCGCGGACGACGTGGCGTGCGCGCGCATCATCAACGTGCCGGCGCGCGGGATCGGCGAGACGTCGGTGGCCAAGCTCGAGCGCATCGGCCTGGCCCGCAAGCTGCCGCTGACCGCGGTGCTTGCCGAGGCGCGCGCCGCGGGCGTGTCCGAGCGCACGGCGAAGCGCGTGGACGAGTTCGCCGCGTCGCTCGCGCGGTGGGGCGCGCTGCTCCCGGGCCGCGGCGCCGACGCGCTGGCGGCGTTCGTGGGCATGGTGCTGGACGAGAGCGGCCTGCGCGAGTTTGCCGACGGCCTGGAGGGCGAGGACCTGGAGCAGCGCCAGGCGAACCTGGACGAAGTGGTCAGCGCGGCCGGGGACTTCGAGCTGCAGGACGAGCCCGACCGTCCCGAGCCGCCCACGCTCCTGCGCGTGCTGCAGGCGTTCCTGCAGTCCGTGGCGCTGGTGGCCGACACCGACGCGATCGACCAGGAGGCCGGCGCCGTCACGCTGATGACGATGCACGCCGCGAAGGGCCTGGAGTTCGAGCACGTGGCCGTGATCGGCTGCGAGGAGGGCCTGCTGCCCCACATGCGCGCCCGCGAGGGCGACGACGACGTCGAGGAGGAGCGCCGCCTGTGCTTCGTGGGCATGACCCGCGCGCGGCGGCGCCTGCTGATGACGCACGCCGCGGTGCGCACCGTGCGCGGCATGCGCATGAGCGCCATGGAGAGCGAGTTCCTGCGCGAACTGCCCGAGGAGGACGTCGAGCGCCGCGACCTCTCGCGCACGGCCTGGGAGATGGACGGCGTCGACGAGCCCTCGCCGGACGACGACCCGCGCGCGTCCACGCGCAGCCTGGCGTCGCAGTTCCCCGTGGGCTGCCACGTGCGGCACCCGCTCTTCGGCGTGGGCACCGTGCAGGCGGTGCTGCCGCGCGGCAGCGTCACCAGCGTGCGCGTGGCGTTCCGGACGGTCGGGGTGAAGACGCTCGTGCTGGAGTACGCGCGGCTGCAGCGGGCGTGACGGCGCGGGCGCGGCGGGCGCGTCGGACGCGGCGCTCCGCCCGGCTCAGCGGTGCCCGTTCAGCGCGTTCGCCAGCTGCGCACGGCGCTTGATGCCCAGCTTCCGGTAGGCGCGGACCGCCAGCGTGTTCACCGTGGCGAACGCCAGGCCCATCGCCTTGGCGACCTCGCGCTTGGTGCGGCCGGCGGCCAGGGCAAGGACGACCTCGCGCTCGCGCGCGCTCAGGAGCCGGGCGGCCGCCTGCCGCGTGGCGCGGCCGTTGCGCGCCGTCGCGTCGTTGCGCTCCATCAGCAGCACCACGGGCAGCGCCAGCGCGGCGCGCTCCACCGGCTCGACGGTCACGTGGACGCGGTACATGGGGCGGCGGTCCGGCGACTGCACGGCGGCGGCGTCCGACACCTCGGTGGCGGCCTCCAGGCATGCGTCGATGCGGTCCAGGCCGGCCTTGACCAGTTCGATCGCGCGGCCCTCGAGGGGCAGCACGGCCACCGAGTCGCGGCGCCACGACGACCCCTTGCGCGCGGCGCGCCGGGGCGGGGTGGTGCCCATGCGCTTCAGGTGCGCGATCAGCGCCATGCGCGCGGCGGCCAGGCGCAGCGCGGTCTTCGGGTCGGTCGGGTCGAAGGTCACCACCAGCGGGCCGGGCGCGGCCACGTACCGCGGGGTGCGCGTGCGGCCTGCATGCTTCACCGTGGCCATCCCCAGCGTCACCAGGCGGTCCAGCAGCGTCTTGGCGGCCTTGGACGTGACCCCGGTGCCGGTGGCCAGCGCGGGAAGGGCGGCCCCGCCGCGCGCACGCCGCAGCGCCTCCCAGAGCACCAGCATCTCGAAGTCGGCCAGCAGTTCGGGCACGCCGTCCGTCGAGAGGTCAAGCGTGAGGGTGCGGGGGGGCACGGGGCGAGCGTATGAACGCCCCGCGGCGCGATCAGCGGAAACCACCGCGCGGCGGGGACTTGGGGCCGAGATTGGCGGACAAATGCAGGAAGGGTGCCGCGTGCGTGGCGTGTTTGCGCTACAAAATTCGCGCGTGCGCCCTGCTCGTCCTCAGGACTTGATCTTCGCCCCGCGCCCCGCCTTCGGCGCGCGTGCCGCGCCGCCCGCGGCCTTCTCCGCCTTGGCGCCGCCGGCCGCCATCGTCCCGGCCTTCTCCAGGATCGGCTTCAGGTACTGCCCCGTGAACGAGCCCGGCGTGCGCGCGACGTCCTCGGGGGTGCCGGTGGCGACGACGGTGCCGCCGCGCTCGCCGCCCTCGGGGCCCAGGTCGACCAGCCAGTCGGCGCACTTGATGACGTCCAGGCAGTGCTCGATGACGACCAGCGTGTGGCCCGCGTCGGCCAGGCGCTGCATCACGCTCAGCAGGCGCTCGACGTCGGCGAAGTGCAGGCCCGTGGTCGGCTCGTCCAGCACGTACAGCGTCCGGCCCGCGGCGGTGCTGCCCAGCTCGGTGGCCAGCTTGATGCGCTGCGCCTCGCCGCCGCTGACGGTGGTGCTGGCCTGCCCCAGCTGCATGTAGCCCAGGCCGACGTCGCGCAGGCACTCGAGCATGGTGCGCACCTTGCTGTGCGCCTCGAAGTGCCGCAGCGCGTCCTCGACGGTCATGTCCAGCACTTCCGCGATGGTCTTGCCCTTGTGCCGCACCTCGAGCGTCTCACGGTTGTAGCGGCGGCCCTTGCAGGCGTCGCACGCCACGAAGACGTCGGGCAGGAAGTGCATCTCGATCTTGACGGTGCCCTGGCCCTGGCAGGTCTCGCAGCGGCCGCCCTTGACGTTGAAGCTGAAGCGCCCCGGCTCGTAGCCGCGGATCTTCGCCTCGGGCACGCCGGCGAACAGCTTGCGGATCTCGTCGAAGATGCCCGTGTACGTGGCGGGGTTCGAGCGCGGCGTGCGGCCGATCGGACTCTGGTCCACCTCGACTACGCGCTCGATGCCGGCCAGCCCGTTCACGCGCGCGTGCGCGCCGGGCACGACCTTCGTGCCGTGCACCTGCTTCTGCGCGGCCTTCAGCAGGATGTCGGTGACCAGCGTGCTCTTGCCGCTGCCGCTGACGCCCGTGACGCACACGATGCCGCCGAGCGGGAACGCGACGTCGATGCCCTTCAGGTTGTTCTCGCGCGCGCCCTTCACTGTGACGGCGACCGCCGGCGACATCGGCCGGCGCTGCGCGGGCACCGTGATCGCGCGGCGGCCGCTCAGGTACGCGCCGGTGACGCTCTGCGGGTTCGCGGCCACCTCGGCCACGGTGCCGGCGGCGACGATCGTGCCGCCGTGCCGCCCGGGGCCGGGGCCCACGTCGACCAGGTGGTCGGCCGCGCGGATCACGTCCTCGTCGTGCTCGACCACCAGCACGGTGTTGCCGATGTCGGCCAGCCGGCGCAGCGTGGCCAGCAGGCGGTCGTTGTCGCGCTGGTGCAGGCCGATCGTGGGCTCGTCCAGCACGTAGGCCACGCCGACCAGGCCGCTGCCCACCTGCGTCGCCAGGCGGATGCGCTGCGCTTCGCCGCCCGAGAGCGTGGCGCTGGTGCGGTCGAGCGTCAGGTAGCCCAGTCCCACGCTCGCCAAGAACCCCAGGCGCGCGTCGATCTCCTTCAGGATCGGCTGCGCCACGGTGGCCTGCATCGTGCCCAGGCGCAGGCTGCCGAAGAAGCCGAGCGCGCGCTCGATGCTCATCGCGGTGGCGTCGGCGATGCTGACGTCCATCGTGCCGCTGTGCAGCTTCACCGCGAGCGCCGCGGGGCGCAGGCGCTTGCCGGCGCACGCGGGGCAGGGGGCGCTGCTCATGTAGGCCAGCAGGCGCTCCTTGACGAACTCGCTCTCGCTCTCCTCGAAGCGGCGCTTGAGGTTCGGCAGCACGCCCTCGAACTTCACGCCCAGCGCCTCGCGCTCGGCGGCGTCCAGGCCGTGCATCAGCCAGCGGCGCGTCTTCGCGGGCAGGTCGTCGAAGGCGGTGCCGGCCTTCACCTTGAAGAACGACGCGAAGTTCCGCATCGCGCGCGCATAGAACATGTTCATGCGCGGGCCGTTGCGGCGCCAGGGCTCGACCGCCTCGTTGAAGGGCAGGCTCGGGTCGGGCACCACCAGCGACTCGTCGAACTCCTGCACGTGGCCCAGGCCGGCGCAGGTGGCGCACGCGCCGTGCGGGCTGTTGAAGCTGAAGAGGCGCGGCTCGAGCTCCTCGAGCGCGCACTCGGGGTGGTCGGGGCACGCGAATCGCTCGCTGTAGCGGTGCTCGCGCCAGCTGCCGTCCGCGCCCTCGACCAGCACCAGCAGCGATCCCTCGCCGAGCTTCAGCGCGGTCTCCACGCTCTCGGCGATGCGCTGGCGGTCCTCGGCGCGCGCGACCACGCGGTCGATCACGGCCTCGATGTCGTGGGTCTCGTAGCGGCCCAGGTTCAGCGGGTTGTCGCCGCCGGCCTTCAGCGCGTCGCGCAGGTCGACCACCGTGCCGTCGACGCGCGCGCGCACCAGGCCCTGCTTGGCGATCGCCTCGAGCGCCTCCTTGTGGAAGCCCTTCTTGCCGCGCACGATGGGCGCGCACAGCATGAGCCGGGCTCCCTCCTGCGCCAGGATCGCGTCGACGATCTGCGTGGCGCTGGCCGCGGCGATCGGCTTGCCGCACGTATGGCCGCGCTCGTCGACGTGCCAGCACGTGGGCGTGCCGCAGCGCGCGAAGAGCAGGCGCAGGTAGTCGTAGATCTCGGTGGTGGTGGCGACGGTCGAGCGCGGCGTGTGGCCGCCGCCGCGCTGCTCGATCGCGATGGTGGGTGGCAGGCCCTCGATCGACTCGACGTCGGGCTTCTGCATCTGGTCCAGGAACTGACGCGCGTACGCGGAGAGGCTCTCCATGTACTTGCGCTGCCCCTCGGCGAAGATCGTGTCGAACGCCAGCGAGCTCTTGCCGCTGCCGCTGACGCCGGTGATGACGACCAGCCGGTCGCGCGGGATGGCCAGGCTGACCGAGCGCAGGTTGTGCTCGCGGGCGCCGCGGATGCGGATCGCGCGCGGGTCGGACATGGGGTCGACCGCGGCGGTGGCGGGCGTGGCGGGGGTGGCGGCGCGCTTGGAAGTCACGGAGGGACAAGGTTATGCGCGTAGCAGGGGAGGCCTCCGCGCGATTTGGGGCATTTCTGCGTCTGGTGGGCGCCTTCGGCCGAATCACGCTGCGGAAGCCATGCGCACCGGTCACGCCGAGCCCCGTCCCGCGACCCCCGCCGCCCGCCGCCCGGCGTGCGCGCGCCCGGGCCGCGCCGGTTCCGCCGAGCTGGCCGAGCTGCGCCGCGCGGCCGCGCGCATCGCGCTGGGCGCGCGAAGGAAATTCGTCCTGCCACAGTAGTTCCAATTTCCGCGAAATTGGAACTACTGTGGCAGGACGAATTTAGCGTCCCTTGCGTCCGCGCCCCGCGCGCGTTCCCGGCATGCCTGCCTTCGGGCGCGGCTTCACGGGCTCGGGCTCCTCAACCGCCATGCCGTCGACCTCCGGCAGCGCCTGGATGCGCTTCATCTGGTCGCGCAGCCGCGCCGCCTTCTCGAACTCCAGCGACTCGGCCGCGGCCAGCATCTCGGCCTCGGCCTCGCGCAGCGCCTCGGCCTTGTCGAACGTGCGCGCCACCTTCTCGCCGGCGGCCTCGCGCGCGGTGCGGTTCGCGCGGATCTCGCTTTCGATGCCGGTGCGGATCGCCTTCTTGATCGTCTCGGGCGTGATCCCGTGCTCGGCGTTGTACGCCAGCTGCTTCGCGCGGCGGCGGTTCACCTCGTCGATCGCGGCCTGCATCTCGGGCGTCACGGTGTCGGCGTACATCACGACCTCGCCCCCTGCGTTGCGCGCCGCGCGGCCCATCGTCTGGATCAGGCTGCTGCGGCTGCGCAGGAAGCCCTGCGTGTCGGCGTCCAGGATGCAGACCAGGCTCACCTCGGGCAGGTCGAGGCCCTCGCGCAGCAGGTTCACGCCCACCAGCACGTCGAACTGGCCCTCGCGCAGCTCCTTCAGGATCTGGATGCGGTCGAGCGTCTCGATCTCGCTGTGCAGGTAGCGCACCTTCACGCCGTGCTTGTGCAGGTAAGTGGTCAGGTCCTCGCACAGGCGCTTCGTCAGCGCGGTCACCAGCACGCGCTCGCCCTTCGCGGCGCGCGCCTGGCAGCGCTCCAGCAGGTCGGGCACCTGCCCGCGCGCGGGGCGGATCTCGATCGGCGGGTCCACCAGGCCGGTCGGGCGGATCACCTGCTCGGCCACCACGCCGTGGCACCTCTCCAGTTCGTACGGGCCGGGCGTCGCGCTCACGTAGACGACGCTCGGCACGATCTCCTCGAACTCCTCGAAGCGCAGCGGGCGGTTGTCCAGCGCACTGGGCAGCCGGAAGCCGTGCGAGACCAGCGTCTCCTTGCGCGCCTTGTCGCCGAAGTACATGCCGCGCACCTGCGGCAGCGTGACGTGGCTTTCGTCGATGATGCACAGCCAGTCGTCCGGCGCGCGCCCCGGCACGCGGCGGAAGTAGTCCATCAGCGTCCACGCCCGCTCGCCGCGCGCGCGGCCGTCGAAGAACCGGCTGTAGTTCTCGATGCCGCTGCAGTAGCCGGTCTCCTGGATCATCTCCAGGTCGTACTTCGTGCGGCCCAGCAGGCGCTGCGCCTCCATCAGCTTGCCCTCGGAGCGCAGCTCGAGCACGCGCGCGTCCAGCTCCGCGCGGATCTCGTCCAGCGCGGTCTTCATGCGGTCCTCGGCCATCATGTAGTGGACGGCCGGGAAGATCCACGCGCGGCGCTCCTCGGAGAGCACCTCGCCGCTGGTGGGGTCGATCAGCTCGATCGACTCGACCTCGTCGCCGAAGAGCCCGATGCGCATCGCGTGCTGCTCGCTGGCGGGGAAGATCTCGATGCTGTCGCCGCGCACGCGGAAGTTGCCGCGGCCGGGCTCGATCTCCTTGCGCACGTACTGCATGGCGGCCAGGCCCAGCAGGAAGTCGCGGCGCACGATGCGCGTGCCGCGCTCGACCACGATCATGCGGTTGCGGAATTCGTCGGGCGATCCCAGGCCGTACAGGCAGCTGACGCTCGAGACCACGATCACGTCGTCGCGGCTCAGCAGGCTGCTGGTGGCCAGCAGGCGCAGGCGGTCCAGGTCCTGGTTCCGGCTGGCGTCCTTCTCGATGTAGATGTCCCGCTGCGGGATGTACGCCTCGGGCTGGTAGTAGTCGTAGTAGCTGACGAAGTAGCAGACGGCGTTCTCGGGGAACAGCTCCTTCATCTCCTCGTAGAGCTGCGCGGCGAGGGTCTTGTTGTGGCTGATGAGGAGCGTCGGCTTGCCCGTGCGCGCGATCACGTTCGCCATCGTGAACGTCTTGCCCGTGCCCGTCGCGCCCAGCAGCGTCTGCTGCCGCTCGCCGCGCTGGAGGCCGCCGACCAGCTGGTCGATCGCCTCGGGCTGGTCGCCCATGGGCTGGTAGGGGCTGTGCAGGCGGAAGGGCATTACGAGACGAGCTCCCGCACCGGCCGCCGCACCAGACCCACGATCGCCGGCAGCGCCGCGGCAAGCGTCATCACCAGCAGCACGGCGAACCCGACCGCGAGCGGCGCCACCGGCGGCCGGAAGCCGATCTCCTGCCCGCCGAGCACGCGGTGCCATTCGACGCCCATGCGCGCCAGGTGCAGGCCCAGGCCCGTGCCGACCACGCCGCCGGCCACCGCCACCAGCACCACCTCGCCGGCCACCAGCCGCGCCAGCAGGCCGGGCGTCGCGCCGGTCGCGCGCAGCACGCCGAACTCGAAGCGCCGCGCCGCCACGTTCGCCGCCACCACGTTGCCCACGCCGAAGCACGCCAGCCCCAGCGCCGCGAACGCGATCGTGCTGGTGATCGCCAGCACCGTGTCGCCCACCTGCAGGATCGCGCCGCGGATGGCGCGGCCGCTGGCGAACACCGCTCCCGGCACCGCGTCGGTCACCGCGTCGCCGAGCACCCTGTCCAGCTCGTCGCCCTGCGCGTCGTCCAGGTCCACCTGCAGGATGAACGCCTCGCGGCTGCCGAAGCTCCGCGCGACCTCGGCGAAGTCCATGAACACGCAGCTGACCGCGTTTTCCAGGTACACGCTGCGGATCCCGAAGAACTGCGTCGCGATGTCGAGCCCCGCCGCGCCCACGACGCCGGCGATCACGTACTCCTTCTCGGTCTTGCCGCCGCCCAGCCGGATGCGGTCG
>JBEIFT010000012.1:0-24967 GCA_040382255.1 Phycisphaeraceae bacterium
CGCCGCCCGCCCCGCCGCCGTTCGCGGCCAGGCGCGCGGCCTCGGCCTCGATGCGCGCCTCGAGGTCCGGGATGAGCACCTCGTAGCGCAGGCCCGCGGCGTCGAGTGCGGCGCGCTGCGCCGGCGAGACGCGCATGTCGAACGCGCCGATCCCCGCGCCGTGCGTCCACAGGTCGTCGGTCAGCGCCAGCGCCGCCTGCACGTCGCGCACGCTGGACGCCTGCACCCGGACGACCACGTGGTCGCGGTACGGGTGCGCAGGGTCCTGCGCCAGGGCCGGGACCGAGAGCCCGGCCAGGAGGAGGGCGGCCATCGCGGCGACGTTCGGGCGGCGGATCATGCCGGGAAACGGTAACCCACCCGGGGCCCGGCGCCACCGGATTCCGGGGTCAACCCTACACTCGCGGGGCCAGATGACCCCACGATCCGGAAATACGCAGGCTTTGCGCCCCATCGGCGCCCCGACCGCCCTCGCCGGAGCGGCCGTCGCCCTCGTGGCCATGGCCATCGCCTCCGGCGGATGCTCGACCCGGAACCCGTACGCGAACCCGATCTGGGGCTACGCGCCGCAGCCCGGTGCCTCGATGCCCCCCCACTTCCAGGCCACGCCGTACCAGCTGGCGATCTTCCGCGGCGACAACGGCCAGTCGATCGACTGGAACGGCCTGTGGAACGGCATCCGCTGGGCCGACATCGTGATCGTCGGCGAGCAGCACGACGACGCCAGCGCGCACGAGGTGCAGCGCACGATCGCCGAGGAGACCTTCGCCGCGTGGCCGGGCTGCGCGGTGTCGCTGGAGATGCTGGAGCGCAACGAGCAGCCGATCGTCGACGCGTACCTGCGCGGCGAGATCACGAAGGAGGAGTTCATCACCCGGACCGGTTCGCGCGACTGGGCGTCGAAGGGCTCGTGGGAGGACTTCTACCAGCCGGTGATCGACGCGGCGAAGGACGCCGGCGCGCCGGTGATCGCCGCGAACGCGCCGCGCGAGTACGTCCGGCGCGCGCGCACCGAGGGCTACGAGGCCCTGGCCGCGCTGCCGCCCGAGGAGCGCGGGAACTTCGCGATCCCGGCCGGCGACCCGCCCGCGACCTACCGCCAGCGCTTCAAGGACCTGATGTCGGGCGACGGCTCCCACGAGGTCTCCGACGCGCAGGTGGACGACGTGCTGCGCTCGCAGCGCATGTGGGACGCGACGATGGCCGATTCGATCGTGAACGCCTGGCGCGCCGCGCCCTCGGGCGGCAAGGTCGTGCACCTGGTGGGGCAGTTCCATTCCGAGTACGACGGCGGCCTGGTCAGCGAGATCCAGCACCGCGCGGGGAACGCGCGGATCCTGACGATCAGCGTCCAGAAGGGCGAGGCCTACGCGCTGCGCCGCGAGGACCGCGGCAAGGCGGACGTGGTGGTCTACGGCGTCGCGCCGCGCCCGACGTGGCGCGGGTTCCGGCCGGGCCCGGAGCCGGCGGATGCCAAGGGCCAAGGCGCCACGGCCACGACCGCTCAGCCGGCCGACGAGCCGCTGCCGACGTGGGGATTCGCGTACTGATCGAGGGGCGCACCCGGCGGCGCGCAGGCCCCGTGGCCGCGCGCCCGGCACGCGATCACTTGCCGGTGAGCTTCGAGAGGTCGGCCTGGGTGTCGACGACCTTGTAGAGCTTGTCCATCTTCATCATGGCCATCAGGCTCTTGAGGTCCTTGTTGAGCCCGTAGAGCACGGGCTGGGCGCCGACCGCGACCGACGCGTTGCGCGCGGCGATGCACATCGAAAGGCCCATCGAGCTCATGAAGCTGACGGAGCTCAGGTCGAGCACCAGGAACTTGATCGTCTTCAGCTTCAGGTAGGGACCGATGTCCTCCTGGATGATCGGCGTCTCGCGCTGGCCGATGTTCGGGCCGGCGGGCTTGATGACGACGACCGGGCCGTCCCAGGCGACTTCGACGAGCGGGGTCTTCTTGCGGGTGGGAGGAAGGTCCATGGCTGAACCGGGCTTTATACACCAGCCGGGGCGTGCGCGGGGATGCGGGATCCGGGCCCGTGCGGCGCTGGGCGTCGGGGTCGGGAATTCAGTCGTCGGCAACCATCGCCGGCACCAACAGGCCGACCAGCGACATGGCCCCGGGAGCACCGCGCAGCCACGCCACCGCACCCTTGCGCAGCTCGATGCGGGCCCCGCCGCCCGGCGAGACCAGCGCAGCCACCGCGGCGCCCAGCGCGGGCTCGTGGCCGACGATCGCGATGCGGGCATCGTGGGGCTGCTCGGCCACCAGCGCCACGATGCGCGCGGCGCCGTCGGCGCGGCCGGGCTCCAGGTCCTTCGTGCGGACCGGCTTCGGCCAGCGGGCGCGGGCACGCAGGATCTCGGCGGTCTCCCACGCGCGGACGGCGCCGCTGGAGAGCACGATGTCCACGCCGGGCTTCCACGCGCGGAGGCGGCGCGCGACCTGCTCGAACTCGCGGGCGCCCTGGCGGGTCAGCGGGCGCGCGGCGTCGTCCGGCCACTCCTCGGGATTGCGCTCGGCGGCCTTGGCATGGCGGACGATGAAGAGCTCCATGCAGGCATGGTAGTGTCGGGGGATGGTCGACGGCCCCCTGGCGATCGAGAACGCGCGCATCGTGACCTGCGAGGCGCCACCCGACGGCGGCGCGCGCCGCGGCGAGGCGATGCGCGCACTGCGGACGATTGCGCGCGGACACGTGCTGGTGGAGCGCGGGCGGATCGCCGCCGTGGGCGAGGGCCCCTCGATTGCGCGCGCCGCGGCGATGCGGATCGACGCGCGCGGGCGCGTGGTGATGCCGGCGTTCGTCGACTGCCACACGCATGCGTGCTGGGCAGGCGAGCGCTGGGGCGAGTGGGAGCAGCGGCGCGCGGGCGCCGGCTACCTGGAGATCCTGCAGGCCGGCGGCGGGATCCACTCGACGGTGCGCGCCGTGCGCGCCGCGCCGCGCGAGGCGCTGGCGTCGCAGCTGGCCGAGCGGCTGGCCGAGATGCGCGCGACCGGGACCGGTGCGGTCGAGGTGAAGACCGGCTACGGGCTGGACACGGCGAACGAGCGCAAGATGCTGGACGCGATCCTGGCGGTCCGTGCGGTGTGGCCGGCGCCGGTGGTGCCGACGCTGCTGCTGGGGCACGCGGTGGACAACGAGAACCCGCGGCAGGTCGAGGACATGTGCGCGCTGCTCGAGGCCGTGGCCGAGGGCGTGCCGGGGGGCGGCGATCTGGCGGTCGATGCGTTCTGCGAGGACGGCGCATGGGACGTCGCGGCGTGCCGGACGCTCTTCGCGAAGGCGCGGCGGCTGGGGATGCCCGTGCGCGTGCACGCGGACCAGTTCACGGCCCGCGGCGGGCTGGAGCTGGCGCTCGAAATGGGCGCGCGCAGCGTGGACCACCTGGAGGCCAGCACGCCGGAGGGCCTGCGCGCGCTGGCGGCCAGCCGCGCGGTGGGCGTGGCGCTGCCCGCGTGCGGCTTCGCGATGGACGGTCGGTACGCGGACGGGCGCGGGCTGGTCGACGCCGGCGGCGCGCTGGCAGTGGCCACGAACTGGAACCCGGGAAGCGCACCCAGCCCGAGCGTGGCGTTCGCGGCTGCGCTGGCGTGCCGGCACATGCGCCTGAACCCGGCCGAGGCGATCTGCGCGATCACGTGGAACGCCGCGTGCGTGCTGGGGCTGCAGCATGAGACCGGCGCGATCGCGCCCGGGATGCGCGCGGACCTCGTGATCCTGCCGCACCGCGACGAACGTGCGCTGGTCTACGAGGTGGCGGGCCCGGGCGTGGACGCGTCGATCCTGGGCGGGCAGGCCGATGTCCGCGTGGCGTAGGATTCCCGTCCCGTGCTCGTCACCGACCCGAAGGACATCGCCCACGCAGAAGCCGCCGCCGAGCGCGTCGTCGAGACGCACCGCCGGCTGGTCGGCTTCCTGCGCACCGGGCTCACGCTGGCCGAGATCGACTCCTTCGTCGGGCAGACGCTGAAGGACCTGGGCTGCGAGAGCTGCTTCCTGGGCTACAAGGTGCGCGGCCACCCGCCCTACCCCAGCCACGCGTGCCTGAGCCCGAACGCCTGCGTCGTCCACGGCACGCACGTGATGACGCGCGACCCGGTCAAGGCCGGCGACATCCTCTCCATCGACATCGGCGTGCGCAACAAGGGCTGGATCGGCGACGCCGCGTGGACCTACTCGTTCGGCGAGCCCGACAAGCTGACCCGCGCGCTGATGGAGTGCGGCAAGGAGAGCCTGCGCCGGGGCGTCGCGGCGATGCAGCCGAACCGCCCGCTCATCGACTGGGCCAAGGCCGTCCAGCAGCACGTCGAGAAGGAATGCCGCTTCCACCTGGTGCGCGGGCTCGGCGGCCACGGCATCGGCCGCACGCTGCACGGCGCGCCGTTCATCTCGAACGTCGTCCCCACGTACCCCGGCGAGTGGCAGGAGGCGTGGAAGCCGTGGGTGCCAGGCATGCTGGTCGCCGTCGAGCCGATGATCACCGTGGGCACCACCGAGACCACGACACACGGCCGCGACTGGCCGATCTGGTCCGCCGACGGCTCGATGGCCGTGCACTACGAGGCCGACGTGCTGATCACCGCGACCGGACCGAGCAACCTGACCGCCGGGCTCTTCGACCTGCCCGACGTCATCACGCGCTGACCCCGGTGCCCGCGCGTCGCCCGCCGACGCTCACTTGACGTCCGCGATCGCGACCGGCTGCCGCGTCCGCGCGCAGCGGACCGCCGCCTCGAGCACGCGCTGCGTCTCCCAGGCATCGGCGAAGTCGGGGATCGCCACGACGGGCTTCTTCTTCCCGACGGCCATCACCGTGTCCGCCGCCTGGCTGACGAAGCCGTGCTCGTAGCCCAGCACGTGCGCCGCGGGCCAGTAGTTCCCGGCATAGGGATGGCCGGCGTCGGTGCACATGATCCGGCTCCAGCCGCGCATCGTGGCGGGCAGCGTGTGGTCCCACCACTGCAGCTCGTTCATGCGCTCGAAGTCGAACTTCAGGCTGCCCTTCTCGCCGTTGATCTCGATCTGGTTGCGGTTCTGGTTGCCGGTGGCCAGGCGCGTGGCCTCGAAGCTGGCGACCGCGCCGCCCTTCATCCGCGCCAGGAACAGCACCGCGTCGTCCACGGTGCTGCGGCCCTTGCGCTTCCCGCGCGCGGCCGCGCGCTTCGCGCCCTTGCCGCTGATCGCGCCGCCGGCGCTGTCCACCAGGTCGCGCTCCTTGACGAACGTCTCCTCGATCGCACCGACGATCTCGCTCACCTCGTCGCCCGTGATGAAGCGCGCCATGTCGATGATGTGCGCATTCAGGTCGCCGTGCGCGCCGCTGCCCGCCAGCTTGCCCTGGAAGCGCCAGAGCAGCGGGGTCGATGGTCCGCCCCAGTCCTGCAGGTAGCTGGCGCGCACGTGGAAGATGCGGCCGAGCTTCCCCTCCTTCACCAGCCGGTGCGCGAACGCCACCGCCGGGCAGCGCCGGTAGTTGAACCACACGAAGGTGCGGACGCCCTTCTTCGCGGCCTTGGCCGCGGCGTCGCGCATGGCGCGCGCGTCGGCCAGGGTGCCGGCCAGCGGCTTCTCGCAGGCGACATGCTTGCCGGCCTCGAGCGCCGCGATCGAGATCTCGGCGTGGACATGGTTGGGCGTGCAGTTGTCGACCAGGCCGACCTGCGGGTCGGACAGCAGGTCCGTCCAGTCGTCGGTGCAGCACTGCCAGCCCCACTTCTGGGCGAAGGTGGCGACGTCGACCACGCTGGTCCCCGCCACGGCCCGCATGTGGACCGCCAGCGGCAGGTCGAAGAAGCGGGGCGCGCTCATCCAGGCGTTGCTGTGGGCCTTGCCCATGAACTTCGTGCCGACCAGTCCGATGCCGAGGGTCTTCCTGTCCATAGTTGCCGCGTATCCTACGGACCCCATGGACGCCCACCTCCCCACCGACGGTTCCATCGACGCCCGCCTGGCCCGCATCGAGGCCGAACTCGCCGCCGCCAAGGCCCAGGCACGCCGCTGGCGCGCGGGCACGCTGGCCGCCGGCGCCGTGCTGGGCGCGGGCGCCCTCCTGGCCGCGCAGCAGGTCTCGCCGGTCGTCGACGTCGTCCGCACCAAGCGGCTCGAGATCGTCGGCGAGGGCGACAAGGTCGTCCTGCTGGCCCACGCCGCCGAGACCGGCGGGCAGATGGACGTGTGGTCGAAGGGCGGCGCGAACACCGTGCGCATCGCCAGCAACGACCAGGGCGGCGACGTCGCGGTCTGGAACGCCGGCGGCAAGCCGGTGGGCGGCCTCTTCGCCACCGAGCTCGGCGGCCGCATAGAGGTCGGCGACAGCGACGGCAAGCCGCTCGCCACGGTCGCGCGCGGCGAGGAAGGCGGCGCCCTGATCCTTTCGGGCGCCGGCGACGCCGCCAGCAGCATGCGCGCCGAGGCCGGCGCCGCGGGCGCGGTGATCAGCATGCGCCGCGCGGACGGCGAGATCGGCCTGATCGCGGGCGTCGCGCAGGGCGCCAGCGTGCTCTCGATGAAGAACTCGAACGGCAAGGAGATCCTGTACGCCGGCGGCGCCACCGACCAGACCGGCGTGGTGCGCATCGCCGACGCCGCGGGCAACGAGAACGCCGCGCTGGTCGCCGGCGACGGCGGCCGCCTGATCCTGAAGGACGGCGCAGGTGCGGTCGCGGCGTCGATCGCCAGCGCCGGTGCCGGCAAGGGCGGCATGCTCGAGCTGCTGAACGGCAAGGGCAGCGTCGCGGTCAGCGCCGATTCCAAGGAGGACGGCGGCGGCCGCTTCATGGTCGGCACGTCCTCGGGCGCGCCGGCCTTCATGGCCGAGGCAACCGGCCAGGCCGGCACGATGGGCGCCTACCTCAACGAGCGCCGCATCGCGGCGATGGGCGCCGGCCAGAACGGCGGCCTGCTCAACCTCTTCGACCTGGCCGGCCAGCCGATCGTGGTGACCGGCGCCGCGCCGGACGGCGACGGCGGCGCGCTGAGCGTGCGCAACACGCGCGGCGTGCAGATCGCCCGCATCGGCGTCGACAGCGCCAGCGCCGGCGAGGTGGCCGTCTACAACTCGACCGCGAACGTCAAGAAGGTGATCGCGGCCCCCGCCGCGTCGCCCGCGAAGTGACCTCCCCTCCTACACTGCCCCGCCAATGACCGCCGCCACCGCCATCCACGACACCGCGCGCGTCGTCCTCGAGAGCGTCCTCCCCGGGACGCCCGCGAAGGTGCACGTCTCCGTCCCGACCTACGCGTACCGGCTCGAGTTCGTCCTCGACGGCGACGCCGGCGCGCTGGCCGCCGCGGTCGGCAAGCGCCTGCTGGGCACCGTGCGCGGCAACGCGCAGCGCATGTGGCACGCGGACGCGGGCGGCTGCTTCATCGAGCCGGTCTGGGGCGCGCCGCGCATCGTGCAGGGCCGCGTGCTGGCCGTGGACCGCGACGCGAACGCCGTGCTGCTGGACCTTGTCATCCCGGTGTGGCTGACGCTCGAGGCGACGCAGGACGCGAACGCCTTCAAGACCGGCGACATGCTGAACTGCTACTGCGAGAGCGGAATGCGGTTCACGCCGAAGGGCTGAGCCGGGCGGCCGCGCCGCGCATCGCCAGGAAGTTCGCCAGGAGCCGGGGCCCCTCGACCGTCAGGAAGCTCTCGGGGTGGAACTGCACGCCCTCGAGCGGCGCGGCGCCGGCGGGCGCCTTCCATCGCAGCCCCATGATCTCCTTGCGCGCGGTCCAGGCGGTGACCTCGAAGTCGGGCGGCACCGTCGCCGGGTCGACCACCAGCGAGTGGTACCGCGTCGCGACGAACGGGTTCGGAAGCCCCGCGAACAGCCCACGGCCGTCGTGGTGGATCTCGCTGGTCTTGCCGTGGACGGGGACGTCGTTGCGTCGGACGGTCATCCCGTGGTGGTCGCCGATGGTCTGGTGCCCCAGGCACACGCCCAGCACGGGGATGCGGCCCTTGAAGTGCGCGATCAGCGCCGCGCTGCAGCCAGCCTCCTTCGGCGTGCAGGGGCCCGGCGAGATCACCAGGTGCGTGGGCGACAGTGCATCGGCGCCGGCGGCGTCGATCGCGTCGTTGCGGACGACCTCGACGCGGAGCGCCGGGTCGATCTCGCAGAACCGCTGCACCAGGTTCCACGTGAAGGAGTCGTAGTTGTCGATGACGAGGAGCACGGGCGGTGGAGCGTAGCCGCGCCGGGCGCCGGGCGGCCGCCGCCGAAACTGGGGGCAGGTGGACCTGTCCCCGCTTTACGCGGCCTCGGCCTTCGTGCCGGCCACGCCGTCCGGCGTCACCAGGAACAGGTCGGCGCAGATCGGGTACGGCAGGCGGCGGTATTCCTCCTCGGCGCGCGCGCGGAGGCGGCTGACGAAGGGCTCCGGGTCGCCGGTCATCGCGACGAACATGTCGCGCGCGGGCGCCGCCACGTAGAACGTCTTGCCGAGCTTGGCGGCCAGGCGGCTGTGCAGGTCGCCCAGCAGCAGGCGCGCGGCGTCGTAGCCGTCGTGCATCGAGATGATCGCGGCGCGGCCGCCCTCGTTGGAGCGCACCACCTGGACCTCGAGGTCGGGCGCGTAGCGCTGCAGGTTCTCGCGGGCGATCTCCTCGAGCCCGTCCGGGGTCATGCCCCAGCGGATCATCTGCTCGGTGCTGATCGAGACCGTGTACTGCGGCATGTCCAGCACGAACACGATGACGGTGTCGTTGACCCACGTCACGTGCGCCACCTGCTCGCGGTCCAGCGTCTGGAAGATGGCCGACGGCTGGATGCGCGGCATGATGCGCGGCTTGGCGACGCTGAACGGGATGTCCAGCGAGGCCAGTTCGTCGCCCTCGAGCACGCGGTCGACGTGGTGCTCGACGGTCTGCTCCCACGTGGCCGGCGTGCGCTGCACGGTGCGCCAGAGGTTCTCCAGGCCCAGGTGGCGGCCGTCGATCGTCAGGACCAGCGTCCCCATCAACTCGACCTTGCGGGATGGGTGGCGGCGGCGGACGAGGGCGGCGACTGCTTCGCTGAACGACTCGGCGCTGTTGGGGCAATGGGACATCGAACACCTCCTGTGGGGACGAACGGCTCTGCACTGTCCCGCGTTCCCGGGGGCGGTCCACGGCACGGGCCGGGTCCGCCTCCGCGGCACGACGCGGGGCACGGGGACTGTCGGATACCGGCCCTGACGTGTGAAGCGCAAACAGGTAACTTTTCAAGTTGTCGCGCCGGTCGTACCGCCTGTAGCGACCGGACCACCCCATGAACAACGTCCTCCACGAGTTCTTCGCCCGTCCGCACGGCCAGCTGCTGGTCATCGCAGGCCCCTGCATCCTGGAGGACCCCGCGACCAACGAGCGGATCGGCACCGTCGTGCGCGACGCCTGCGCCACGCTGGGCCTTTCCTACGTCTTCAAGGCCAGCTTCGACAAGGCGAACCGCTCGAGCATCAAGTCGAGCCGCGGCCCCGGTATCCAAGCTGGCATGGACGAGATGGCGCGCCTGCGCGAGAAGCTCGGCGTGCCGGTCACCACCGACATCCACGAGCCCGGCCAGGCGGCGACCGTCGCGCGGACCGTCGACCTGCTGCAGATCCCCGCGTTCCTCTGCCGGCAGACCGACCTGCTGGTCGCGGCCGCCGAGACGGGCCGCCCCGTCAACGTGAAGAAGGGCCAGTTCATGGCGCCCGAGGAGATGCGCAACGTGCTGGCCAAGCTGGACGAATGCGGCTGCCGCAACCGGATGCTGACGGAGCGCGGCACGTTCTTCGGCTACCACCGGCTGGTGACGGACCTGATCGGCCTGGGCGACATGATGGCGCTGGGCGCGCCCGTGTGCTTCGACGCCACGCACAGCACGCAGCTGCCGGGCGCGACGGGCACCGCGACCGGCGGACGCCCGGAACGCGCGGCCCTGCTGGCGCGCGCGGCGGTCTCGGCGGGCGTCGACGCGGTATTCCTGGAGTGCCACCCCGAGCCCCGGAAGTCGGGCCGCGACGCCGCCACGATCCAGGCGCTGGACGCCGTGCCTGCCCTGCTGGCGCAGCTGAAGGCCGTGCGCGAGGCGTGCCGCGGCGCCATCGACGCGGAACGCGGGCGCTGACGACCCGCCGCCGCGCACGCGCCACCGCACGAACCGCGGCGAAGGCGCTTCGGCTGCGCACCGCGTGCGCCTAGAATGCGCCCATGGCCGCGCCCTTCCGCACCTGCGATCACTGCTCCAAGCCGGCGGTGGTGCACAACACGGTCATCGTGAACGGCACGATGAACGAGCTGCACCTCTGCGAGGAGCACGCCGCGCAGGCCGGAATCCAGATGCCGGGCGCCGCGCCGATCAAGGAGCTCCTGGGCCAGTTGGCGCAGGCCGTGCCCGGCCGCCCGCGCGGTCCCGCGTGCCCCGAGTGCGGGCACCCGTTCGCCGACTTCAAGACCAGCGGCCTCCTGGGCTGCGCGGCGTGCTACGACGCGTTCGCCGCGACGATCGGCCCGGTGGTCGAGCGCGCGCACGGCGGCGCCACGCAGCACGTGGGCCGAATCCCGCCGTCCGGCGCCGCGTCCGCCGAGCGCACCGCCGCGGTGCAGCGGCTGCTGAAGGAACTCGAGGCATGCGTGGCGGCCGAGCAGTACGAGCGCGCGGCGCGACTGCGCGACCGGATCCGCGAGATGCGCGCCGAGGGCGCCCCGGAGGCCACGCCGTGACGCCGCCCCCGATGCACGACCCGGCGGAACTCGCGTCGTCGCCCGACGTCGACGTCGTCATGAGCTGCCGCGTGCGCCTGGCGCGCAACGTGGCGGGCTTCCCGTTCGTGGGCCGCGCCACCCACCCGCAGCGCCGCGAGGTGCTGGAGAGCGTGCGCGCCGCCGTGGGCACCGACGAGGCCGCCCTGGGCCTGGCCGGCGGACACATCGCCGCCGAGGGCCAGCAGGGCCTGGCGTGGCTCGACATGCCCGCGCTGCCGAAGCGCGACCGGCAGATCCTCTTCGAGCGCCACCTGGTCTCCAAGCAGTTCGCCGAGGGCGACTCGCCGCGTGCCGTCGCGATCACGCGCGACGAGCGGTTCAGCCTGATGGTGAACGAGGAGGACCACGTCCGCCTGCAGGTGCTGCGCACCGGGAACGCGCTGCGCGACGCCTACGAGACGGCGATCCGCGTGGACGACGCGCTGGCGCAGCGCATCGACTTCGCCTTCCACCCGCGGTTCGGCTACCTGACGGCGTGCCCGACGAACGTCGGCTGCGGCATCCGCATCAGCGTGATGGTGCACCTGCGCGCCCTGCGCGCCACCAACGAGATCGAGAAGGTCAAGCGCGCCGCCAAGGAGCTGCACCTGGCGGTCCGCGGGTTCCACGGCGAGGGCTCCGAGTCGCTGGGCGACTGGTTCCAGATCTCGAACCAGCGCACGCTCGGCGTGTCCGAACCCGACCTGCTCGAGGAATTCGCGGGCCGGATCGTGCCGGCCGTGGTCGCCTACGAGCGCGAGGCCCGGCGCATCCTGATGGACCGCCAGCGCACGCTGCTGGAGGACCGCGTCTACCGCGGCATCGCCACGCTGAGGGCGGCGCGCATGCTGGGCCTGGACGAGACGATGAAGTTGCTCTCGGCGGTCCGCCTGGGCGCGTGCCTGGGGATGCTGCCCGCGGTCTCGCTGGACCGGCTGAACGCGCTGACCATCCAGCTGCAACCCGCGCACCTGCGCGCGGCGCACCCCGCGGTCGAGACCGAGGACGACGAACGCACCGCCCGCGCCCGCGTCTGCCGCGCGGTGCTTGGCGAGTGGCCGACGGCCTGAGAGCCGGGGCCCGCGCCGGCCGGCAGGTCAGCCCGCGAAGATCGCGTCGGCACCGGCCGCGAAGTCGAAGTCCTTCTGCGAGATCCCGCCCACGTCGTGGGTGCTGAGCGCCAGCGTCACCTTGCTGTAGCGGACCATGATGTCCGGGTGGTGCTGGACGCGCTCGGCCTCGGCGGCCACCTTGTCCACGAAGCGCATCGCGTGGACGAAATCCGGGAACGCGAACGTCCGCTGGATGACCCCCCCGCTCTTGGTCCAGTCGGGGAGCGATGAGAGCTTCTCGGTGATCTGCTTCGCGGTGAGGCGAGCCATGGTGCGAGGCACTATACCTGTGCGCGCGATGGCCACCCATGCGCACCGCTCCCGCATCGCACCCAGCCCGACCGGGCCGCTGCACCTCGGGAACGCGTGCACGTTCCTGGTGAACTGGGCGCTGGCGCGCCGCCTGGGCTGGACGCTCGTGCTGCGCATCGAGGACCTGGACGCCGACCGCACCGCGGCAGGGGCCGACGCCGACGTGGCCGGGATCCTGGAGTGGGTCGGCATCCGCTGCGACGGCGAACCCGTCCGCCAGCGCGACAGGCTGGCGCGCTACGAGGCGGCGATGGCGCGCCTGGCGGCGGCGGGCCTGGTCTACGAGAGCCCGCACTCGCGCGCCGAGGTCCGCGAGGCCGCCGCCGCGCTGAGCGCCCCGCACGCCGGCGAAGCGCGTCACGCGTTCCCGCGCACGCTCCGCCCGGCCGATGCCGTCGCGTGGCGCTTCGCGCGCCGCGACGTGAACCACCGCTTCCGCGTCGACGACGGCGCCGAGCCCGTGCACGACGAGGTCTGCGGCGACCGGGCGTTCGAGCCCGCGCACGACGACGGCGACTTCATCGTCTGGACGAAGGCCGGATGGCCCGCGTACCAGCTGGCGGTGACCGTCGACGACATCGCGCAGGGCGTCACCGACGTCGTCCGCGGCGACGACCTGCTGCCCTCGGCAGCGCTGCAGCAGCGCGTGCACCGCGCGCTGGGCGCGCAGCCGCCGCGCTGGTGGCACCTGCCGCTGGTCGTGGACGCCGGGGGCCAGCGGATGGCCAAGCGCCGCGGAAGTGCCAGCCTGTCGTCGCTGCGCGAAGCCGGCGTCGACCCGGCGCGGATCGTCGGCCTGGTGGCGTGGTGGATCGGCGCGCAGCCCGCCCCGGAACCGCTGGACGCCGCACGGTTCCCCGCGATGGTGGACGGGTCTATCCTGCGCGCCTGGCACGCCCGCGCGGCGGTGCGGCCACCCACGCTGGACGAACGGAGCCTTGCATGGCTGCACGCATCCTGAACACCCACCTGATCGCCCCCGCCGCCATCGTCGCCACCGCGCTCGCGGCCGGGTGCGTGGGCACCGCGCTGCAGGACGGCGGCACCTACGACGCCACCCTTGCCGGCAAGCCGTTCAAGCTGAAGATCAGCTCGTCGGCCGCCACGCGCGAGCGCGGCCTGGGCGGCGTCACCGACATCCCCGCCGACGGCGGCATGATCTTCGTGTTCGCAACGCCGGGCCTGCAGAACTTCTGGATGTACGACTGCGTGACCGACATGGACATCGTCTACCTGGACGGGCTGGGCTACGTCACCGCGATCTACGAGATGACCAAGGAGCCGCTGCGCCGCCCCGACGAGTCCATGCAGGAGTACGGCGCGCGGCTCAGGCGCTACCCCAGCCGCATGCCCGCGCAGTACGTGATCGAGCTGCGCGCCGGGCGCGCCAAGGAACTTGGCCTGCAGGTCCAGCAGAAGATCGAGATCGACCGCGAGGCGCTCAAGGCGGCGCTGCGATGAGCGGATTCGCGCGCACGCGGCCGCAGCCGGCGCCGGCGCGCGTCCTGGTGACCGCGACCGACCGTCGCCGCGCGCGCGCGGACGAGCTGGCCGCCGCCCTGCCGGGCCTCATCGGCGAGAACGCCAGCGCGCAGTCGGTGGCCCTTCCAGCCGCCGCCGCGCAGGTGCAGGCCGGCGGCGTCAGCGCGATCGTGGTGGCGCTGGACGGACGCGACGTGCCCACGGGCCTGGGCGAGATGCTGGACGCCGCCGAGCTGGCGCGCGTGCCCGCGCTGATGCTGATCGACGACAGCGGCCGGCGCCGCGCGGGCACGGAGAGCGTGGCGGTCGAGCGCCTGGACGCCCCCGCCGAGCTGATCGCGGCCGGCGTGCGCGGCATGCTCAGCCGCCAGGCCGAGGTCGAGCGCCTGAACCACGAGCTGGCGATCGCCACGCGCTTCACCGGAGGCCTGCGCTCCGAGATCGCGCGCATGCAGGAGGAGCTGCAGCTTGCCTCGCACGTGCAGCGCGAGTTCCTGCCGCGCGGCTTCCCCGCGCTGGGCACGGTCCGCGTCGACGCGTTCTGGCGTCCCGCGAGCTACGTCTCGGGCGACATCTACGACGTGATCCGCCTGGACGAACGGCACATCGGCGTGTTCATCGCCGACGCCGTCGGCCACGGCGTGCCGGCGGCGCTGCTGACCATGGTGATCTGCCGCGGCCTGCCCGCGAAGGACGTGGCGCACGGCACGTACCGCATCGTGCCGCCCAGCGCGGCGCTGGCGCGCATCAACGCCGACCTCATCGCGCACCAGGGGCGCACGACGCGGTTCGCCACCGCGGTCTACGCCACGATCGACTGCACGACCGGCCGCACGCGCCTCTCGAGCGCGGGCCATCCGTCGCCCGTGCTCCTGCGGGCGGACGGCACGCTGGAGACGGTCGACGCCGGCGGCGGCCTGCTGGGCGTCTTCGACGGCGAGCAGTACCCCGAGGTCGAGCTCGAACTGCGCCCCGGCGACCGGCTGCTCCTGTACTCGGACGGCTTCGAACAGGCCTTCCCGGGCGACCCGACCGGCGCGCGCCACGCGCGGACGCCGACGAAGCGCTACCTGGAGGAGTTCGCCGCGCTGCGCAGTGCGCCCGACGTGGCGGCAATGGTCGAGCAGGTCGGGCGGCGCGTGGACATGCAGTTCGGGTCGGTGCACCAGGCGGACGACCTGACGCTGGTGGCGGTGGAACGGGTCGCGGCGGACGCCGGGGCGGGATGATGCAGGGCACTTCCGGGCACGACGAGGCAATGGCCGGGTTGATCGGTGCCGCGTGCGCGTGGGCGGTCGCGGGCCTGTTCCTGTGGCTCTGGTACAACCGCAGCCGCTTCATGCGCCTGCTGCGCGACGTGCCGACGGTGCCGATCAAGGGCATCTTCGTGGGGCTGACCGAGACGCGCGGCACGGTCGAGCACGACGAGCCGCTCACCGCGGGGATCAGCGGCAAGGCGTGCGTGTGGCACCAGTGGAGCGTCAGCGAGCACTGGCGCCGCACGCAGCAGTACAAGGACCAGAAGGGCGTGACGCGCACGCGCATCGTGACGGGCAGCGACGTGGTCGCGTCGGGCGGCCAGTGGACCGACCTGCGGCTGCGCGACGACACCGGCGCGATCGTCGTGCGCGCGAAGGGCGCCGACTGGACGCCGACATCGACCTTCCAGCGCACCGTCGGGATGCGAGACCCGCTCTACCGCTCGAAGGCCCCGGGCGTGACCGTCAGCGGCAGCACGGGCCAGCGCACCTTCTCGGAGAGCGCGGTGCCGGTCGGTGCGGTGGCGTGGGTCATGGGCAACGCGCACGTGCGGCCGGACGGCAATGCGCTGGAGATCGGCGACGGCGCGGAAGAGGGCGTCTTCATGATCTCGCTGGCCGGCGAGCGTTCGCATGCCGGATGGGCCTACTTCTGGGCGGGATTCGGGCTGGTGGCCGCGGGCGGCGCCGCGCTGGCCGGCGGCGCCGCGCTGACGCCGGTCGTCGCGGCGGTCGCACCGGGCCTGCGCACCGACGCGACGCTTCCGATCGGGCTGGGCGTGGGCGGGCTGGCCTTCGGCGCGGTGACGCTGCTGCTCTGGGGCCTGCTGGTCCGCAACGGCGCGGTCCGCGTCCGCACGCGCTGGGAGCGCGCGGCCAGCCTGGTCGACGTCGAGCTCAAGCGGCGCTCGGACCTGATCCCGAACCTGGCGGCCGTTGCGCAGGGCGGCGCCGTGCACGAGCGCCACGTGCAGCAGTGCGTGGCCGCGCTGCGCGCCGGCAGCCTGGCGAACGACGTCTGCCGCGTGCTGGCCGAGCGCTACCCCATGCTGCAGGCCGACGGCGCGTTCCTGATGCTGCAGCGGCAGCTGGCGGACACCGAGGAGCGGATCGCGCTGGCGCGGCGGTTCGAGATCGAGAGCCGCCAAGCGCTGATCGAGCGCCTGCAGACGTTCCCCCAGGGCACGATGGCCAGGATCATGGGCGTGGCGATGCCGCCGCCGCCGCTCCCCGTGCCGCCAGCGCCCGCTCGACCGCCAGCGTGACCATCTTGGCCAGGCAGTCGGCCTCCAGGTTGACGCGGCTGCCGTGGGCACGGTCGCGGAGCGTGGTCTTGGCCAGCGTGGCGGGGATGAGCGCCACCTCGAACCAGCCCTCGCCCACCGCGGCCAGCGTCAGGCTGACGCCGTCCACCGCGATGCTGCCGCGCTCCACCAGGTGGGCCGCGACGGCCGCGGGCGCGGCGATGCGGGTGCGCCACTCGCCGCCGTCCGTCCGGACGTGCAGCACCTCGCCGACGCCATCGACGTGGCCCTGCACGATGTGGCCGCCCATCAGCGTCGCCGCGGTCGCGGCGTGCTCCAGGTTGACCGACTCGCCGGGCCGCAGCGCGCCGACCGTGGTCAGGCCCAGCGTCTGCGGGACGACGTCGAAGCGCAGCGTGCGGTCGGCGGACGCGCCGCCGGTGCCCGCGGCCGCGCCCACGACGGTCAGGCAGCAGCCGTTGACCGCGATCGAGTCGCCGTCGCCCGGCACGTGGGACCAGCCGCAGGGGTCGATCTCCAGGCGCGCACCCGACGCCTGTGGGCGCAGGGCGAGGACGCGGCCTTGGTGCTCGACGATGCCGGTGAACACGGGTACGGGTACGGTGGAATCCGGGGTCCTGCCCGCGGGGCGCCGGCGCGCTCAGTACGCGCGGCGGATCGCGGCGCCCGGATAGTAGGTGGAGAGGATCGCTTCCGCCGAGGCACCCTTGGCGGCGGCCCCCTGCGCCCCGAACTGGCACATGCCCACCCCGTGGCCAAGGCCGGACCCGGTCAGCGTGACCTTGTCGCCGCTGACGGCGGCGGAGGCGATCGCGCTGCTGAAGAGGCGGTCGGCGGGCGGCTTCTCGCCCTCGCGCGCGTAGTTGACGGCGCGGCGGAAGTCCTCGGCGCGCATCTCGAGCGTGCGGCCGCGGTCGTCGACGATGCGGATGCGCGACGGACGGCCCGCGGCGTTCTGCGCGACCACCGTGAGCGACGCGATGCGCTTGATGCCGGCGATCGCGGCCAGCGGCGCGTCGGCGATCTCGGTGACGCCGTTGGGCGCCACGCGCGCGGCGGTGGACGGGCGGGCGGGCGGCACGGCGGGCGCACTGGCCTGCGCGGGCGCGGCCTGCACGAAGGCGGCCGTGACGGCGGGTGCCTTCGCGCCGAGCGCCCCCGCGGGCGGCGCGGTCTCGGTGCGGGCGGGCTCGGCGGCCTCCATCTGGTCGTTCGCCCAGCGGCGCAGCTGCGCGCACATCGCCTTGTTCGACAGCACCTGCTGCCAGCGGAACTTGGGTGCTTCGGCGCAGCAGTCGCGGTTGGCGGCGCCGGCGCCGGTGCCGGCCATCAGCGGCGCGATGCCGTGGTGCGGGTTGCGCGTCAGCGACTCGGTGGCGTTCGCGGGGGTGCCGCCGCAGGTGCTGGAGTAGTACGCGGGCACCACGCGGCCGTCCCAGACCAGCACCATGCCGCGCGTCTTCGCGACGGCGTCGCGCGGGCGCTGGTCCTTGACCTCGCCCACCCACGCCTGGCTGGCCTCGCCGGCGATCAGGTCGTAGTGGCGGATCCCCTGCCAGTGCGCGTGCTCGCACACGGCGAAGCTGCGCGCGGCGATCGCCTGCGCGCGGAACGTCTCGGGGTGCCAGTTCTTGAAGAGCTCCTTCGCCAGCACGCCGGGCAGGTAGCGCTCCAGCGGCACGTCGACCACCAGGTCGACCGATCCGGGGCCGCCACCCTCGGCGACGGGGACGATGCGCACGGAGCCCGGCCAGTCGGTCTCGTCGTAGCCGACGACGCCGCGGGCCTTGGGCAGCGGGCGGACCTCGACGGGCTGGATCCCGGCCAACTCCTGGCAGCGGGACTTCGGGGTGCCGGCGGCCTCGGTGACCGCCCAGCCGGTCCCGGTGAAGCGGACGTCGACGGGCGTGCGGAAGGCGCGCGGCGCGGCGCCGGGTGGCGCCACCAGGAGCGACCCCGAGGGGTGCGTGAAGCGCGGCGAGGCGTTGGCGGCGCGCAGCGCGGCGATGCGGACGCGGAGGTCGGGCTCGGACGTGGGCGGCGCGGGGCGGTCTTCCCACGGGTCGACCGGGGCCGGGACGGCCACGGGTGCCGGGGCAGCGGGTGCGGGGGCAACCGCCACGGGCGTGCGGGGCGCGGCGGCCACGTCACGCGGGCGGGCCCGCTCGGGGCCGGAGCAGCCATGGATGACCAGCGCGGCGCCCAGGCAGCACCACAGCGCGGCAGGCGCCGCTTCGGGGGGAACGAACGTGTGGAGACCTCGCCGCATCGCTTCCTTGCATCGGCATCCCGCCGCGTCCTGCGGCAGAATTGCGGCCTTCGGACCGGGTCAGCCGGTCACTCGATCTCGCGCAGGCCCAGGCCGAAGTCGGACAGCTTGCGCTTGATCTCGTCCAGCGAGTTCTGGCCGAAGTTCTTCACGCCCATCAGCTCGGCCTCGGTGCGCGCGGCCAGTTCGCCGATCGACGCCACGTTGAGCAGCTGCAGCGCCTTGCGCGCACGGACCGTGAGGTCCAGCGACGAGACGGGCTTGTTCAGGATCTCGGCCGGGTAGCGGTCGCGCAGGGAGTCGATGTACTCCTTGTTCGCGCGGGCCACGTAGCCCTGGTCCAGGCCCTGGCCCAGGCGCAGGCCGCGCTGGGCGAGCATCTGCTCGATCTCGGTCAGGCTGGTCTCGCCGAAGTTCTTGTAGGAGAGCAGCTCGGCCTTCGTGATCATCAGCAGGTCGCGCAGCGTGCGGATGTTCATCTTCTTGAGGCAGTTGCGGCTGCGGACGCTCAGCTCGAAGTCCGTCACCGGCGTGTCGAGCTCGGCGTTGCGCTTGGCCTCGTTGCGGCTGTCATCCTCGTCGTACACCGCGTTCTTGCTGGCGACGACGTCCTTCATGAAGAGGCGCGCGCGCTCGTGGTTCGGGTGCGCATCCAGGATCTTGCGCAGGCAGCGCTCGGCCTGGTGGATCTCGCCGCGGTCCTCGTGCAGGACGGCCAGGTTGAGCAGCGCGTTCACCGGCGGGGTCGGCATCGCGCAGACCTGCGCGTACAGGTGGACGGCCTCGTCCTCCTCGCCCATCAGGTCGAGCATGTACGCCAGGCGGAACAGGTGGTCGGGCTTGCGGTCGCGACGGCAGGCCTCGCGGTATGCGACGATCGCGTTCAGGCGATCGCCGGCGCGCTCGCGCTCAAGGCCCTTGGCGAAGTGCGAGGCGGCGCCCTGCGGGTCGTTCGCAACCGTGGACGTGCCGCCGATGACCGTGTCGAGACCGGGGTGGGACATGCGCTGAATGCTCCGTGAGAACCGCTGTGCGGGCCCGTGGAATACGGGCGGGGGAGGAAAGTGTAGCCGACCCCGCAAGCCCCCCGCGGGGCGCGGGTTATCGCGCGGGTTGTCCACCGTCCGTGCCCGGCAGCCCGGCGGCCGCCTCGCGGGCGGCTTCCTCGCCGGGGGTCTCCAGGACGCGGATCGCGCGCCATGCGCCGCGGGTCCAGCGGTAGGCCAGCACCGCGGCCAGCAGGATGATGAACGCGCTGGCCGCGAGCCACGGCCCCATCGGCCCCAGCCCGGGCGCCCAGTGCACCAGGCCCCATCCGCCGCCGACGATCACCACCCAGCTGAGCAGCGCGCTCGCGATGCCCGGCCAGAGCGTGTCGCCCGCGCCGCGCAGCGCCCCCAGCAGGACGATGCCCACGCCGTCGAACACCTGGAACAGCGCGGCGGCGACCATCATCGTGGCGCCCAGCGCGGTGACCTGCGCGGCGGTCTCGGGCGAGGTGTTCGCGCCCTCCGCGAAGACGCGGATGAGCGGTTCGCGGAAGACCAGCATCAGCAGCCCGCAGCCGCCCATGTACGCCATCGTGAGCCACAGCGCCGTGCGGGCGCGCGCGGCCGCGACGTCGGGCTGCCCCGCGCCGATGTAGCGCCCGACGATGCTGGTCACCGCGATGCCGAAGCCGATCGCCGGCATGAACGAGAGGTGCATGTAGCGCAGCGTGCTCCAGCCCGCGGCCAGCGCCACGTCGCCGAACACGCCCACCAGCACGCTCATGAAGATCGCCCACGTCAGGATGTCGCTCCCCTGCTGCAGCGCCACCGGCGTGCCCAGCCGCAGCAGGTCGCGGATGGCGGCCATGTCCAGGCGCCAGCGCGCGCGGATGCCGAACTCCGCGTCCATCCGACGGCCGAGGAAGAGCGCGAGCGGGAGCATGCACTCCACCGCCGTCCCCGCGACCGTGCCGTACGCCGAGCCGACCACGCCCATCGGCGTGACGCCAGGGACGCCCGGCAGCCCGAAGCGCGGCAGGCCGAGGTGGCCGAAGACGAGCGCGTAGCTCAGGCCCAGGTTGACGACGTTGCCCGCGATCGCGGCCACGGTGATCACGCGCGGCCGCTGGATGCCGAAGAAGAAGTTGCTCATCGCCTTGCCGACGACGACCACCACGCTGCCCAGCACCAGCACCTGCGCGTACTCCGACTCCATCGCGGTGATGTGCGCCGAGTGGCCCATCAGGCCGAACGCGAACGGCATGGCAAGCCCGAGCGGCACCAGCAGCAGGGCCCACGCCAGCACGCCCAGCCACAGCCCGGCCCACCCGTAGCGCGCGACCTCGTGGGGCCGCCCGGCGCCGATCGCCTGGCTCACGAACGTGTTGACCAGGCCGACCACGCCGACCACGGTGAAGATGAACGCCCAGCTCCAGACGCCCGCGTTGCCTTGCGCGGCCACCTCGGCCGTGCCCACCTGCGCCACGAGCAGGCTGTCGACGAACTGCATCAGCGTGTAGCTGACCATCGTCAGGACGGTGGGCCACGCAAGGGCCCACACCTCGGCGACGGGGCCGCGGTTCGTGGCGGGGGCTTCGGTCATGCGGCGAACGCTAGGCGGCCAGGCGCTTCGACTCGATGCGCTTCTCTTCCATGCGCTCCGGCGAGGGCAGGCGGATGCGCGACACCAGGCCGACGGCGGCCAGCGACCGGATGGTGATCCAGCTGATGTCGAACTGCCACCACTCCAGGCCGTGGCGGGCGCTGGCGGGGAACGCGTGGTGGTTGTTGTGCCAACCCTCGCCCATCGCCAGGATGCCCATCGGGAGGTTGTTGCGGCTCTCGTCGCCCGAGCGGTAGGTCTTGCTGCCGAAGAGGTGGCAGACCGAGTTCACCGACCAGGTGGCGTGGTGCACGGCCAGCATGCGGATGACGCCGCCCCAGAGGAAGCCCAGGAGCGCGCCCTCCCACGTGCGGGTGGCCAGCCAGCCGATGCCCGCCGGGATCAGGAAGCCCAGCGCCACGAAGACGACGAAGAGGCGGCTGATGAGCTGTGCGTCGCGGTCGGCCGCGATGTCGGGGGCGTAGCGGGCGACGTTCGTCTCGAAGCCGCGCATGAACAGCCAGCCCATGTGGGAGTGCAGGAACCCGCGGACCCAGCCGACCAGTCCGGGCTCGAAGCCGGCGTGCGGGCTGTGCGGGTCCAGCTCCTCGTCCGAGTGCTGGTGGTGGCGGCGGTGCGTCGTGCACCACCAGAGCACCGGGCCCTGGACGGCGGCCGAGCCGCAGCCGGCGAAGAACCAGATGACGGGGCGCGCTGCGTGGAACGACTTGTGCGTGAAGTAGCGGTGGTAGCCGATCGTGATGCCCATCGCGGTCAGCATGTAGCCGACCACCAGCATCACCAGGTCGACGGGGCGCATGCCCGTGCCCCACCAGTACCAGATCGCGAACGCCAGCACCGCGGGCGGCGCAAAGACGAAGAACATCGTGAGCAGGCGGTGGCGGAGGGCCACGGGGTGGGAGAAGTGGTCGTGTCCGTGAGCGGGGGCGTGCATTGGTGGGGAGCGTCCTGCGGGGGGGCCTTCATTCACGACGCCGGAATCCGTCGGGAGAGTGCAGCGTAGTCCGCACGGCGGCAACACGAGGAGACATCCCCGGAATTCGGCGGGAATTCACATGGGACACTGGGTTGCCGGAACTATCGTCCATGGTCCGAAAGCAACGCATGGCATTCACTGCACTCCGACTCGCTGCCCCGATCCTCAAGGCCCTTGCCGAAGAGGGCTACCAGACCCCCACCCCCATCCAGGCGCAGGCAATCCCGCCCGCGCTGCAGGGACGCGACCTCCTGGGGTGCGCGCAGACCGGCACCGGGAAGACCGCGGCGTTCGCGCTGCCGATCATCCAGCGGCTGAAGCTGGCCGGCGAACTGGGCGAGGGCACGCCGAAGCACCCCGCCAAGCGCGCCGCCCCCGGCCGCCCGCACGCGCTGATCCTGGCGCCGACGCGCGAGCTGGCCGTGCAGATCGACCAGAGCCTGACGACCTACGGCCGGCACGCGGGCGTGCGCACCGCCGTGATCTTCGGCGGCGTGGGCCAGAACCCGCAGGTCAAGGCGCTGCAGTCGGGCGTCGACATCGTCGTCGCCACGCCGGGGCGCCTGCTGGACCTGATCCAGCAGCGGCACCTGTCGCTGGCGGACGTGCACATCCTGGTGCTGGACGAGGCCGACCGCATGCTGGACATGGGCTTCATCAAGCCGATCCGGCAGATCGCGGGCATGGTGGCCAAGGAGCGCCAGACGATGCTCTTCAGCGCCACGATGCCGAAGGAGATCCAGCACCTGGCCGACGCGCTGCTGCGCGACCCGGTCAAGGTGGCGGTGACGCCGGTGGCCAGCGCGGCGCCGATGATCGAGCAGCGCGTGCACCCGGTGCCCAAGGACCTGAAGCAGCCGCTGCTCGAGCGCCTGCTGGAAGACGATTCGCTGGAGAGCGTGGTCGTCTTCACGCGCACCAAGCACGGCGCCGACCGCGTCATGAAGCGCCTGATGCGCGCCAAGGTGAACGCGGCCGCGATCCACGGCAACAAGAACCAGAACCAGCGCCAGCGCGCGCTCGACGGCTTCAAGGCCGGCACCGTGCGCGTGCTGGTGGCGACGGACGTCGCCAGCCGCGGCATCGACGTCGACGACGTCAGCCACGTGATCAACTACGACATCCCGATCGACCCCGAGAGCTACGTGCACCGCATCGGCCGCACGGGCCGCGCGGGCAAGACCGGCATCGCGATCAGCTTCTGCGAGCCCGGCGATCGCGGCGCGCTGAAGGCGATCGAGAAGCTCATCGGCAAGCCCGTGCCGCAGGTGGCGATCCCGCAGGACCTGCAGGCGCTGAGCAAGCTGCCGGACGAGCCGCGGGCCGAGGCGCCCGCGCGCAGCGGACGTTCGGGGCGCGGCGGCAAGCCGTCCCAGGGCGGACGCGGCAGCAAGGCTGCCCCCAAGGCCGGCGGCGCGCCCGCCGAATCCAAGGGCCGCAGTCCCGCGCACGGGCGCGGCGGCGCGCACGCCAAGGCCTCGCGCGGCCAGTCGTCGGGCACGGGCCCGGCACCGGTGTCGTGGGGCGAGTCCGGCGGGCGCGTGGCGCACCCGGCCCAGGGCGCCCGCGCGGCCACGCCCGCGTTCCGTTCGATCGGCGGAATGAACCGCCGCCCCGCACGCGGCCGCTGAGGCCGGGGCGGGGCGGCAGGGATCTGACTGCTGGGATCTGCCGATGCGGACGCGGCCGGCCACGGGCCGGCGGCGGCGTCAGAGCTCGACGAACTGCATGTCCGACGGCTGCTCGAACGAGAGGTCCGGGACGTGCACGTCGGTGCCCATGCACTCGAGGCCGGCGAACTTCGCCATCTCGGCGCGAACCGTGCCCGCGCCGGCGGCGCGCGCCGGGCGGCCCTGGAAGCCGGCCAGCAGGTCGGTGCCGACCTGGAGCTCGGACTTCACGAAGTCGATCGGCTCGATCGCGCGGTGGAACGCCTGCAGGCGGCCCTTCGCGTTCTGGAACGTGCCGGCCTTCTCGGTCCACGTCGCGCCGGGCAGCACGACCTCGGCCATGTTGCACAGGCTGTTCTCCAGCGTGTCGACCAGGACGAGCGGCGTGCCCATCGCGGCGTCGCGCAGCTCCGGCGTGACCCAGTCGCTGGGATAGTTGCCGGTCACGACCGCGGCGCCGAACTTCTTCGCGCGCAGCGCGGCCAGGAACCCGGCGAAGTCGTGCACCGTGCCGCCGCCGCGCTTCGCGCTGAGCGCCTCGAGCACGCGGCGGACGCCGCGCGCGTTCGGGGCCTTCTCGGCGTACATGGTGAAGCCGCCCTTGAACGTGCGGTCCTCGCCCGTGAACGGGACCGGGCCGACGGCCAGCTCGGCCTTCGGGTCGAGCGCCAGCACCCACGAGGCCAGCGCGTAGGCGTCCTCGCAGGTCAGCATCGGGCTGACGACCAGCGCGGTGGCGCGCTTGGCGTTCACGGCCTCGGCCACCACGCCCAGGGCGCGGCTGTACGCGGCCTTCCACGCGTGCGCCGCGTCGGCCGGCGCAAACGCGTCCAGCCCGCGGACGCGCGGCATGCGGATGCGCGCGTCGTCGTGCACGTGCTTCCACGAGTAGCGCACCTCGTCGGTGATCCACCACGTGTTGACGTCCATGTTCGTGCGCGGCTTGATGCGGTGCACCTTGCCGTCGTTGTGCTCGACGAAGATGTTGTCGCCGCTGGCGGTCAGGCCGTCGACGGACGGGGTCTTCGTCAGGAACCACACGCGCTGCTGGAACAGGAAGTTCTTGTCCAGGAGCGCGCCCACCGGGCAGAGGTCGGTCACGTTGCCGGCCAGCGGGTTGTCCAGCGGCTTGCCCGGGAAGACGTCGATCATCTCGCGGTCGCCGCGGCCGTCGACCATCAGCTCGTCGGTGCCGGTCACCTCGCGGGTGAAGCGGACGCAGCGCGTGCACATGATGCAGCGGTCGCTGTAGAGCAGGATGTTCGGGCCGATGTCCTTCTTCGGGTTCTTGACCTTCTCCTCCAG
>JBEIFT010000013.1:0-24610 GCA_040382255.1 Phycisphaeraceae bacterium
CCGGCGGCCGCCGCGGCCATGGCGGGCGACCTTGGCGGGGCATGGGCGACCGGTGCCGACGCGGGTGCATTGGCCGACGCGGCGGCCTGGGCGGCGGCCGCGGCCGTGGTCCTCAACATGGACGAGTTCCTGACGCGTACCTGAAGGCAGCGATGGACCACGATCACCCACAGCCACGCATGGTCGACAGCCCCGCCGAATGGGTGGGCGAGCTGCAGCGCCTGACGCGCCGGCAGTTCTTCGCGCGTGGCGCGTGGGGGCTCGGCGGCATCGCGCTGGCGTCCATGCTGGCGTCCGAGACGCGGGCGTCCGACGGCGCCGCCGTGCCCGGCTCGATCGATCCGCTGGGCGTGCGCGCAGGGCACTTCCCGGCACGCGCCAAGCGCGTCATCTTCATCCACCTGGCGGGCGCACCCAGCCAGCACGAGCTCTTCGACTGGAAGCCGGCGCTGGTGCGCCACAACGGCAATCCGTGCCCCGACGAGTACCTGGCGGGCGAGACGTTCGCCTTCATCAAGGGGCATCCCACGCTGCTGGGCACGCCGTACCGTTTCGCGCGGCACGGTCAGTCCGGGATGGAGATCAGCGAGCTGCTGCCGCACATGGCGGGCGTGGCGGACGAGCTGTGCATGATCAAGAGCTGCGTCACCGAGCAGTTCAACCACGCGCCCGCGCAGCTGCTGCTGCACACGGGTGAATCGCGCTTCGGCGCGCCGTCGATGGGGTCGTGGCTGACGTACGGGCTTGGTTCCGAGGCCTCCGAACTGCCGGGTTTCGTGGTGCTGGTCTCCGGCGACAAGACGCCCGACGCGGGCAAGAGCGTCTGGGGCAGCGGGTGCCTGCCGGGTGCGTTCCAGGGCGTGCAGTGCCGGGCGTCCGGCGACCCGGTGCTCTACCTGCGCGACCCGTCGGGCATCGACCGCGCGCGGCGCCGTCGGATGCTGGATGCGCTCCGCGACCTCAACGCGCTGGCCGCGCCCGAGACCGGCGACCCCGAAACGACCGCGCGCATCGCGCAGTACGAGCTGGCGTACCGCATGCAGGCCAGCGTCCCGGACGCGATGGACATCTCGCGCGAATCCCCGGACGTCCTGGAGGCCTATGGCGCGACGCCCGGGCGCGCGAGCTTCGCCAACAATTGCCTGCTGGCACGCCGGCTCTCGGAACGCGGCGTGCGCTTCGTGCAGCTCTTCGACTGGGGCTGGGACGCGCACGGCACGGGGCCGAACGACGACATCCTGACGCAGCTCCCGAAGAAGTGCCGCGAGACCGACCGGCCCGTCGCGGCGCTCATCCGCGACCTGCGGCAGCGCGGCCTGCTGGACGAGACGCTCATCGTCTGGGGCGGCGAGTTCGGCCGCACGCCCATGGCCGAGTTCCGCGACGGCAAGAAGGACTACTTCGGGCGCGACCACCATCCGCACTGCTTCACCGTGCTGATGGCCGGCGGCGGCGTGAAGGGGGGCTACGTCCACGGCCAGACCGACGAACTGGGCTACCGCGTGGTCCGCGACCCGGTGCGTGTTCGCGACCTGCAGGCGACGATCCTGCACCTGATGGGGCTGGACGATCGGCGGCTCACGTACCTGCATGCCGGGCTCGAGCGGCGCCTGACGGGCGTTGCGCAGGATGCCGTGGTCCAGCGGGCGATCCTTGCGTGAGCACTCGCTAGAATGCCGCCTCTCTTGCGGGAGTAGCTCAATGGCAGAGCAGTTGCCTTCCAAGCAACAGGTTGCGGGTTCGAGTCCCGTCTCCCGCTTCGCACGTACGGGCACGGGCGCAGCGCGGCCGTGCCCGTTCTCGCTTCGCGAGAGGGTGCGTCATGGGGCGCGCTGAAGGCGGGGTTCCGCATCTGCTCGTCGCCAGCGAGGTGGCGTCGGTCGTCGCCATCGTCGCGGTCGGTGCATGGGTCTGGTCGCACCATGGGGACCTGCCGGAGCGCATTCCGATGCACTTCGACGGAACCGGGCATCCCGATCGGTGGGAGACGGGCACCCTGGGGAACTGGCTGCTTGCGCCGCTCATCGGGCTGGGTGCGGCGCTGCTCCTGCTGGCCACCGGACGGCTGGTCGCGTGGATGGCGGGCCGCTGGCCGCAGCGCGTCAACGTGCCGGACAAGGACCTGTGGCTCCGGCTGACGCCGTGGGGGCGGCGGTGGGCGCTCGAGCCGTGCTGTGCGGGGCTGGCGGTCTGGGCGGTGCCGATGGCGTTCCTCTTCGGGTTCATCGCGGTCCAGTCGCTGGAGGTCGGGCACGGGCGTCGCGAGGCCATGGCGATCTGGCCGGTGTTCGTGGTCGTCGGCACCGTGTTCGCCGCAACGATCGGCGGCATCGTGGCCAGCGTCCGGCGCATCCGGCGCGCATCGCGGCTAGGCTCCGCGTCCCCGTGAACTTCCGCCGCAAGAAGCGCTCCCAGGAACACGCCGCCGCCGACCGCCATGCGGGCGGGGGCCGTGCCGCGTTCGAGCACCCGCTGGTGCTGCAGGGCGAGGCCGAGCTGGTCACCACGCCCGAGGCGCTCGCCGAGCTGGTCGCGCACGTCGAGACGCAGCCGTTCGTGGCCTATGACACCGAGTTCATCGGCGAGGAGAGCTTCTACCCGAAGCTCTGCCTGGTGCAGGTGGCGACGGCCGAGCGCATCGCGCTGGTCGACCCGCTGCCGCTGGCCGCGGCCGCCGAGGGGCTGCGCCCGCTCTTCCGCGCGATCGCCGCGCCAGGCCGCACGGTGCTCGTGCACGCCGGCGACACCGACATGGACATCCTGCGCCGTGCCGCGGGCATGGAGCCGACCGACGTCGTCGACACGCAGGTCGCCGCCGCGCTGGCCTGGATGCCGTGGCCGACCAGCCTGGGCAACGTGCTGGAGAGCCTGACCGGCCACCGCCTGGGCAAGGCGCACACGTTCACCAACTGGGATGCGCGTCCGCTGACGCCCGCGCAGCTGGGCTACGCCGCCGACGACGTGCGCTACCTGGCGCTCATCTGGCACTTGCTGGGCGAGCGCCTGGACGCGCTGGGACGTCGCGAATGGGCGCTGGCCGAGAGCCGCGAGCAGCTGCGGGGCGCCGCGTTCGACCCCGACGGGCAGCTGCGCCGCCTGCAGCGCGCCGAGCCGATGCGCGCCGGGCAGGTCATGGTGGCCCGCGAACTGGTCAACCTGCGCTACCGCCTGGCCGAATCGATGGACCTGCCGGTGCGGACGGTCCTGCCGGACGCCGCGCTGATCGAGCTCTGCAAGCGCAAGCCCACGGACCGCGGCGCGATCATGCAGGTGTCCGGCATTCCCCGCCGCGTCCTGGCGGAGCACGCCGAGGAGATCGGCGCCGCGGTCGCACGTGCCAAGTCGCAGGTGCCGGAAGGGGAGCCGAACGGATCGATGCTCGAGGACCCGCGCCTGCGCGCCGAGTGCGACCAGGTGTGGAACATCCTGCAGGTCCGCTGCGGCTCGATCGGGCTGGCCGCGAACCTGGCCGTCACGCGCAGCACGTTCACCCGCTGGTTCGTGACCTATGCCGACGCCCGCCGGCACGGCCGCCCGCTGGGCGCCGCGGAGGGCGATGCCGCGCTCTTCGAGGCCGGCGACTGGCGCGCGCAGGCGATCGGCGCGTGGTTCGACGGCTTCCTGGCCGGACGCGAGCGGCTGGAACTCGAGTGGGGCCCCGCGGGCGCCACCGCGCCCGGCCTCGTCCGCCCCGGATGACGGCGGTAGCCTCCGCCGCATGAAGACCTTCCACGTCCTTGCGTGCTCCGGCCTGCTGTGCGCCGGGCTCCTCCTCCCGGGATGCGCCTCGACGCAGTCGGCCGGCGGCGCCGCCGCGGCGTCCGACGGCTGGCGCCCGCTCTTCAACGGCACCGACACGACGGGCTGGACGATGTTCCTGCCCGACCCGAAGGCCGACCCGGCCAAGACCTGGAGCGTGAAGGACGGCGTCCTGCGCTGCGAGGGCAAGCCCGTCGGCTACATCCGCACGAACGAGACGTTCACCAGCTTCGAGCTGGAGCTCGACTGGCGCTTCGACCCCGCGCGCGGCCCCGGCAACAGCGGCGTGCTGCTGCGCGTCCAGGCGCCGGACAAGGTCTGGCCGAAGAGCGTCGAGGCGCAGCTGCAGTCGCAGTCCGCCGGCGACATCTGGAACATCGATGCATTCGCGATGAAGGTCGACATGTCGCGCACCGACGGCCGCCACACCGAGAAGGCGCACCCGACCAATGAGAAGCCGCTCGGCGGCTGGAACCACTACCGCATCGTGCTGGACGGCGGGAAGCTGGAGCTGTGGGTCAACGACCTGCTGCAGAACACCGCCACCGACGTGCAGGCCGTGCCCGGCACGATCGCGCTGCAGAGCGAGGGCGCGTACATCGAGTTCCGCAACATCCGCATCCGCCCGCTCGGCGGGAAGTGACGTGCCGCGGGGCGTGCGCCCCGCACCGGCAAAACGAACCGCGGCGGCAGGAGTTCCTGCCGCCGCGGCTTCGTTCATGCACGGCCCGCGAGGGCCGGTCGGTTCACTTCGTCGGCTCGTCGTCGGCGACGGGGTTCGCGGCCTTGGCCGTCGGCGCCTTGCTGGCGGCCGGGGCGGCGGCGGGCGTGGTGGCCGTCATCGTCGGCGAGAGGTCGAACGCCGTCGGCGTCAGGAACAGCTCGACGCGGCGGTTCTGGACGGCGCCCTTCGGGCCGTTCGCGACCGCGGGGCGGAACTCGCCGTAGCCCGCGATCTGGAAGCGGCCCGCGTTCACGCCGTCGCCGACCAGCGCGTTGCGCAGGCTGGCCGAGCGGTAGACCGAGAGCATCAGGTTGTTGCCGAACTTCGCCTTGGTGCGGACCACCGGCGTGTCATCGGTGTGGCCGACGACCTTGACCTCGAACTTGCTGGCGCTGCTCGAGTTCAGGATGTTCGCCAGGCGGCTGAGCACGGCGGCGGCGCCGGACTTCAGCTGGTCGCTGCCCGCGTCGAAGGTGAAGTCGCTCTTGAAGCGCAGCATGCCGGTCTTCGCGTCGAACTCGAAGACGTCGGGGTTCTCGGCGGCGAGCTTGGTCAGCTCGTTCGTCAGGTCCTCGGGCAGCGCGTTGAGCTGCAGGTTCGCGACCTGCTTCTTCAGCTCGTCGTACTTCTTGACCCACTCGTCGAGGTCGACGTTGCCGCCGGCGATCTTCTTCTGGAGCTCCTCGAGGTCAGCCATCGTCGCAGCGAGCTGCGTGCGCAGGCGATCCTCGTTGGCCCGGGCGGTCGACAGCTCGTTCTGGGTGGAGAGCAGCTGCTGCTCCTGCCCCTTGTAAGCCGTCATCAGGTCGTTGTACTTCTGCTCCGGGATGCAGCCCGTGGTGATCAGGGCGGTGCCGGCGAGCAGACCAGTCGTCATCCATGCGCGCGTGTTCATTGGAATCCTTCCAAAGCTGGGTTGTGACCGGCCCGAAGCATGCAGTCGTGCCGGCGTGAAACGAATGTGCCCCCTGTGGGCTGCGCGTGAGTGTAGCGATCGGCGGGGTGGGTGGAAGGGGGTGCCATGGGTGGCGTTTCCGCAGTTTTGCGTGCCCGGGGCCGCCGACGCCGATACAGTTGTGGAACCCCGATGAGCCACCCGGCCCCCGGAAACGACCTTCTCCGCGTCCTGTCCAAGGCGGGTCCCTACCCGCTGGCGGCCTTCACGTTCGTCCAGGAAGGCCTGTCCTTCACGGTCGAGCGGGTCCACGACCGGGCGGCGGGGGAGCACGCCGACCCCATGTCCCTGGCCGGGGCCGCCCCCGACCGGCACGTCTCGGGGCAGCAGCTCTGCCTGGGCCTCCGCGACCACGCCATCGAGCAGTACGGGCTGCTGGCCCGGTCCGTGCTGGCCCACTGGCACATCCACCGGACCGAGGACTTCGGCCGGATCGTCTTCGCCATGATCGAGGCGGGCGCGATGAGCAAGAACCCGAACGACACCTTGGACGACTTCTGCGGGGTCTACGACTTCGACGAGGCGTTCCACCCCGAGCAGCTCGCCGGCGCGCTCCGGTCGGCCGCCTGCTGAGCCCCCGGCAGCCCCGGCAGGGCGCCCGGGCGTGCTGGCGTAGACTCCCGGTCCGATGTTCGAGGCCCTGAGCGAGAAGCTGAACGGCGTGTTCCGGAACCTCTCCGGGCGCGGTCGCATTTCGGAATCCAACGTCCGCGAGGCGATGGCCGAGGTCCGGACCGCGCTCCTGGAGGCGGATGTCAGCCTGCCGGTGGTCGACCGCTTCTGCGAGGACGTCACCCGCGAGGCGATCGGCACCGAGGTGACGGCCAGCCTGCAGCCGGGGCAGCAGATGGTCGGCATCGTCCACAAGAAGCTCGTCGACCTGATGGGCCCGGTGGACACCCACCTGACCATGGTCGAGCCCGGGCCGACCGTCGTGATGATGTGCGGCCTGCAGGGAAGCGGCAAGACGACCACCTGCGGCAAGCTGGCCGGCTGGCTCAAGAAGCGCGGCACCAGCGTGATGGTGGCGGCAGCCGACCTGCAGCGCCCCGCGGCCGTCGAGCAGCTGAAGACCGTCGTCGAGACGATCGACCGCGAGGGCTCCGGAGCCGCGCGCGTCGCGTTCTACGGCGAGCCCGACAAGTGCGCCGCGTACGGCCAGGCCGTCGGCGTGGCGGTCGGCGTCTGCCAGCGGGCCCTGGCCGCGGCGAAGGCGGGCAAGTACGACGTCCTGATCCTGGACACCGCGGGCCGCCTGCACGTGAACGACGAGCTCATGAAGGAGCTCGAGGCCGTCAACCGCACGGTGCAGCCCCAGAACATCCTGCTGGTCGTCGACGCGATGACCGGCCAGGACGCCGTGAAGAGCGCCAAGGCGTTCCATGACCGGCTGCAGGTGGACGGCATCGTCCTGACCAAGTTCGACAGCGACACCCGCGGCGGCGCGGTGCTGAGCGTGAAGAGCGTCACCGGCGCGCCCGTGAAGTTCGTCGGCACCGGCGAGAAGCTTGACGCGCTCGAGGAGTTCCACCCGGACCGCGCCGCGGGGCGCATCCTGGGCATGGGCGACGTCGTCAGCCTGGTCGAGAAGGCGCAGCAGGAGGTCAGCGAGCAGGACGTCGAGGAACTCAACCGGAAGATGGCCGAGGGCAAGTTCGGCCTGGACGACTTCCTGAAGCAGATGCGCTCGATCCGCCGCATGGGCCCGATGAAGCAGCTGCTGGGCCTGCTGCCGGGCGTGGGCAGCGCGCTGAAGGACATCGACATCGACGACGGCCAGATCAACCGGCTGGAAGCGATGATCCTCTCGATGACCCCGAAGGAGCGCGAGAAGGTCTCGATCATCGACCGCAGCCGGCAGAAGCGCATCGCGGCGGGCAGCGGCGCCAAGGTGGACGACGTCAGCCGCCTGGTGAAGCAGTTCGAGATGATGCAGAAGATGACGCAGCAGATGGCGGGCGCCGGCGCGATGGGCAAGATGCGCGCGCTGCAGCAGATGGCCAAGCAGGGCGGCGGCATGCCCGGGATGGGCGGCATGGGCGGGATGCCCGGCTTCCTGACGCGCGGCTCGACCGCGACCGAGAGCCCAAAGGCGCGTTTCAAGAAGCGGAAGTGACGCGGCGCGTGCCCGGTGCGCTCAGCGCTTCGAACGCACCCAGCGCAGGAGCGCCTCTCGGTCCCACGCGTTGACGCACAGGTCGCGGCCGAGCCATCCGCGGCGGGCGGTCGCCACGCCGTAGGGCAGCTGGTCGAAGTCGCCCGCGCCGTGGGCGTCGGTGTTGATCGAGACCAGGCAGCCGGCGTCGATCGCCACGCGCACGTGGCTGTCGCGCAGGTCCAGGCGCATGGTGTTCGCGTTGACCTCCAGCGCCACCTTGCGCGCCGCGGCCTCGCGGGCCAGCAGCGCGATGTCCGGCGAAAGCCCCTCGCGTGCGTTCACGATGCGGCCGGTCGGGTGCCCGATCACGTGCACCAGCGGGTGGCGGATCGCGGCCAGCAGGCGCTCCGTGGCGGCCTCGGGCGCGGCGCGCAGCGCGCTGTGCGGGCTCGCGACGACCCAGTCCAGCTCCGCCAGCACGTCGTCGGGGTAGTCCAGCGTGCCGTCGGCCAGGATGTCGACCTCGCTGCCGGCCAGCACCGCGATGCGGTCGGCGTAGGTGCGGGCGACGTCGCGGATGGCGGCGGCGTGCTCGCGCAGGCGCTCGACGCTCAGCCCGTTCGCCTGCGCCTGGCCGCGGCTGTGGTCGGTGATGGCGATGGTGTGGAACCCGCGGCGCAGCGCTTCCTCGACCATGCCGGCGATCGACAGCGTGCCGTCGCTTGCCGTGGTGTGGCAGTGGAGCTCGGCCTTGATGGCGGCCACCGTGACCAGGTCGGCGGGCGGGCGCCGCTCGAGCTCGCCGTGGTCCTCGCGCAGCTCGGGCGGGACCCACCAGAGGTCGAGCGCCGCGTAGACGTCCTCCTCGGTGCGTGCCGCGACGGGCGCGACGCCGCGCTCCTGCGGGGCTGCCTTCTCAGCGGGGTCGTCGGGGAACAGCCCGTACTCGTTCAGGCGCAGGCCCTTGCGCTGGGCGCGCTCGCGCAGGCGCACGTTGTGCTCCTTGCTGCCGGTGAAGTACAGGATCGCGGCGCCGAACTGCGCGTCGTCGACGGTGCGCAGGTCCACCTGCATGCCGAAGTCGGTGCGGACGCTCGTCTTCGTCTCGCCGGAGACCAGCACCTTCGCAACGCCGGGGGCGGCGCGCATCGCGGCGTGCAGGGCGGCCGGGTCGGCGGCGCTGGCCACCAGGTCGATGTCGCCGATCGTCTCGCGCCCGCGGCGCAGGCTGCCGGCGACGTCGATCCGGTGCACGCCGGGCACCGCGCGCAGGTGTTCCATGAAGGCCAGCGCGACGGGCATCGCCTCGCCCAGCCGCACGCGGCCGCGGGACTGCTCCAGGAACGCCAGGCTCTCGGCGATGCCCTTGAGCGTCTTCTCGCCCATCCCGGGCAGGCCCCCGAGCGAACCGTCGGCCAGCTTCGCCTTCAGCGTCTCCACCGAATCGACGCCGCCGTCCTTCCAGAGCGTGCGGACGCGCTTGGGCCCGAGTCCCGGCACCTGCAGCAGCGCCGGCAGGCCCGGCGGGACCTGGCCCAGCAGATCGTCGCGCTCGGCGACGGTGCCACTGCGCAGGTACTCGTGGATCTTCTCGACCGTTGCCTTGCCGAAGCCCTCGATCTCGCCGAGCGCATCCGGCCGGGCCCGCGCGATCGCGCCGACGTCCTCGCCCAGCTCCTCCAGCGTGCGCGCCACCTTGCGGTGCGCGTTCACGCGGAACGCGTTGGCCCCGGTGATGTCCAGGATGTCGGCGATCTGCGTGAAGATGCGCGCCAGCTCGTGGTTCGTGCTCATCGTGGCCTCCGGAAGGGCGGGCGTGCGGTCAGGTGCGCGCCCGCAGGCGCTCGGCCACCATCGCCAGGAACGCGTCGTCGGGCAGCGCGTAGGGGCGGAACTTCTCCTGCAGGCCGGTCTCCTCGACGGCCAGCAGCGCGCGGTGGAAGCCCAGGCGGCTGGCCACGGCGCTGTCGATCAGCGTGCTGGAGTCGTTCACGCTCACCTGGAAGAGCACCTTGTTCTCCAGTTCGCGCAGGCCGGCGCGGTCCACCGTGCGCTGCAGGTTCGCCACCGTGTCGGCCCACAGCATGGTGTGGATGCCGACGGCGGGTCCTTCGCGCAGGAGGAGCGCCAGCAGCTTGTCGGGCGAAGGCGGCCCGTCCGAGGCGCTGAACGAATAGTCGTCCTCGTTGCGCCGCAGCGCGCGGAAGCGGTGGACGCCGTTGATCAGGAGGAAGATGCCGGGGGCGTCTGCGGTGCCGCTCGCGGTGCGTTCCGCCAGTTCCTTGCCGAGCGCCTCGAGCGACTCGGGCAGCTCGCGGAACGACGGCATCTGCACGTCGTGCGGCAGCGCCTTGCGGATGCGGTCCAGGCTGCCGTACAGCCGGTCGTCGGGGGTCGTGCCGTCCAGCACCACGATGCGCGTGCCGGCGATGGGCGTCTGCGCCGCGATCGCGATCATCGCCATCCCCAGGATCGCCGCGGCGCCCTCGTCGCGCTGGCCGACGATCGCGACGTTCGCGCCGGTGCGGCGCACGAACGTCGCGTGCGTGGGCTCCTTGATGCTGACGGCGTCGCCCAGCCACGCCTTGGGCGCGAATGCGGCGCGGCCCGTCGTCGGCTCGGCCAGCGCGGCCAGCAGCGGGGCGTTCGCCATCGCGTCGGCGGGCTGGTTGCCCTCGAACACGATCGGGCGCGGCCGCGGCAGCGAGCGGCGGGCGCGGTCGACCTCGGTGACCTCGCGCAGGCGTGCGTCGCGCTCCTCGTCGCCGATCCACACGACCTGGAACGGGCTGTTGCCCTCCAGCAGGCCGCCGGCGTCGTTGTAGATCGCCTCGCCGGGGCGGCTCAGGAGCCGCGCGGCGGTGTTGTCGTCGCTCAGGATCAGCTGGCTGTCGGTCTCGGTGCACTGCAGCGCGATGCGCACGCCCATCTGGCCCATCGTGCTGCGCGCGATGCTGTACGCGCCGCCCAGCGTCTGGCTGCCCAGGATCACGTGCATGCCGAACGCACGGCCCTGGCGCACCAGGCGGTCCAGCAGCAGCGATGCATCCTGCGACACCTTGTCGTCCTCGATGAAGAGCTCCTGGAACTCGTCGATCACCAGCAGGCAGCGCGGCATGCGCTCGGTGCGGCCCAGTGCGCGCCAGTCGGAGAGGTTCTGCACCCCCGCCGCTCGGTACAGCTCGCCGCGGCGGCGGAGCTCCTCGTCCAGTCCGGCCAGCACGCTGAGTCCGAACTCGCGGTCGCTCTCGACGGCCACCGCGCGCGCGTGCGGCAGGTTGCTGCTGGCGTAGGCCTTGAACTCGACGCCCTTCTTGAAGTCGATCAGCCAGAACTCGACCTCGTCGGGCGAGTACCAGAGCGCCGTGTTCACGATCAGCGCGTTCAGCAGCGAGCTCTTGCCCGAGCCCGTCTTGCCCGCGATCAGCGCGTGCTGGCTGGTGCCCTCGCCCAGCGTCATGTACTGCAGGCGGCTGGCGCCCGAGCGCCCGAGCGGCACGCGGAAGACCTTCGACGTGCTGAGCGTCCAGCGCTCCTCGGGGCGGGGCATCACGCTGGAGAAGGGGACCTCGACGCGGCTCGTGTCCTTGGCGGCGCGGCCGACGATGCGCGTGATCCGCTGCAGGAACGCGTCGTCGGGCGGCGAGTCGGGCCAGAACGGGAGCGCGGCCAGCTTGCCTTCCTCGATGCGCCAGCCGGCGGCCTTCTCGTTCCATGCGATCGTCATCGTGCCCCGGCGCAGGTCCGAGGCGTCGAGCCCCGGCGGCAGCGGCGCGCGCAGGTCGCGCAGCAGCAGGACGTGCACGCCGCAGCGCGCGCCGCTCTGCAGGATGCTGGCGAAGCGCTTGGCGGCCTGGTCCGAGACGTTGGTCGGGAAGTCCGCCATCACCAGGATGCGGTACGGCTCGGCGATCTCGCCCGCCTGCTCGTTGTACGCCTCGATGCTGGCGTACTCGTTGCGCAGGTACTTCTGGATGACGGTCTCCATGTGCTCCGTCAGGTCCGCCAGGCGCTGCTCGATGTGCCGGACGTCCGTCCAGATGCGGTCGGTGACGAGCGCCTCCATCTCGTCGGCCAGGTGCATGAAGCCGGCGAAGCTCTGGCCCAGGCCGACGGGGTCGATCAGCGTGAACCGCGCCTTGCCGGGCGGCAGCGAGACCAGGATGCGGGCCAGCGCGTTCTGCAGGATGCGCAGCGCCTCGGTGCGCCGCTCGGCGGGGCCCTCGACGACCAGCGACATGCGCTCGGGCACGCCGATGAACGCCGGGATCCGCCACGTGGTGTCGCGGTCGGCGCCCGGCCAGGCCAGTGCGGGGTCCGCGGGCACGGCGTCCGGCACCTGGCCCAGCGCCAGGTCCAGCGCGCCCAGGCGCACGGCGGGCAGGGCGCGGCGCGGTGGGTCCCACGATTGCCAGGCATCGTCGTCCCACGGGTGGGTCGTCTGCGCATCCAGCGCGTTCAGGCGCTCGATGGCGCCGAGCGTCGCCTGCTGCGCGGAGCGCCAGGCCTGTTCGCGGGCGGCCTTCGCACCGGCCTCGCGTGCCGTGACGGACTCGGACACCTCGGCCTGGCGCGCGTCCTCCTCCTCCTGCGCCTGGCGTCGGCGTTCGGCGGCCTGGGCGATGCGGGCATCGCGCGCCTCCTCCGCCGCGCGCAGCTCGGCCGCGCGCTGCTTCATCACCTTCGCCTCGTAGTGCGGGACCTTGGCCTTGAGCTGCGCCAGGAAGTCCGACAGCTGGCGGTCGACGGACGACATCCCCGGCTTGAACCGTGCGTCGGCCTTCGCCAGGTCGGCGTCTCGGACGCGGCGGGCCTCGTCCTCCTTGGTGCGCTTCCAGGCCTCGATCTCGGCGATCGCGCCCTCGACGGACGCGCGGGCGCGGGCCGCGGTGCGCAGGAACGGCAGGTACGCGCGCTTCACCTCGGCACGCGCGGCCCCGTAGAGCGCCCCGGCCAGCACGAGGAAGAGCCCGAATCCGGCGCCCATGCCGGCCCAGCCGCCGAAGCCGGCCTTGGCGCCGACGACGGCACCCGCGATCGGCAGGATCGCCAGCGGGATGACCAGGATCGGCCCGCGGAAGACGCCGGCGGCCTTGCACGAACGGAGCGCCACCAGCTGGGGCTCGAGTTCCTGCAGGTGCGCGTCGAGCGGCGCATCGGTGCCCTCGGACGCCGGCAGCCGCAGCGTGCGCTGGCGGTAGCCCCGCACCGCGGCGTTTCCGGCCTCGATGATCGCGTCGATCCGGGCCGCCTGCTCCTTGGCCTCGTCAAGCCGCGACTGCGCCGCCTTCCGGATCGCGGGGACCGCGGCCTCGTAGACGCTCTCGGCCATCCAGACCTTCTCGTCGTAGGCGCGCTGGAGGTCCTCCTCGGCCTGCTCGGCATCGACCGACGCCTTCTTGCGAAGGGTCTCCTCGTCGGCCTTGACCTTGGTCAGCCGGGTCCGCGCGGCGGTCTCGATGCGCTCGACGTCCACCTCGAAGGCGGCCGCGGCGTCGGCGACCTGCTCGTCGTACGACTGCGCCAGCGTCTCGCGCGCGGTGCGGTGCATCCGGGCGTTCAGGTCGCGCTCGCGGCGGCCCCGGGCGTCCTCGTCGCGCTCCCCGGCGGCGCGCGCCGCGGAGGCGGCGTGCAGGCCCTCGACGAGGGCGCGCTGCTGCTCGAGCGGCGTGGAGGGTTCGCTGGATGGCTCGGCGCTCACGTCCACGAAATCATACGGTCCGCGCGGTCGTCAGGCCTCGTCGCCGCAGTCGCGGCGGCACCGCTCGAGCACCTCGTTCATCATGTCCATCGCGTTGAGCGCGCCGCGCAGCGTCGTCTCGAGCGGCTCCAGGTGGTTGCGCAGGAGCGCCTGCGAGACCGGGTCGTCCCACGTCTCGTTGGCGCGCTGCCACGCCACCATCAGCTGGCGGTGCGCGTCCTTCAGCTTGGCGCGGGATCCGGGGATGCTCACGGCGCGCCGTCCTCCGGGGCGTCGTGCGGCGGGGCGCCGGGCCGGGGGGCGTCGGGCGCGGGTACCGCAGGGGGCGCGTCCTCCGCGCCTTCCTCGCCGCCGCGCTTCATCGAGGGCATTCCCAGGATCTCGAGCAGGCGCTCGGTCTCGTCGCCGCCGCGGAGGTACGCCTCCAGGTGCTCGGTCATCCGCTTCAGCATCGCGTTCGCGCGCGGGACGTCGCGGTCGAGCAGCGTGTGCATGGGGCTGAGCGCGCCCTTGAAGACGATGGCCTGCCGGGGCAGCTCGGTCGTCCAGCGCTTGGTGGCCTTGAGCTTCTCCTCGGCCAGTTCCAGGCGCTTCTTCGCGCGGTCGAGCGCCTTCTTCTCGTCGACGACGCTGGGCCGCGCCTCGGGCGTCGCCTTGATCTCCTGCTTGCGGAAGAGCGCGCTCTTCGCGATCACCACGTCCTCCTGGGCGCGGCGGATGCGCTTCGTCCAGGTGTCGCGGCGGTCGCCCTCGAGCCACAGCACCGTGCGCTCGACGTCGCCCTCGGCCTCCTCGAGCGCCAGGCCGAACGCCTCGGCGGCGATCAGCAGCGAGGCGCGGAAGCGCTCGATGGTCTCGACGTCGGCGACCTTGGCCTGTTCGCCCATGTGGCGCTCAGCGCTGGTTGAGGTACGCCTCGGCGGCGTCGGCCTTGCGCAGCAGGTACGGCACGTGCTGCTCCGCGGCCTTCGTGAACTTCTGCAGGACGCGCACGGTGGCCTCGAACTCCTCGCTGAACTTGGCCTGCTCCTGGTCGCGCCAGGTCTGCGCCAGCGTGGCCATGCGCGCGTTGAGCGCGCCGGTCTGCTGCTGCAGGTCGGTCGAGAACTTTTTCAGGTCCTGCGCGAAGCGCCGGAGCTCACCGGGGTCGACGACTGCCTTGGCCATGGTGGTGCCTCTTTTCCTGGTTCAGGGCTTCTTGGCGGCGGGTGCGGCACCCGTCGGTCCTGTCGGCGCGGCGGAAGCCGGTGCGGTGGCCGGCGCCACGACGGCCGTGGGTGCCGTCTCGGGATACGGCAGGAACGCGGCGATCAGCCCGTCGCCGATGCCGAGCAGGGCCCAGCCCGCGATCAGGCCGGCGCAGACTGCCTCCTTCGAGTCGACCCACAGCCGCCAGCCGAACTCGCCGACGCGCTGCAGGTAGCGGTGCTCCATCGCGGTGAAGAACACCGCCCCCAGCCACATGAAGATGGTGGACTCAGGCGGCAGGACGACGCCCAGGCCGATGCCGACCGCGGAGAGCGGGAAGCGGCCCTTGGTGGCCATCCGCACCGCCTCCATCGCCAGCGCGATCACGGCACCCCACAGCATGGCCCACGCCGCCGAGACCGGCAGCACGCCCCACAGCTTGCGGATCCCGTCGACCGTCTGCACGAGTTCGGCGCCTCCGCTCTTGCCCATGCCCTCGATCACCTTGGAGATGGCGGCCCACTGGAGGGCGCCGGGCACGGCCCACGCCTCGGAGATGTGCGTCTCGATGCTCGTGTCCGGGGCCTTGTTCCAGAGGAACAGCACGAAGAACAGGGGGGTCGACGCGAGCGCGCCGGCCACGATGCCGATGCAGTGCCCCCACGCCTGCTGCCGCGGCTTCGCGCCCAGCATGTAGCCGGGCTTGATGTCCATCAGCAGGTTCGACGCGTTGGACGCGACCTCGGTCGTCACGCCCGCGGTCATCAGGTTGGTGCCGGGGTTCGTGGGCTGCAGTGCGCCGAACGTGAACTGCGTGATCTTGGAGAGCGAGCCGGTCGGCGTCGTCGACGTCAGCGCGGTGGCGTTCGCCGCGATCAGGGTGAGGACGATGATCAGCGGGATCGACAGCGCGCCGAGCCACGGGTTGACGCCGAACCACTCGTAGTTCAGCCAGATGATGAGCGCGCTGAAGATGGGGATGCCGATGAAGCTGACCTTGAGGGGCAGCTCGACGTCGCGCAGGCAGTCCTGGGTCGAGTCCTTCTTCCCGAACAGCCCGGCGAACGCCGAGATCAGCACCTTCGGCTTCGCGAACAGGCCGAACATCGACGCGGTGAGCATCATCGAGACGCCCCACCACAGGCACCACGAGTTGGTCAGGTGCGCGCGCCCGAACACGGCCTGCGCCATGTCGTAGCCGCCGCCCGGCTGCACGATCTGCGCGAAGTTCTTCGGCAGGATCTCGCCCTGGTGGATCATGATCGGCGCGAGCACCAGGTAGTTGGCGACCATCCCCAGCACCAGGCTGTTCGCGATCCGCATGCCCATCAGGCCGCCGGCGCCGAACATGCTGAGGTCGAACGCCATGATCATCCCCAGCTTGTCCAGCCGGATGCCTGCAAGCGCGGGAGACCAGCCGCGGTCGTAGATCCAGGCGTCGAGCCGCTCGGGAATGACGTGGAACAGGGTGTCCTTGGCCTTCGAGGTGCCCAGCACCGAGATCTGCAGGACGGCCATGTAGCCCGACGCCACCAGCAGCTGCAGCGTCGCGCCGATGCCCGCGGCCCAGGCCAGGGCCTTCGCCTTGAAGAGGCCCGCGTCCACGTTGCCGTCGCCCTTGGCGGCCGCGCGTTCCAGCGGCATGCCGCCCGCGTCCTGGTTCCTCGTGCCGCCCTCCGGTGCGTCCGGGTACAGCGAGTCAAGCACGACCGCGCACGCACGGCCCTCGGGGAACGGCTGCTGCTCGTCGTTGATGAAGCGGCGCTTCATCGGGAATGCCACCAGCACGCCCAGGATGCTGGCGACCACGTTCCAGACCAGCATCTTGTACCACTCCATCGTGGTGTTGGTCACGAACATGTACGCCATCAGCGCGCTGATCAGCGGCCCGGTCATGTAGCCCGCGGCCGTCGCGATCGACTGCACCGCGTTGTTCTCCAGGATCGTCATGTCCCGCGCCAGCTGCATGCGCGACATCGCCCGGAAGATCACGAACGACAGGATCACGCTGGTCACGCCCACGCCCAGCGTCCAGCCGGTCTTCGCCCCGATGTAGAGGTTGGTGGCGCTCAGGACGCCGCCCAGGAAGAATCCCGTGATCGCCGCGCGGATCGTCAGCTGCGGCATGTTGCCGCGGAAGACGTTCTCCAGCCACCAGCGGTCCTTCTGCGCGCGGGTCCAGGTGCGGGTCTGCTCGTCGGTCAGGTGGGGAAGTGCCATGGGTGTGGTGGCGGCGGGGCGCCGCGTCGCGGAGGTTAGCGGGCGGGGTAGTCTCCGGGCGCGTGCCCGACCCCGACCCGCCGATCGTCCGACGCCCGGCCGCCGCGGCGCCGCCCGTGGCGCCCAGCGTCCCGGTCGGGATGCCGCTCCCCGCGGCGCGGCCGGTCCATGCGGGTCCGATCGCGCTGGATTCGCTCGCGGCGGGCATGAAGACGCTCGCGGCGGCGCCCGGCGTCATCCTGCTCGGCTGCGCGGGCGTGGTGCTGCTGCGGCTGCCCTCGGATCTCTCGCAGTTCGCGCTGCTGGACACCCTGCGGCACGTGCTGGAGCAGGTCCTCAAGCTGGTGCAGACGGCCATGGAGGACCCGAACGCGGTCACGTCGGGCGCGGCCTCGATCGGCAGCGGCGACGACGGGTCCGGCAGCCTGTGCGGCGGGGCGCTGCTCGACCTGTTCGTCGCATCGCCGCTGCTGGCGGGCGTGCTGGTGGCCGCCGCACGGGCCGCGCGTGGCCATGCCGGCCTCGGTGACCTGGCCGCGGGCTTCCGGCGCTGGCCGGCCGTGCTGCTCGCCATGCTCATCCTGACGGTCGCGGGCGCGGGCATGCCGGTGGTCGCGCCGCTGGTGGGCGGCATCGCCTGGACCGCCGCGCTGCCGCCGGCCGAGCCGGGCTCGGCGCTGGCGGGGGCCATCGATCCGTCGATCATGGAGATCTGCGGCCTGGTGGGCACCGTGCTCGTCCTGCTCCCGATCGTCTGGGGAACGTCGCGCCTGTGGTTCGCGATCGTGCGCGCCGCCGATCCGGACCGGCCGCCGCTCGCCGGGCATTCGTGCGTCGCCTGGTCCTGGCGCGCCACGCGCGGTTGCCAGGGGGGGCTGTTCGTGCTGGCGCTCCTGCTCTTCGGCCTGGCGTGCGCGCTGGCGGTACCGTTGCGCATCGTCGCGCTGCAGTCCGCACCCGCGGGCACGCACGCGTGGACCGGCGCCGCCGCGTGGGGCATCGCGTCCATGCTGGCGCTCCCCGTCGTGGTGGCCGTCTCGGGCGCCGCCTACGGCACCATCGCCGGCGTCCACGAACCGTGCGACGGATCCCCGAGCCCCGCCTTCCCATGAGCAACCCCGCCGACCCCAGCACCGACGCCGATCCCGCGATCGACCCCACGCCGCGCCTGACGCGCGACCAGCTGTTCGCGCGCCGCCTGCGCTTCTCGGGCGCGTGGCTCCTGCTCTCGGTCGCCGAGGGCCTGCCGATCTACTTCGCGTTCATGAAGCTCTCGAAGAACCCGAGCCCCGAGGTCGGGTTCTTCCTGGCGGCCAGCACCTGCTGGGTGCCGGTCGTCGGCACCGCCGCGGCGATCATGGCGTGCGTCTTCGCCGGCTACCTCAACTGGTGGTGGGCCGTGCCGGCCTTCGTCGGGCCGCGGATCCTGTTCCTGGCCTGGGCGCGCGCGACGGAACGACGCCTCGACCGCCGGCGGTGACCGCCGCGGCCGTGCGCGTGCCTGCATCCCGGCGGGAGCCGGATGCGCGGATCAGGTCTCCCCGTCCTCCTGCTCCAGGAAGCTCTGCAGGCGCTGCCGGCGGACCGGGTGCTGCAGCTTGCGGATGGCCTTGTTCTCCACCTGGCGCACGCGCTCGCGCGTGACCTTGAAGATGCGGCCGACCTCCTCGAGGGTGTACGTGTAGCCGTCGCCGATGCCGTAGCGCAGCTTCAGGATCTCGCGCTCGCGGTAGGTGAGGGTCTTGAGGACGTCGTTGATGCGCTGGCGCAGCAGCTCGCTCGACGCGCTGTCGTGCGGGCTCTCCTGCTTCTCGTCCTCGATGAAGTCGCCGAAGTGGCTGTCCTCGCTCTCGCCGACCGGGCGGTCCAGCGAGATCGGGTGCCGGCTCACCTTCATGACGCGGCGCGTCTCCTCGATCGGCATCTTGGCGCGCAGCGCGATCTCCTCGACCGTCGGCTCGCGCCCCAGCTCCTGCAGGAGGTGCTTCTGGATGGTGCGCAGCTTCGACATCGTCTCGATCATGTGCACCGGCACGCGGATCGTGCGGGCATGGTCGGCGATGGCGCGGGTGATGGCCTGGCGGATCCACCACGTCGCGTAGGTGCTGAACTTGTAGCCGCGCTTGTACTCGTACTTGTCCACCGCGCGCATCAGGCCGGTGTTGCCCTCCTGGATGATGTCCAGGAAGGGCAGGCCGCGGTTGCGGTACTTCTTGGCGATGCTGACGACCAGGCGCAGGTTTCCGCCCGAGAGGTCGCGCTTGGCCTGCTCGTACTCCAGGAACGCGCGCTCGATGCCGCGCACGCGCAGGTCGAGCGCCACGGCGTCCTCCAGCACCATGCTGCGCAGGCCGTCGATCTCCTCGCGCATGACGTGGATGTCCTCGGGGTCGAAGCGCTCGGGGTGCTTCGTCGCCTTGTGCATCTGGTGCTGGATCTCCTTGACCTTGCGGTCAAGGCCCTGCAGCTTGCGCAGGAGGGGCTGGATGCGGCTGGTGCGCAGGCAGCATTCCTCGAGCAGCACGGCCACCTTGCGGCGGTAGCGGTCGATGCGCGCCTGGATCGCGGCGCGCTTCGGCTCGCTGCCGGCGGCCTCCAGTTCCTCGAAGAGCTCGCGGTTCTTCGTGAGCAGAAGTTCGATCGTCGGCACGTTGTTCGGGATGCGCGCCGCGATGATCTCCTTGTGGTTCTCCTCGGCGGTCGAGATGCGCATCGTGCGGTCGAACGGCAGCGTGCCGGCGTGCACCTGCTTCAGGATCTGCACGGCCAGGTGGGCCGCGTAGTCGCTGGCCAGCGTCAGCCGGCGGAAGCACATGCGCGTCGTCTCGATCTTCTTCGCCAGCCGGATCTCCTCCTCGCGCGTGAGCAGGGGGATCGTGCCCATCTGCGTGAGGTACATGCGGATCGGGTCGTCGATGCGCTTCGAGCCCTGCTCGGCCAGCGCGGCGGCGATCTCGGCCTGTGCCTCGGCCTCGTCGAGGATCTCCTCCTCCTCGGGCGCCTCGGGCATGTGCGGCTCCTCGTCGAAGCTCGCGTCGAAGTCGACCGGCGGACCGTCCTCCTCCTCGATCATCTGCACCTTGGGCGGCTTGTTCGGCTTCTTCTCGTCGCGCTGGAACTTCAGGTTCGTCTGCAGCGGGGCGTCGAACATCTCCTCGCCACGGCGACGGCGCTCGCTCTCGTCGATGAGCTCGATGCCCAGCTCGTGGAAGAGGACGATCATCTCGTCCACCTTCTCGGTCTCGACGAACTCGTCGGGGACGCAGCGGATGTACTCCTCGTACGTGATCCACTTGCGGCCGCGGCCGAGTTCGACAAGCTGGCGGAGGACGGGGGTGAGGTCGGAGAGCGCGAGTGACAAGGTTCGGTCCGTTCGGTGTGTTGGCGATGCGTTCAGGCAGGACGCGCCTGGGACTTCCAAGGATCGGCGCGACAGGGATTTGCGGCGGAATTTCGGGCTGAAGATGGTACGGTCAATCGTCGGGCGGAGTGAGGTCGGGTGGCGGTCCGGAGCGGTTCCCGGCCCTTGCGAGCCGGGCGAACGCGGAGGGGTCGCTCCCCCGGGCCCGGATGCCGGCGATCCGCGCGGCCATGCCTGCGGCGTCGTCGGCATGGCCCGGAGGAGGTGGTACGGGCTGGCGGGGGCGTCGGATGCGCTCAAAGGCCTCAAACGCCGCCTGAAGGGCCTGCGGACCCTCCTTTCCGGACGGAGCGCGGCGCTCGCCGGTCATGACCAGGTCGCCGACCAGCGACTTGGCCTCGCGTGAGCGGATCTCGGACATCAACTCATCCACCGAGAAGCCGCGGCCCTCCTCGAGCCACGGGTGCGCGGCGGCGTAGATCGTGCGCGTGGCGGGGTCCAGCAGGGCGTCCGGCGTGAACGCCTCGGCGACCGGCAGCGAGCAGCCGTCGTCGAACCGCACGCGGACGGTGGCCAGTTCGGGGTGCGCGACCAGCAGCGCGACGACGCTCCGCTCCGCCTCGCGGCGGGCACGCGCCTGGACCGGCGAGAAGCCCTGTTCCTCGAGCGAGCGGTGGTCGGCGCCGGGCTCGGGCGGGCGGACGACGATCTCCTCGGCCTCCTCGGGCGCGGCCTGCGCGCGCGAGGCGGGTGCACGCACGGCGGCGAGCGCCGCCTCGAGGTCGCGTTCGGCAAGTCCGGTGATCGAGGCCAGGCTGGACATCACCAGCGTGCGCCGTATGCCCGACATGTCGCGGAAGCCCAGTTCCACCAGGCGCGCCAGCACCGCCTCGATGCGCTGCTGCTGCGCGCTCAGGCCGGCCGCGCCACGGAAGTCCTGTCGGAAGCGGCGCACGAAGTGGCGCAGCGCGTCCTCGCTGGCCTCCAGCGCCGTGTCGAACCGCGCGCGGCCGCCTTCCTCGCGCAGGAGCTCGTCGGGGTCCAGCTCGTCGGGCAGCGTGCAGATGCGCACGTCGACCGGCTCGCTGAAGAACACCTCGATCGCGCGGTCCGCCGCCTTCTGGCCGGCCGCGTCGCCGTCGAAGAGCAGGACCACGCGGTCGCACATGCGCTTCAGGACGCGGGCGTGGTCGCGGGTCAGGGCGGTGCCCAGCGTGGCAACGGCGTTCGTGACGCCCGCCGCGTGGCAGGCGATCACGTCCGTGTAGCCCTCGCAGATGACGGCCGTCTTGGTCTCGATGATCCGCTTCTTGGCGAGGTGTATCCCGTAGAGCCCGCGGCCCTTGTGGAACACGGCGCTTTCCGGCGAATTCAGGTACTTCGGGTTGTCCTCGGGGTCGATCTGGCGGGCGCCGAACGCGATGGGTGCGCCCAGCTCGTCGCAGATCGGGAAGATCACGCGGTTGCGGAAGCCGTCGATCGGGCCCTGGCGGCCGTCGCGCACCAGGCCGGCCGCGCGGAACACGTCGAGCTCGGGCACCGCGTCGTCGCCGCCCGCACCCGCATGGTGCGCACGCAGGCGGTCCAGGTGACGCACGAAGCCGTCCCAGCCGTCCGGCGCCGCGCCCAGCTCGAAGCGCTCGCGCATGTCGGAGGGAATGCGCCGCGCATCCAGCGCCGCACGCGCGGCGGCGCCCGCCTCGGCATGCGCGAGGGCGCGACGGTAGTAGTTCGCGGCGATCGCGTTCGCCTTCAGCAGCGCACGGCGGCCGCCCGCGGGGCCGTCCTCGGCGCGCGTCTGCCGCAGCTCGATGCCGGCGCGCTGCGCGAGGGCGCGCAGCGCATCGATGAACGGCATCTTGTGGTAGTTCATCATGAAGTCGATGGCGTTCCCGGCCGCGCCGCAGGCGAAGCACTTGTAGAACCCCGACCCCTTGTGCGTGACGACCGCCATCGAAGGGGAGCGGTCGTCGTGAAACGGGCACAGCCCGACGTGCTCGCGGCCCTTGGGCTTCAGCTGCACGTGCTCGCCGATGAGCGCCACCAGGTCGGTCGCGTCCAGGACGCGGTCCCGGTCGGATTGTCCGAATGACTGGCTCACCTGGCGGACCTCGTGTGCGCGCGCACCGTGCGCGCGCCTTCGCGCCGTGCGGCGCTCGTGCGGGAATGCCGACGCCTGATGTGCATCCGTGCCCCAACGGGACGAAAGCACCCACGGGCGCCCGACGAGGACGCCCATCACGTCAGCCGTGTTTCAACAGCTCCCCGCGCAGCAGGAGGAGGTTTTTGCTCCGGGCCGGGCATCCATCATGGAGCCGCTATGGCACGCGCGAGCCAGGTGTCCTGCTGCGAAGATGGGACAGAATAGGCGTGAAAACGGCCGAGTCAACTCGGCCGTTATCGTTCTTCGCAGATTGTCGCGTGCGCTGCGCGCGGGGTGCCGCGCAGCAGGCGGGCAGGTCAGGCCTTGCCGGCTTCCTTCTGCTGGCGCGTGTACGTGTACTTGCGCTTCATCGGCTTGACGACCAGGCCCTGGCGGATGGCGCGGACCGACGCCTTCACGCGCTTCGGCGCGCCGTCGATCATGGCGTCCACCGTCTGCAGGTTCGGCTTGAAGGTGCGCTTCTTGATCGACGTCGTCTTGATGCCGACGCCGCCGAGATACTTCGCCTTGCCGCGACGCTTGATCGTGTGGCCCGAGGAGGTCTTGGCACCGGTGAAATGGCAGACGCGCGGCATGGTTCGTTCCTTCGTGGTCGATGGGCCCGTCGGCGACCGGCCGGGGGCAGATCGGGGAGTGTATGGCGACCCCGGAGAAGCCGCAAGGGGATTGTTGGCGCCCGACGGTCCGGTAAGCGTCAGGGCTCGTCCAAGCCGGCAGCTCGAAGCAGTGCCGCCAGCTCGACGGCGTCGGCCACGTCGAAGTTGCCGATGGCGTGGCTGTCGGCGTCCAGGACCCCCCAGGTGCGTCCGCCCGGGCTACGGCACGGCAGGACCAGTTCACTCCGGTCGCGGGGGTCGCAGGCCACGTATCCGGCGCCCAGGTCGGCGACGTCTCGCACCACCAGGGGGCGGCCGGCGCGGAAGCACTGCCCGCAGGCGCCGTGCAAGCCGATGGGGCTGCAGGCGGGCTTCGGCTCGCGGGCAGCCAGCAGCAGCCCGCGGTCCTCGGGGGCGCCCGGGTCCTCGACGTAGAAACCGACCCAGCTGGTGCCTGCGGCCGCCATCGCGGGCCACACCAGCGCGACGAACGCCTGCATGCGCGCCTCGCGTCCGGGCAGCGCGGCGATCGCGCGCGCACCCTCGCGGAGCGGGGCGTACGTGCGGGCCCGGCCGTCCGTCATGCCGATTCGCGCTCGCGGTGGCGCACCTGGTGCAGCCCGGCGCCGTGCTGGATGGCGTGCGCGTCCAGGCGGTAGACCGCATTCGCGTTGTCCAGCTCGGGCAGGTGGTACATCAGGTCGATCATGATCTCGTCGACCACGGCGCGCAGCGCGCGGGCGCCGGTGTTGCGGGCCAAGGCCCGGTCGGCGATCAGCTCGAGCGCGTCGACCGCGAACTCCAGCCGTGCGCCTTCCAGCGCGAAGAGGTGCTGGTACTGCTTGACCAGCGCGTTCCGCGGCTCGGTCAGGATCTGGATCATGGCCTCGCGCGAGAGCGGGTGCAGCGGGCACATGATCGGCAGGCGGCCGACCAGCTCGGGGATCATGCCGAACTCCAGCACGTCGTCGGGCGTGACCTGCGTGATCAGCGCCGCGCGCTCCGCGACCTTGTCGTCGAAGCCCTGCGCCTCGGCGCTGAAGCCGATGCGCTTGCGGCCGATGCGCTTCTTGACGATTTCCTCGATCCCGTCGAACGAGCCGCCGCAGACGAACAGGATGTTCGTCGTGTCCATCTGGATGTACTGCTGCTCCGGGTGCTTGCGGCCGCCCTGCGGGGGCACGTTCGCCGTGGTGCCTTCGAGCATCTTCAGCAGGCTCTGCTGGACGCCCTCGCCGCTGACGTCGCGGGTGATCGAGACGTTGTGGTTCGTCTTGCCGATCTTGTCGATCTCGTCGATGTAGATGATGCCGCGCTGGGCGCTCTCGAGGTCGAAGTCGGCGGCCTGCAGCAGCTTCAGCAGCAGGTTCTCGACGTCCTCGCCGACGTAGCCGGCCTCGGTGAGCGTGGTGGCGTCGCCGATGGCGAAGGGCACGTTCAGGATGCGCGCCAAGGTCTTCGCCAGCAGCGTCTTGCCCGTGCCGGTCGAGCCGATCATCAGCACGTTCGACTTGTCCAGCTCGACGGGGGAGTTCTCGTTCTCGAGCTGCGAGAGGCGCTTGTAGTGGTTGTGCACCGCGACGCTCAGCGCGCGCTTGGCGTGCTCCTGGCCGATCACGTACTGGTCCAGGAACTCCTTCATCTGGCGTGGCGTCGGGATCTGGCCCAGCTGCGGGCGGCTGCCCGCGACGCGGCGCTTCTCCTGCTTGAAGATGTTCTGGCAGAGGTCGGTGCAGTTGGTGCAGATGTAGACGTCGTTGGGGCCCTCGACCATCGGGCCGACCTCGCGGCTGGTCTTGCCGCAGAAGCTGCACGTGGTGACCTTGCGCCCGCGGAAGCCGCCG
>JBEIFT010000014.1:0-23940 GCA_040382255.1 Phycisphaeraceae bacterium
TCCGGTACCCCGTTTGCGTTGCAGTCAGGCACGGAGTTCGCGGCGATGTCGCAGGAGTCGGGCACGCCGTTTGTGTTGCAGTCGGGCACGGTGTTCGCAACAATGTCGCAAGCATCCGGTACCCCGTTTGCGTTGCAGTCGCGCGGGTTGCGGCGCAACATGTCGCCCGCAAGATGCTTGGCATTCAGGAAATCGCCGCGCTGCAGCAAGCGCTGAAGTTCTGCCCGTTGATTGACAGGAGGTGGCATGGAGTGGTGATGCTACTAGTGGCAGCCGCGCTGCCGCTCTGCGATTTGCGCGGTCAGTCCCACTCAGCGCCGAACGCCCACTCATAATTCTTCCAGCGCCCAATCGACGATCGGTTGATCGGCTTGCGCACCTGCTCATGGCTCAGGGTGAGCACGGTGCGCGCGTTTGCTTCCGGCGCAAGGACGGTCTCTTCCATGGCCAATCCCATGCGCTTCAGGCACCGCTCCATGTGGCCGCGTGGGTCGGCAACCAACTCTTCGTAGACGATCGATTCGTGCGGGATTCCGAGCGTGTGCAGGGCTTGCGGCACCAGCGCCCGCTCGGCGGCGATGATCCGGCGGATGCTTTCCAACGAACTTGTCCAGCCGACGTTCTTCGGATGGAAGTTCGAGAGGAACAGGCTGACCGCCGTGTCGCGTGGTTCGCGCATGATGTGGAAACACACAGCGCCCGGCATGACGGCTGCGACAGCGGGCAACCAGTGCCAGGTATTGAGTGACTTGTCGAACATCCACTGCGTATTGCCGCGCCGCATGGAAGCGATGCCGGACAGGTAATTCTGCTGCATGGCGAGTGCTTCATCAGTGGGCAGCATGGCCAGTCCGGTTGGCCATGCACCAGCGGAGATGACTGCAGTACCAAGCGTGTTGATTCCGTCGTACTCACCGATACCAGTCACCGCCGAATGACGATCGAGCATCTGTTCAAGCAGGGTGGTGCCGCTGCGGGGCATGCCAACGACCAGCGCAACACCATTCACTGCGGGCGCGCGTGGCGTGAACCACGGCTTGCCGCGGGCGAGCAGTGTCGATTGTGCGTTGGCGTCGGCAATCACTCCATCAACATCAAAGCGTTCGCCGGTGGTGGCGTGCAGGTGTTCCGCCAGTGCAAAGGCGCGGCGGTACTCGCCCGCGGCATCAAGCATGCGGACGGCGTCGAAGCCGGCGATGCGGCGTGCCAGAGCAAGCGCATCGCTGCGCGCAAAGGCTTCCAGTCGGTCGGCGGTGCCGGCGGGGTCGGTCAGTGCGGTCACGCGTGCGGTGAAGATCTGCGCGCGCGGGTCGGCGAGCCATGCTCCGCCGTCACTGACGAGCGCTTGCAATTCTTGACGACGACCGGCGCGGTGTAGAACCTCGGCGAGCACCATGGTGGCGTCCAGGGCGTTGGGGGCCCTTCGGGTCATGAGGTTGCGCAGGCGGTCGATGGCAGCATCGCTCCGGCCGAGACGATGGTCAATAATCGCGCGCAACAGGGCGATGTCGTGGGAACTGCCGTTCAGTCGCACCGCGCGTTCGATGGCCTCATCGGCCATGCTGAGGCGCCCCAGCGCGAAGGCGGCCCGCGCTTGCGCGTACCACGCCCGCAGATCCCTGGGGTTTCGGCGAAGGCTCGCTTGGGTCTGAAGCAGCACGTCTCCGAAGGCTCGCCGTCCCAGCAAGGCCTCGATATCAGGGGTTTCAGGGGACGCAGGCATGGGCGGCACGGACTTTACCGTGCCCTGAACGGGGAAATGTAGGAAAGTTGGTTGCAAGTGAGCAGACTCGAGGCATCTTGCTACTGCGTCAGTTGGTTTCCCACCTCTGACGATTCCCTTCCGTTGGTTTCCCACCTCTGACGATTCCCTTCCGTTGGTTTCCCTTATTTAGGACTTACATCATGAAGACTCTGATCGCCTCCGGCATCGCCGCAGCAGCTTTGGTTTCAGCCGCATCAGCGGACGTTACCTACACCTTTACCAGCCAAACCTGGACCGGGTTCAACTTTACCGAAGCCTTCGCTCAAGGAACCCTCACCGGCACCCTGACTGGCGCGACCGTTAACGCGACGTTGACTGCATCCACCAATTACACTTACGCAGACGACCTGTGCATTTACGTGGCAGGATCGCCGTTGGCGCTCGGTGGCCTGCTGCAGTGCGGCGGCTTCTCGAACCTCAACGCTACCCAGCGCTACTCCTGGGCAAACGGCGGCTCAGACAATCCCGGCACCCCCGTCTCCGGCACCGTGAACTTCACGACCGGCATCAACATGGCCGCCAACCCACAAAACGCGTCCATCTGGATCGGTAACGGCTACGGTGCTGCTGGCACCTCCGGCACCTGGACCGGCACCATCACGCTGATCGGCGTGAGCGCAGTTCCAGCCCCAGGCGCCATTGCGCTCTTGGGACTCGCAGGCTTCTGCAGCCGTCGTCGTCGCGCCTGATCGCACTGGAATCAGTCTGCAGTCAATGCCAGGGCGACCCGCGAGGGTCGCCCTGGTTCATTGTGTCCCTGGTTCATCTGGGCTTGGTTCGTGTGGTCGTGTGGTCACTCGAACGCCGGCGATGGTTGCTTGCTGCTCGAGCTTGGACCCACCGTCACCGTCACGGATCCACGCGAGGTGGTCGCCTTGCCCCGCCGGCTAGGCATGACCTGCTAGCAGCCCGAGCGCCAGTCCCAGGCACAACGATGCGAGGGCCACGGCGGCAAGCCGCCAGCGTGCACAGCTGCGCCCCAGGCGAATGACGTGGTTCAGGGGGTGCGACGGGTTGGCCAGGTCTTCCTGCATGTTCATGGAGAGCTCCTTTCGGTATGGCCGACAACGTAAACGCCAATCCGGCCGATCCCGAAAGTGCGGCGGTGTTTCGCCAAAGAAAAGCCCCTCCGGACTTGCGTCGACGAAGGGGCCTTCCGGGGGCTTGGAAGGAGCCGGTCCACACTCGGCTCCCTGCTGGGCGGAGTCTAGGGGATCTGGAGCGGCAACTGCAGCCTGTATTGCCCCGCGAAGGATGTTCCCAAGCGACAAGCCTGAGGCCCAGATCGACGCCAACACTCTCCGTCACCGTCACCAGCAACTGCGTGGGCGCACCCGATGCCGATGTCCGACAAATTGGTGCCGTGGGGTTCCCCGGCGATCCTGTCCCTGAAGAAAAGTGAAAGAGCCGGCCATGGCAGTAGCCCATGACCGGCCCGGGGTTGCGCGACGGGAATTCACTTCATGCCGCCGGGGGGAACTTCACCACCAGCCCAAGCGGTGGATCGCCTTCGTCGTCTTGGCGAGCCTTGGTCACGGGGCCTGGCCGTAAGACTTTCGGCATGTGCCGCGGCAACAGGCCCCGGTTGCTTGCGCTCTTGGGCCGTACCTCGAGGTTCTCGGGGCGCAGGTCGCCGCGGTTCTTGTTGACCTGGACCACTTCATGATCGTGCGGGATTTCCCCCTTGAAGAGCAGGTAGACGGTCCGGGCCATCCAGAGCAGGAAATCGTCGGGCTTGCCCGGCTGCTGGAAGCTGACGAACGCCTTGCCGTTCCCGTTGTATTCGATCGGGATTTCGTCGATGGGCTTGCCGTCTTCGACCCACCAGACGGATCCATCTGAGCGAACGAAGACTTGGTCCGCAAGACGTGGTGCGACTGATTTGGGGGAACGATATTCATGGTTGTTATGCACAAATGGTTTCAAAGTCTTGTCCTTATAAGCGGGGATAATTTGTCCGCTATGCATACATTTTATTGCACAGAGGAATTGATTTCAGATTCCTGGGGCCCCGTCGATGCGGCCCCTCCCCGGGGTGGGGCCCTCGGCTGCACGCTGCCGGACGCCCTGAGCGAGGGTGCAGGAAATGATTTGAAGCATCAACCGCGAATCTGACGTCGAGAGGCCGCTGACCCACGCCAGAATTTCTGGCGGGCTAATGCTGACAATCCTTGGGAGGCGCAGCCGAGCCTCCCCGACCGTGGACGACGCGCAGCGGCATCCGTGGGGGCATGATCGCCGTCACCGTCACCGCCGTTGCGGGGATGGCCAGTGGCATGAAGTCCAACAATGTCTCAGCGACGGCCACCGCGCCGAGTCTCCGGGCAGGGTCGATGAATTCCAACGCACCCACCCCCGGCTTGTTGGACAAGCTGGTGGTGGGGATGGTTGCGGACGATGGTGACGGTGACGGCTATGCCGCTAGTGCGCCGCCATCGGGGGCCTCCAGCTCCTTCCGGGCTGCGCGGCGGGTCCCATTCACGATTCTCGATACGAGCGGTCTCGATACGCCGAATTGGCGCGCGATATCGCCGTGCGAGCGGTCGGTGTTGGCCGCAAGCTTCTGGATCAGTACCACCTGCTCATCAGAGAGGTGCGCTCTGCCGGCAAAGCGTCCGGATGCCGTACGGGCCTGGGGCTTGCTCATGCTGCAGCCCCCAGGTCGACGGTCGTCGCGGCGCTCGTCGTCATGCGGTACTTCGCAGCTGCTGAACCCGCAGCCTCCTTCTCGACTTCAACGAAGCCCGCCTTCTTCCAGTGCTTCAGCCAGCCATTCGCGGTGTGTGGATCTACGTCGCACAGTTCGGCGAGTTGGCTGGCTTCGAACGGTTCGTGTAAGAATGTCGCGTAGGCCTGCGCCACTCGATACGTGACCACTTCCTGCTTGGCAAGCAGCTGCGCTCTCTTCAGCGACTTGAAGATGCGGATGACCGCATCGATGTCGCCTGGGGTAGCCATCAGGTTGCCGTTGGCATCCGACTCACGCTGATACTGGTACAGGATGGCGTGCGCCTTCACCATGGCAATCGCGAGGTTCATCCTGCGGCCGGCATCACTGCTGCGGATGTCACCCAACTCCATGAGCTTCTCCGCCTCGGGTCCGACGGGCAGTGTCACATTGCGGGGCTGCAGCTGGCGGTGGATGGCCCAGCTGAGCTGCCTTGTGTGCTCGACGCCATCGGGCGTTGCGTGCAGTCCTTGTGCGCCTTCGAGCATCGTGCGGAGCACGGACTGCTTCTCGGTGATCGAAAGGCTCAGCCACACCGACAGCATGCGACTTTCGTCCTCGCTAAAGATGCACTCGGAGGTTGTGGTCTCCAGAAACGCGGTCGGACCATCCACGCGAAGGCTGAGGCACTTGCTTGGGTCCTTATCGTTGCCGACGACTTCGTAGCTTAGGAAGCCGTCGCTGACGAACTGGCGCAGGAAGCTGGTGGCGTTGCCGTCGCCGTTGCCGTCGTTGCGCAGGCGTTCGCCGCAGCGGACCACGACGTATTGCAGGTCAAACTGGCCACGACGAACCAGCGCCTTCGGCGAAATGCGGCTGAAGGTGCGCAGGAATTCCGGGGGCAGGGTTTCGCAGCAGCTAGCAACAAGTTGGGACCTTCCCGTGCCAGGGTCGCCGCGGACGGTGACCAGGCTGCACTGCTTGGCAAGGCGGCAAGCCTGGCCCAAGATCACGGCCTTGACCTGGTCTTCGATGCCCTTGGCGTGGAAGCCCAGCACCTGGACGTGCTGGACCAAACGGTCGAGCAGTTCCGGATCGCGCAGGGCCTCGGCGGCCTCCTGGACGATCTCGCTGGGCATGCCGGACAAGGCGTCCGATGCGATCTCGAAGACGTCCTTGGCCTCCTCGGTCGCGTCGGGTTGGGCCGGCTCCAGTGCCAGTGCCGCGGCGGCCGCCTTGACGACTTTCTCCGGGATCTCCGGGAACAGGACGTGCAGGTTCTGCGCGAACTGACGTTCGAGCACCTTCAGCTGCGTCGCGGGCGTGAACTTGCGCTTACGCTCGCCCTTGCAGAGAACAAACTGCGCGTCCGATACCGCGACATTGAGGCCAAGTGCGTCGAGAACCTCGGCAGCGTAAGGCGCCAGTTCATGGCCGAGAGTGTTCGCGGGGGATGCCTGCAGGAGCTCTACGGCCTCGGCGATCTGGCGATCGAGGACGTCGAGCGTCCACGTGCCTGAGCAGGATGCGAGGTTGTATTCCTGCAGCATGCTGAGGGCATCTGCTGGCGGCAAGCCGCAGCCCATCACGAGGTCGCACGCCACGTTCAGGACGGTCGGCTCGCCAGCCTTGCCAGGGACCGCCGCAGGCGCCTTCAGAATGGCGGCCTCGGCGGCCGTCAACCGCAGCTCGATCGGCACACGGTCCATCCAGTTCGCGGTCGCCGTGAACGCCGTCGGCTGGACGGCGTCTGGGGCCGTTGCGGCGTTCAGATTGGCATTGGGCGTGGTAACGCTGGCCGTCGGGGCGGCCGTATTGTTGTTGTCAAACATGGTTTGCTCCGAGGCAAAAATCGCCGGACACCTGGCCCGGCGCGGGCCCGTGTCGGTTGACCGGCACGGGTTAGTAAGGAAGGATTTGCCCGCCATGGAAGAGGGGGCACGAAGTGATGCCCCGCCGCAGAACCCGTCCGCGGAGGGGTGCTGCAGGAAGGCCACGCGGAACCCCGCGGTGCCTGCCAGCTGCTGTTGCGTGCTGAAAACGAACTCCCGGCCAACCTCGGCCGGGGCCTCGATCCACGCGTCGATCGAGGCGATCCATGTAACTCCAGCTCCACCACCGGCGGCGGGGGAGCAAAACTCCTGGTACGGCCCGAAGATGGGCCGTCCGTTCTTGATCCTGACTTACCCAAATCGCCCGGTTGCATCGGAGCGAAAGAAACCTCGACGGCGAAGATCCGCTCGGGACCGCCGTCCATAGTCGTGGCCTGGCGGCGCTCAGCTGGCGCTGCGGGGCTGTTCTCCTTCTCGGTATCGCGATCGGACGCTTCGGTCGGGGTGGTCGTCCGTCCGGTGACGACGCTGCAGAACGTTCCTCCTACGGGTTGGTTCGCCACGACGCCGCACGTCCACGCCAGCGCTTGGCCCACTATTCCCTGGGGCTTCGGCTGCGAGGCGAGTATGGCTGCGGTCGTCTTCATGGCGATCTCAGTATGCCGGGCCACGAGCTCGGCAAGGGGAAGATGAAGTAGCAACCGGCGTGCCAACAGCGATGGCGGCTTCGTGCACCGTGGAACGATCGTCGACGATGAGCCACAACCCACGGCCGCCGGAAGGGTTGCCGTTGCGGTGACGGCGAACATGACGAACCTGATGCCGGCTGCCACGGCCACGTCGCTCACCCGTCTGCTGCCGTTTTGGCGGCGTGGCGGTTGGTGGCGAGCAGCGCGTCGTGTGGTTCGCCGCAGCGCTGGTCGCATGCGTTGGGTCAGGGGGTAGGGGGCCGGTCCCATCCATGCCGCTCTTTGGCTCGGTACGCCACCCTGTACGCCACGTTCGTGCAGAACCTCGGTTTGCAGCCTGAATTCCTACGGGGGTTCGAATCCAGTATCGCCCATTGAGATGAACCCGCAGGCAGTGCCTGCGGGTTTGTCGTTGGAGGAGCGTGGGCGAGGTCATCGCGCTCACGACGCCTGGTTTATCTGCTCGACCGCGGCGGCGACCCGTGCGTCGACGGCTGCCTGCACCTCGAGCATGCCGCGCACCGAACCGCAGGCCACGACGAGCGCCACGATCGCGAATTCGACGGACTCGGAGCCGCGCTCGTCGGCCAGGAAACGGAAGATCGACTTCAACTTGCCCATTGGATCCCTCCTCACGGCCGTGAACGTCGAATCCGGCAACTGGCGGTCAAGCCACCGGCGGTCGATGGATCGAGGAATGCACCGCATCCGCCCATGAACAGCCTGCACAGGCGGAACGACCGGAACCGCCGGAACGCGGCGGTGCGTCCCGGTCGCGCGTCAGGTCCCGCGCCGCCGCTCGACCACCAGCGACGCGTTCAGCAGGTTCTGCGCCGCGTTGCCGCGCTGGTAGGTGGACGGCTCGTAGCGGCAGCGCCAGGTGCCGCCGGCCTCCAGCTCCGCGACGATGCGCTCGAGGTACGCGTGGCGCCGCGCGGGTTCCGTGCGCGTGGTGGTCGGGTAGAGGTGGAGCGAGCCGTCGGTCACGCGCAGGAGCTCGCGGACCGCATCCACGTGCCACTGCTCGGTGAAGGGGGAGTCGGGCAGCAGGCCGCCCGAGGCGGGATCGCTGTAGGTGACCAGCAGGTGCGCGGTGAACGTGCGGTCGAACGCACGGTCGGGGAACGGCAGGCTGGGCAGCGAGGCCGCCACGTAGCGGCCTGCGGCGCGGCCCGCGGGGTAATCGGCCAGGAACGCCTGCGCGGCGGCGCGCTTCTCGTCGGCGTAGCGGGCGATGTCCATGTCGGCGAAGGCGCCGGCGTTCGCCCGCATCGCGGCGATCGTCGTCTGGATGTCCGCCTCGCCGCGCGCACGGAGCTGGTCGGCGTCGAGTTCGTACAGCGGGTCCACGGCCACCGCATGCGCGCCGGCCGCGCACGCCTCGGCGGTGAAGGAGCTGGGCCCGCCGGGGCAGTCGAGCACGCGGAGCCCGCGCAGGTCGCGGACGTCGACGCCGAACATCGCCCGATATTCGCTGGCGAGCCGGCCGAAGAACTGCATGCCGTCGAGGTGGAGCGTCCGGGGGTTCATGTGCGCATTGTCGGCGATGGGCGCGCCGGATGCGCCGCCGCCGGGGGTTGCACGCGGCGAATGTCGGGTCAACTTCCCCTGCGGCACCCCCGCCCGCGCGGCATACGTTCCTGCGCATGAAGGCGAAGGAACTGTGCGAACGCGTCCTGTCCGCCGGCGACGTGCGGGTGAACGGGGACCGCCCGTGGGACATCCAGGTGCACGACGGCCGTTTCTACGACCGCGTGCTGGCCCAGGGCACGCTGGGGCTGGGCGAGTCGTACATGGACGGATGGTGGGACTGCGATGCGCTGGACGAGATGACGGCGCGCGCGCTCAAGGCGGGCGGCGAGCAGGCGATCGCGCGCAACTGGACCAACGCGCTGCAGGTGCTGAAGTCCCGGCTCCTGAACCTGCAGACGCGCCGCGGGTCCAGGCGCGTCGCGCTGCGACACTACGACATCGGCGACCAGCTGTACATGTCGTTCCTGGACCCGTACGGGCAGTACACGTGCGCGTACTTCAAGGACGTGCCGCCCGGCGACCTGGACCGCGCGCAGCAGGCCAAGATGGACCTGATCTGCCGCAAGATCAAGCTGCGGCCGACGGACCGCGTGCTGGACATCGGGTGCGGCTGGGGCGGGCTGGCGCGGTGGATGGCGGAGCGCCACGGGTGCCGCGTCGTCGGGGTGAACATCGCCGACGGCCAGGTGGCGTACGCGCGGAAGCACACGCCGAGCCCGACCGTCGAGATCCTCCGCATGGACTACCGCGACCTGCCCGCGGCGATGCCCGGCGCGTTCGACAAGATCGTGAGCGTGGGCATGGCCGAGCACGTCGGGCGGAAGAACTACCGCACGTACTTCGAAGCGGTGCGCCGCGCGCTGAAGCCGGACGGGCTGTTCCTGCTGCAGACGTGCGCGCAGGACGCGTCGCGCGGCGCCACGGACCCGTGGATCGACCGCTACATCTTCCCGGGCGGCGAGATCCCGTCGCCCGCGCAGCTCTCGGCGGCGTTCGACGGGCGCTTCGTGCTGGAGGACTGGCACAGCATGGGCGCGCACTACGACCACACGCTGATGGCGTGGTGGCGCCGCTTCGACGGCGCGTGGCCGCGCTTCCGCGATCGGTACGGCGACCGCTTCCACCGCATGTTCCGCTACTACATGCTGAGCTGCGCCGGCGCGTTCCGCGCGCGGCAGATGCAGCTGCACCAGGTGGTGCTCTCGCCGGACGGCGTGCGCGGCGGCTACGTGCCGGAGCGGTGAGCCCGCGCGGGGCGCGCGGCGGCGCGGGTCACTTCTTCGATTCCATCGGCACCGACGGGTCGGTGTGGTGGTGCACCATCCTCCACTCGTCGCCTTCCTTGCGGAAGACGTTGGTGGAACGGAAATGGACGTCGACGGGCTTGCCTTCGATGATCATCCCGCGGCCGACCTCGGTGCAGGTCGAGATGCCCCAGCCGGTGCCCTCGACGAAGCGGACGTCCTCGCAGCTGACGCTGCCGCCCATCTTCATGCCGGCCTCCTTGCGGAACTGCGCCTCGACCGCCTGCCAGCCGACGTGCTTCTGGCCATCGGGGCCGAAGTCCGTGACGTCGGCCGCATGCGACCAGACCGCCAGCACGGCGTCGGCGTTGCCGGCGCAGAGTTCGTTCAGGCCCGAGTAGAAGGCGTCGTGGGCCTGCAGGAGCGTGGCGAGCTTCTTCTGCTCCTTGTTCTCGTTCATCACGTGGCGCGTGATGGCGGCGGCGGCCATGCGGCCCTGGCAGCCGGCGGAGAAGGCGATGGCTGCGGCGAGCGGCAGCGAGGCGAGCAGGACCAGCGAGGGACGGGGAAGGGTCATGCGGGGGATGCTAGCGACGCCCGGCGGCGCTTCGTCAAGGGAGCGCGCTGCCCTACCATCGGCGCCGCATGAACGCCTCCCGCCTGCTCCGTGCGTGTTCCGTCGGCGCCCTCGCATCGCTCGTGGCCGCCGCCGCGATGGCCATGGCGCCGCGCCCCGCGGCTTGGACTGCCGCATCCGCCGCCGGGACCGGGGCGTGGGATTCACGGATCGACCAGCACGTGAATGCCGCGCGCAAGCGCACCCTGGACGCGTGCGCGGCGAAGGGCATCAAGCTCCCCGCGGACTTCCTGGCATGGATCGACGGCGACCCGGCGATCCGTGCGTCGGTGTACGGGTGCCGCAAGGATCCGCTGCCCGTCCTGCTCGGGCTGCGGTCGCTCGAGATCGACCTGGGCACGCAGATGGTCCGGAAGGACTACCCGCAGCTGGCGCTCGCGTTCGCGATCCAGGACTCGTACATGAAGCGCGGGCCCAAGGCGGGCGGCTGGAACGACGCCGACGGCGCGGCCGCGCCGGACGCGCTGCCGGACGTCGGCCCGCGCAAGCCGCTGGTGCTGGCGATCCCCGGCGACCCGCGCGTGGCGGTGGACACCCACGCGAAGGACCGGCCGCTCGACCGCGACGACCACGTCGTGAACTTCCTGGAGGACCACGCGCCGATCGAGGTCGAGGTCACCGCCGAGGAGCTGCCGCCCCTGGAGTACGACGACAAGGGCGTCGCGAAGCCGCGCGGCAAGGCGGTGCAGGTGAAGCGGAAGGTCATGCGCGCGCCGGTGGCGGCGGACGTGATCGCTTCGCGCGCGCTGCAGGCGGAATTCAACGCGTACATGCAGGCGCACGGCCAGGACGTGCGCCTGGACTGCGGCGAGGGCGCGGTGAAGTGGAACTCGACGGACGCCGTGCACGACGCCGAGCTGCGCACGCGCATCGCCGCCGCGCACGAGATGTTCCACGCCGCGTACCGCGCGAAGGGCCGCATGCCGGCCGAGCGCGACGCCGCGCCGACGCCCGCCGAGAGCATGGCGTGGTTCGTGCGCAACGACCGCTGGGACTTCCCCGCCGACGTGCGCGCCGCGCGCAACTGGCCGCGCTTCCCGCTGAACGCGCCGTGGCCGGTGCTCCTGATGCTGGCCGCCGACGACCAGCCCCTGCGCGAGCGCGAGGAGGTCTGGCGGAAGTTCGTGGACACCGGGGAGGCGCGCACGTACGGCGAGTACATCGGCGACATCGCGCAGCAGTTCGACATGCAGAGCGCGCGCCGCCTGAGCCCGTTCGGCTTCAGCTACGGCAGCATCCAGATGATGTGGAAGGACGGCGGCGTCTGCGGCACGATGGGGAACATCGGCGCCCGCACCGAGCGCATCCTGGGCGTGCCGGCCTCGACGGCCGGACAGCCAGGCCACTGCGCGATGGTGCAGATGGACTTCGACGCGAAGACGGGCCGGTACCGCTGCAAGGGCGGCCAGTACGCGACCGGCGGCGACGAGGTGACGAACGTCCACGCCGGCTGGAACTACGACGACCGGGGCGGCCGCCGGCCGATGATCTTCCACCAGACGGTGGCGTGGGGCGTCGACGCCGGCATGGACTCGTTCGTCGACACGCTCGTCATGCGCCGCGCGTGGGACGCGATGCCCGCGGACCAGCGTGCCAAGGACGCCGCGAAGTTCATGGCCGAGGGCCTGGCGCGCAACCCGTACGCGATGGCGGTCGCGGAGGCCGCGATCGGCGACGTGCCTGATCCGAAGGCGGCGGTTGCCATGGTCGACGCGTTCAACGCGGCGATGGACAAGGCGAAGCTGCCGGCCGACCGGAAGCTGTACCGCGACACGGTGCGCGACCTGGCACACGCGCGCGTGGCGGCGCTGCCGGCACCGGCGGACTCGAAGGACGCGTCCGCGCTGCTGGCCGACCTGACGCGCCAGGGCTGCACCAACGCGCCGCTCCTGGCGCGCTGCTGGCGCGGGATCGCCGGCGAGGACGGCTTCGTGGAGAGCAGCGTGAAGGCCGCGCAGGACTACCTGGCGTCGCCGGACCGCACGAAGGACCGCAAGGCATCCGACCGCTTCGCCGGCCAGGTGCGCGCGTGGGCCAAGACGATCAAGGAGAAGTCCGCACGCGAGCTGTGGGCGGGCCAGATGCTGAAGGCGTTCGAGGGCAAGGAGGAGCTGCAGCTGCGGGGCAAGAAGCTCGTCGACCCCGCCGTCGCGGAGCTGCGGAAGATCGCGGGCACGGCGAAGGGCCCGAAGCAGGCCTGAGCGCATGCTGCTGCCACCGGAACTGCCGCCGACGGACCTGCGGCGCGAGCTGGCGGCCCTGCGCGCGCAGGTGGCCGAGATCCGCCGCGCGCAGGACGAGCGCTGGACCGACGCGGCGCGCGCCGAGCAGGTGCGCGCGGTGGCCGCGGACATCCTGGCGGACACCTCGACCCGCGTGCAGTGGGCGCAGGGCGCGCCGGGCGGCGTGCACACGCCGCTCTGGCACAGTCCCTACGGCGGCGGCAAGCGGATCGTCAGCGACGACGGCGGGTGGACGCTGCTGTTCGCGGTCACCAACGTGGCGCGCTTCGTGTACGCCAACGCGAGCGGTCCGGTGAATTCGTCGGTCGACGAGCAGACCCGCTGGGGCTTCGAGAACCGCCGCATCAACCTGATCTTCGCGGGCACGGTGTTCGATCCCACGATCTCGTACCTGCTGATGCCGCAGTACGACTCGCAGCCCGACCGCTGGTCGTCGGCCGTCGGGACGCTGACGCCGGTCTACGCCTGGGTGGCGAAGGACCTGGGCGACGGATGGTCGGTGGTGGCCGGCAACCAGAACGTGCCCTGGGACCTGCAGACCGACTACCTGGAGGGCTGCAGCCTGACGGCAGGCGATTACTCGATCTTCAACTACCGCTTCGGCGTGGGCCGCAACCCGGGAATCACGCTGGAGCGGCGGACCGCCGCGGCGCGTGCCCGGGGCGGGGTGTTCAGCCAGCTCGGCGCACAGGAGAGCCGGTGGGATGCACCGACGAACCTCTCCTTCGCCGTGGCGGGCCGCGCGGAGCTGAAGTTCGGCGACGTCGATTGGGACGACATGGAGGTGGAGACGAGCTTCCCCGACACCAAGCCGAGCGTGGTGGTCGGCGTGGCGGGCGCGATGAGCAACGGCCGCGCGCAGAACCCGTCGACGCCGCCGACGCCCAGCGTGCAGGGCGCGATGGCCGACGTCGTGGCGCGGTTCGGCGGCTTCGCGCTCGAGGCGCAGGGCGTGTGGATGCGCGACGCGCCCGGCGCGCCCGAGCTGGGCTGGTCCACGGGCGCGCAGTTCCAGGTCTCGTGGTTCGCGCTGCCGAAGCTGGAGACGTTCGTGCAGGGCTGCTGGATGGACACGTCGGACGTGCCGTGGATCGCGCAGGCCGGCGTCAACTACTACGTATACGGCAACCGCCTGAAGCTGACCGCGAAGGCGTTCGTGCCGTTCGGGTCGGGCAACGTCAACGGCATCGGCCAGCTCTCGGGCGGCCTGGGCATGTCCGCGCAGGCGAACAACGCCAGCTTCGTCGCGCAGGTGCAGATGATGTGGTGAGGCGCGGAGTGAACGCGCGGGGCATCACTTCGGCTTGTTGGTGTTCGCCAGCGCGATCGCCTTGGCGGCGTCGCCGGTGCCTTGGAAGACGGCCAGGAACGGCGCCGGGTCCGCGGGCAGCGAGGTGAATCCGATCTTCTGGCTCATCGTGAGGTTGCACGTGACGATGGTCAGGGTGCCGCAGCGCGTGCAGCGCGCGTCGGCGATCACCGGGTCGCTGACGGTGGCGTACTCGGCGCCCTTGATGAGGTCGGCCTTCCGCTTCTGGCCCTTGAAGTTGATGACCTGCAGCGCGTCGTCCATCATCGCGTCGAAGGCCTTGTATTCCTTGTTGCGCTGCTCGCCCAGGTAGCGCGACAGCATCGCGCTGCCGTCGGTGGTGGCGGAGGCGTCGGCCGCGAACGCCGGCGTGCCGGGGGCGGGGCGCTTCTCGGGCATGTTGAGCGACGCCCACGCCGCCAGCTTCCACGCGCCGTCCGACCAGGTCCAGACGCCCAGGCGCGGCGAGGCCTTGCCGGGGAGCTTCGAGCCGCCCGCGGTCTCGGACACCGCCACCTGGCAGGTGACGACCAGCGCATCGCCCGCGCGCGTGGCGTGCACGTCGCTGATCTTCGAGTCCTTCGGGTCCAGCTTCTGGATCGCGGCGATCTCGCCGGCGCCGTCGAACGCGCCCTCGAAGCTGACGCGCTGGAAGCACGGCTGCATCTGGGCCTGGAGCGCCGCCGCATCCTTCGCGACCACGGCCTTCATCCAGCCGTCGACGAGCTTGGAGCCGAGCGCGTCCAGCCCGGCCTGGTCCGCAGGCCATGCGGGCTGCGCGGCGGCAGGAGCGGCGGGCGCCTGCGCGACGGCGGCAGGGACGGCGACGCCGAGGACGGCGAGCGAGGCGGACAAGAGCGCGGCGACGCAGGTGGTGCGGATCATGGACAACGTTCTACACGCGCCGTGGCCGGCGTGCGCGCCGCGCGGCGCGGGAACGGTGCGCGATTCGCCGGTCGTTCACTTGGCGCCGGTCGTCGAGACACGGATCCATCCCACGCTTCCCGAGAGGGTCTCCTGGTAGCCCGTCACGGCATCGTCCGCGAAGAACGTGATCACGCCGTCGGACGGCGGTACCGCCAGCCCGGCCGGGTCGGCCTGCGTCCACTGCAGTTCGCCGTTCAGCGAGAGCGTCTGCGTCCGCGTCAGCGCGTTGCGCGCGTAGCGCACCACCACGGGCACGCCCGGCAGGATGCGGGACGGGCTCATCGGGCTGGACGGCGGCAGCATCGAGAACGTCGTGCCCGCCTGGTCGCGGTACAGGCCGCGGTCCTCGGTCTGGCTGAACATGTCGACCAGCTTGCCGAGGGGGAACTGCGCGGCCGAGACGGTCAGTTCGAACTCGATGACGAAGTCGCTGAGGTCGAGGCCACCGACGGGAACCTTCAGGCCCTGTGCGGCGCCGAAGACGTAGCGGCCGCCCTGGACGGCGCCGCCCATCGAGATCGCCGCGACGCCGCTGCCGGAAGAGTCCTGCAGCCCGGAGTCGAACGTGTACTCGCGCACCAGCTGGCGCTCGGTGGAGAGCAGGCACGCGGGCACGAGCGAGTCGGACGGCGGCACGGGGCCCCAGGCCGCGAGCACGGCCGCCAGGTCGAAGCCGTCGACCACGCCGTCCTGCGTGACATCCCAGAAGCCCATCGAGCCCCACTCCGAGAGCAGGCCCGCGATGTCGCCGCCGTCGACCACGCCGTCCAGGTTGCCGTCGGCGAGCGACTTGCGCTCGGAGACCAGCGTGCGGACGAGCTCGGTGCGCAGCGCGCGGTACTCGGCGAGCGCGTCGGGGGGCAGCGAGTCCGACAGCGGGTTCCAGACGCCGGGCGAGCCGTCGGGGAGCTCGATGCCGGGCTGGTTGGGCGGGGACGGCACGTTCAGGCGATACAGGCGGACGTTGCAGTCGTCGGGCGCCAGGCACGCCGGGAACACCTTCACCACCAGCTTCCACTGTCCGTGGCGGACGGCGTACTGCGTCACGGTTGGCGGCGCCACGGGCGTGCTGCCCGCGGGGCACTGGTCGGCCATGCTCGGCGGCAGGAAGCAGTAGTTCGTGCCGCCGCACGGCAGGACCGCCGCCTGCGGGTTCGTCGTCATCAGGTCGCAGTACTGCTGCACGGGGTACGGGGGCGCGATTGAACCGCCCATCCAGCACCCGCCGTTCGCGGTGCAGAGCGTCGGACCGGTGAACAGCGCGTCGACCTCCGAGGTGCCGACGATGCAGGGCCCGACCGATCCGTCCGGGAAAGTGCCCTGCGAGTACATCGCGAACTGGAACTCGCGGATCGGCTGCTGCGCGGGGTCGCGCAGGTACGGCATCATCGGCTTGCAGTCCAGGATGCGCGACGGCGTGGCCACGCCGGCCCAGTCGACGCCGGCGGCATCGGCGATCAGGCCGAAGAGATCGACGATGCAGGTGGGCGCGTCCACCGAACGGCCCGGCGAGACGACGTTCGCGCCGGCCACGATGCACGGCGAGCGCACGCCGGTCTCGTAGACCGTCTGCTTGGCGCGCTGCGGCGAGAAGGGCGGCAGGACGTTGTAGCCGTACGTGCCGTTGTCGTTCACGACGATGAGCATCGTGTCCTGCGCGGCCAGGTCGCCCAGGACGAACTGGCCGCCCTGCCACGATCCCAGGCCGAGCGAGACGAGCATCTCGCCGATCGAGCGGTCGACGGACTCGCACATCAGCTTGTACTGCTGCCGGAACTGGACGCCCGTGAAGGCGCACGAGGCGTCGTTGCCCGCCGGGCCCGTCAGCATGGGCGGCGGGGGCTGGATGGGCGTGTGCGCCGCCGAGTGCATGGTGAACGCGAGCCACGGCTTGCCTGCCGCGCGCGCCTGCTGCACCCAGTCGACGGTGCGGCGCGCGATGAAGTTGGTCAGGTACTCGCGGTGCGGCTGCGTCGTGTGCACCGCCGAGACGGGCGTGGTGGTGGTGCGCGGCCACGCGTAATACGCGTTCGGGATGGTGAAGTCGATGCCCGTGCAGGTGGCGCCGGAGCAAGACTGCACCAGCGTGCCGTCCGGGTTCAGGAGCGGCGTGCCGCCCATCGCCATCGCGTCGAGCGGGTGGAGGCTCTCGCGGCAGTCGCCGTCGGGGAAACACGCGGCGCCCGTCAGGGCGATGCCGCCGATGGTGCCGCAGTTGTAGGTTCCGTCCGGCATCTGCCCGCCGATGGTGGTGTCCACCGAGGGCGGGAGGTCCCAGTAGCCGTCGTAGAAGTCAAGGCCCAGCGTCGAGACCGGCGCCTGGTAGCCGAACCCCGGCGGCGTGTTCGACGGGCCGCCGGCCATGTGGTACTTGCCGAGCATGCCGGTCACGTAGCCGGCCTGCTTCAGGAGCTTGGGCACGGTGACCTCGGAGGGATGCACCTGCACCACCGGGAGCATCGGGTCGACGATCGCGGTCACGACGCCGGTCCGGAAGCCGTGGCGTCCGGTGATCATCGCGGCGCGCGAAGGCGAGCACTCGGGCGTCGCCCAGAAGTTGCGGAAGCTCACGCCCTGCTGCGCGATCGCACCAAGCACCGGCATCGAGGGCGATTGGGGCGCGCCGTTCCAGCCGAACGGCTGGTAGGACGCCTGGTCGATCCCGAGGTCGTCGAGCACGATGACCAGGACGTTCGAGCGGTTTACGGGAGGGGCGGAGGCGCTGCCGGCGCCGGCCAGTGCCGACGCGGAGAACATCACGGCGGCCGCGGCCAGCCGACGGCGGGATTGCACACCTGGGAACTTCATTGGATCCGGGAACCTAGCACGCCCCGGCACGTGCACAACGAGGCTCGTCCGATTTGGGGAGTTTCGCCGCCGTTATGGGCGGGGAATGCGCGCTCACCCCCCCGCGACCGGCACGAACACGCCCGCGAACGCGCCCGTCATCCAGCACGCCAGCGCGCCGGCGACCATCGCGCGCAGGCCGATGGCGGCGAAGTCCGCGCGCCGTGAGGGCGCCATCGCGCCCAGGCCGCCGATCTGGATGGCGATGCTGGGCAGGTTGGCGAAGCCGCAGAGCGCGTAGGTGGCGATCGTCTCGCCGCGCACGCTGATGGTCTTGGCCTTCACCTGCTGCGCCAGGTCGACGTATGCGACGAACTCCGTGGCGATGACCTGCTCGCCGAGCAGCGCACCGACCTTGCGCGCCTCGGGGCCCGCGCCCATGAGCCACGCGAGCGGCTGCAGCACGATGCCCAGGATGTTCTGGAAGCTCAGGACCGGAAGTCCGAGCGACTCGCGCCACGTGGCGATCGGCAGCCAGGACGCGTTGACCTCGCTGAGCGCCGCCAGCGGCCAGTTGAGCAGCGCGATCAGCGAGACGAACGCGACCAGCATCGCGGCGACGTTGAGCGCGAGCCTGAGGCCGTCGGTGGCGCCCTCGGCGGCGGCGTCCATGACGTTGGCGGTGGTCCGCGGGATCTCGCGCAGCGCGCGCAGCGTCTCCTCGGGCACGCGTTCGGTCTCCGGCAGCATCAGCTTGGCCATCACGATGCCCGCCGGCGCGGACATCACGCTGGCGCACATGAAGTGCTTGGCGACCTCGATGCGCGAGGCCTCGGCGTCGCCGCCGACCATCACGATGTACGCCGCCATCACGCTGCCGGCGATGGTCGCGAAGCCGCCGACCATGATGCACATGACCTGCGAGCGGGTCATGCCGGCGATGAACGGCTTGACCGTGAGCGGCGCCTCGGTCTGGCCCAGGAAGATGTTCGCCGCGGCCGAGAGCGACTCGGCGCCGCTGATCCCGAGCGTGCGGCGCAGCAGTGCGGCCAGCACCGCGACCACGCGCTGCATGATGCCCAGGTGGTAGAGCACGGCCATCAGCGACGCGAAGAAGATGATGATCGGCAGCACCTTGACCGCGAAGATGAAGCCCCACGCGCCGGACGCGTCGGCGGCGTTCCCGAAGATGAAGCGCGTGCCCTCGTCCGCGAAGCCGATGACCTTGGTGACGCCCGTCGCGAACAGCGTGAACGCCGCCACGATGGGCGGGAAGCTGATGAAGAGGAACGCGATCACCGCCTGCAGCGCGACGCCCGCGCCGACGGTTCGCCAGTTGATGGCGCGGCGGTCGGTGCTGAGGGCCCAGCCGATGGCCAGGATCGCCAGGATGCCGAGGATTCCCACGTACTGCTGCATGTGCGCTCCGTGCGGTTGCGCCGGACGCGCGACGGCGCGGCGGCGGGCGCAGCATACGGACGGCCCGCGCGCGGGGCCTATCCTGCGCGCGTGGCAGCGGACCCGCGCATCGTCACGTTCGAGCAGGCCGCGCAGGCGATCCTGGACGCCGCACGCGCACGCGGACCGCGCGCGGTGGTCGGGATCACGGGCCCGGTGGCGGCCGGCAAGTCGACGCTGGCGGCGCGCGTCTCGGCGTGCATCGTGAGCACCGACCACTACCTGCCCGACTACGACCGCACGCCCGAGCACCTGCGCGACCTGCCGGAATCGTCCGACCTGGCGCGCCTGGCGGCCGACCTGGCCGAGCTGCGCGCCGGCCGCGCGACGCGCATCCCGCGCTGGACGTTCGAGGCGCACGCGCGCGTCGGCGAGCAGCACGTGGAGCCCGCGCCCGTGATCGTCGTCGAGGGCCTGCACGCGCTGCACCCCCTGCCCCGCGCGCACGTCGACGTCGCCGTCTACGTGGACGCCCCGCGCGACGTGCGCTGGGAGCGCGCCGCCGCCCGCGAACGCGCCGGCGACCGGCCGTGGCCGATCGAGTACCTGCGGCACTTCTTCGAGAACGTGGCGGAGCCGACGTACGGGACGCACGCCGCGTCGTACCGCGACGCCGCGCACCTGGTGGTGGTCAGCGGCTGACCCGCGCGCTGGGCCGGAAGCACGCCGCGCACGTCGCGACGAAGTCGCCGAACCCGCCGACGATGATCCGGTCCGTGGACGCGACCAGCCGCTCGCTGTGCGTGCTCGGCGCGCCGCAGCGGGCGCATGTCCCGGCGATGCGCGTGACGGCGTCGGCGCGCGGGAGCAGCGCGTCGAAGGGCGCGAAGACGTCGCCGAAGTGGTCGATGTCGCAGCCCGCGACGACGACGTCGGTGCCGCGCACGAGCAGCGCCTCGATCGGCGGCACGGCCTCGGACGCGAAGAAATGGATCTCGTCGATCGCGACCAGGTCGGCCGCGTGCGGTAGCACCTCGTCGACGCGCGCGACGGGCAGCGCCGGCAGGCGGTCGCCGACGTGCGTGACCAGCTCGCGGTCCGCGTAGCGCACGTCGCGTGCGGGCTTCACGGCCAGCGTGCGGCGGCCGGCCGCCTGGGCCGTGCGCAGCAGCTGCAGCACCGCGGTGGTCTTTCCCGCGAACATCGGGCCGCACACGACGTGCAGGCGCCCGCGCCTCATGGCGCGCCTGCCCCCGCGGCGGCGCGGCGCTCGTGCCGCACGCGCACCCACCGCAGCCACGCATAGGCGGGCACGTTGATGCACGCGACGGCGATGATCCAGCACAGCGCGGCGCCGGCGGGCACGCCCAGCCGGGGGATGGCCACCGAGGCAAGCAGCGCGAACGCGCTGACGCTCATCGTGCCAAGCATCATGGGCCCCACGGCGCCGGTCGGCACCTGCGCGCCCTGCGCCAGCCACGTGGCGACCATGATGGCGGTGAAGATCGCGGGGAAGACGGACGCGATGCCGCCCGCGATCGGGTCGCCGCCGCGCGCCAGCGCAAGCGCCACCGCGATCGCCCCGCCCGCCGCCAGCCCGCGGAGCGCCAGCACGGCCGGGCCGACGCGGTGCCGCCCCGCAGGCGCCGGGTGCGGCACGCGGTTCGCGGCGATCCCGAGCAGCGCGCCCGCCGCGAACGCGGCCAGCCCGATCGCGAGCGACTGGCCGGCGTCGGGTGCGTACGCGTGGTGGATCCACACCGCGGCCGACGCAGCGGCCAGCCACGCACCCAGCGACACCACGACCGTCGTCGCCAGCAGGTGCCGGTGCGACCGCATGCCGATGCGCGCCGGGATGATGCGCCACAGCAGCAGGTAGCCCGCGTTCAGCAGGATTCCGACGGGCACGAAGCACATCGCGCGCCGGAACGCGTCGTCGTCCGCCGCCGAGGCGTGCAGGCCGATCGCCGCGGGCACGATGGTGGTAGGCACCGTGGAGAGGATTCCGCCGGCGACGCCGCCCAGGCGCTCGACCACCACCGTGGCCAGCACCGCCACCACGCACGCGCCGAGCGCGGGCAGGAGGATCGCGAGCACGGGGTAGGCGGAGGGTTCCATCGATCGCGCGGCGCCGGGCCGCAGGGCGATCACCTTACACCGCTTGGGCCGGGATACGCTGCGCACCGATGCACCTGCACCGGACCATCCTTCGCGCGGCCGCGGTCCTGGCCGCGGCGCTCGTGCTGCCAGCCGCGCCGGCGCAGGAGCCGGGCTCCCGCGGTGCAGCTGCGCCCGCACGGAGCGCGGCGGCGAGGTCCGCCGCGGCTGCCCCGCCGAAGCCGCGGGTCGAGCTCCGCTACGGCGCGCAGCGCCGGGGCAGGCGCGACGACCCCGCGATGAACCGCTGGCGCGAGGACCGGCTGGGCATGATCGTCCACTTCGGGCTGTACTCGATCGCGGCCGGCAGCTGGGGCGGCAAGGAACACGACGGCGCGGCCGAGTCCATCAAGATGGGCGCGCAGGTTCCCGACACCGACTACGACGCGCTGCTGAAGCGATTCGACCCCGCGAAGGATTCGCCCGCGCGCTGGGTGGCGATGGCCAAGGAGATGGGAGCCCGCTACGTCATCCTGACCGCGAAGCACCACGACGGCTTCTGCCTGTGGCCCAGCGACGAGACCGACTACGACGTGGCCGCGACGCCGTACCGCGAGGACCTGGTCGGCCAGTTCGTGCAGGCCGCGAAGGACGCGGGGCTCGACGTGCTCCTCTACTACTCGATCCTGGACTGGCACCACCCCGACTGGCGCGGCGAGCTGCGCACGCCCGATGACCGCGCCGCGTTCGCGCGCTACTGGGGCTACGCCACGCGCCAGTGCGCGGAACTGCTGCGGCGCTATCCCTCGATCATGGGCCTGTGGTTCGACGGCACGGAGGACTCGTCGGTGAAGGCGAACGGCCAGCTGACGCTTGCGCTCGAGCAGCAGCTGCGCGGCATGAAGCCGGACGTGCTCATCGGCAGCCGCCTGCGCGCCGACGAGAACGGCGCGTGCCACTTCGACAGCAACGGCGACCTGATGGGCGACTGGGAGCAGGGCTGGGAGCGCAAGCTGCCGCGCACGCCGCCCGCCAACGACTGGGAATGCGTGATGACCGTCCCCGAGAACGGCTGGGGCTACCACGCGGCCTGGAAGGGCCACCTGAAGGACACGCACGAGGTGCTGGAGATGGCGGCGCGCTGCGTGGCGATGGGCGGCAACTTCGTGCTGAACGTCGGGCCGATGGGCGACGGCGGCATCCGCCCCGAGGAGCAGGCGCTCGCACGCGGCATCGGCGACTGGATGCGCACGAACGGCAGCGCGATCGTCGGCTGCGGCCTGTCAGGCCTGCCGAAGATCGACTGGGGCTGGTGGACGCGGCAGCCGGGCAGCACCGAGCTGAACGCGATCGTCTTCAACCTGCCGCTCTCGGGCGCGCTGCCGGTGGTGCTGCCCCGGAACCAGGCCCCGGAGTCGGCGACCATCCTGGGGGGCGACGGTGCGCCGCTCCGCATCGAGGCGACGCGGCCCGGCGAGTGGCTGGTGCACCTGGGCGGCCGCACCTTCACGCAGCCGTTCACGGTGCGGGTGAAGGTGAAGCCGGCGGGTTGACCGGGGATTCCGGTACATTCCCCGCCCCATGGCCACTTCCGCCCTGCCCACGCTCGAGTTCGTCGCCCGCAACTACCGCAACTTCAACGCCCGCGCCACGCGCGACGCGCTGTACGCGTACTGGGACCACGTCGGCGGCGGCGGCAGGATGTACTGGGCCGTGGCCGGCGCGATGAGCAGCGCGCAGCTGGGCATCAGCCTGGCCCCCGCGATCCGCGCGGGCCTGGTGCACGGCCTGAGCGTGACCGGCGCCAACCTGGAGGAGTCGCTCTTCCGCCTGGTCGCCCACCACAGCTACAAGGACTTCCCCGACTACCGCTACTTCACCAAGCAGGACGACACGAAGATCCTGAAGCAGCGGATGCGCCGCGTCACCGACACCAGCATCCCCGAGGACGAGGCGTTCCGCAGCGTCGAGAAGATCCTGGTGCCGATGTGGAAGCGCGCCACCAAGAACGGCGAGCGCCGCTTCTGGCACGAGTACTTCTACGAGCTCATCCTGAGCATCCCGAAGTCGAAGTACGAGGGCAACCCCGACGAGTGCTGGCTGCTGGCCGCGGCGAAGGCGAACCTGCCGATCGTCGTGCCGGGCCACGAGGACTCGACGTTCGGCAACATCTTCGCGTCGCACGTGAAGTTCGGCGAGTGCAGCGCCAGCATCGTGAAGAGCGGCATCGAGTACATGGCCGGCTTCTACGACGACTACAAGCAGCTGTCGAAGGGCAAGGGCATCGGCTTCTTCCAGATCGGCGGCGGCATCGCCGGCGACTTCCCGATCTGCGTGGTGCCCAGCATCAAGTACGACCTGCAGGAGCCGGTCAAGCCCTGGGCGTACTTCTGCCAGATCAGCGACAGCACCACGAGCTACGGCAGCTACTCGGGCGCCACGCCCAACGAGAAGATCACCTGGGACAAGCTGACCGAGAAGACGCCGATGTTCGTCGTCGAGAGCGACGCGACCATCGTGGCGCCGCTGATGCTGCAGGCGCTGCTCGAGTGCAAGGCGAACCCCGCGAAGGCCGCGGCGATCATCAAGGCGTCGCGCGCCGAGACGGCGAAGTTCCGCGCCAAGCGCTGACGCGGCGCGGCCGCGCCGGCGCACGCCCGGGGCGGCCCGACGCGCTCACTTCGAGTCGTCGTCCTTCTTCTTCGCGCCGTCGGCCTTCGCGCCGGGCTCCTTGTCGGCGACCACCGGCGGGAAGCCGTTGAGCTGGCGCCACGCCTCCTGCCACAGCGGGACGGTGCGCAGCAGCACCCA
>JBEIFT010000015.1:0-23611 GCA_040382255.1 Phycisphaeraceae bacterium
CTTTGCACCAGATCGGAGATCCGCGTGCCGGCGCCCTGGCGCGCCGCGTCATCGCCATGGTTCAGGAGCACCAGCTCCGGCGAGTGCCCGTCGGACACCAGCCACTGCGCCAGATCGTCCATGTGCGCGTGTCCGCTCAGCCCGTGCATCCGGCTGATGCGAGCGCGCACGTTCAGTTCGGTGCCGTTGATGCGGACGCGACGGGCCGTGCCCGTGGCAAGACCCTCGGCCAGCGACCCCGGCAGCACGTAGCCGGTGAAGACGACGTGCCCGCGCTCATGCCCCAGGTGCCGCTCCAGGTGGTGCAGGATCGGGCCGGCATCGCAGAAACCGCTGCCGGCCAGCACGATCGCCGGTCCTTCGCGGTCGAGCAGCTTGAGCGACTGCTTGCGCGACCAGACGAACCACAGCTCGTCGAAATCAAGCGGAGAGTCGCCGGCGGCGATCATCGCCTGGGACTCGGCCGAGAGCAGTTCGGGGTGCGCGCAGCAGACCTCGCCGGCGCGGGTCGCCATCGGGCTGTCCAGGTAGACGGGCATGCCTCCCAGCGCGCCCTCACGGGAGAGCTTGGCCAGGTGGTGCACCAGCACCTGCGCGCGGCCCACGCTGAACGTGGGGAACAGCGCCATGCGGCCGTTGGCGCGCGCATCGGCGATCACCTCGCGCAGCATCGCGTCGACGTCCGGCGTGCCGGCGCCGACCGGGCGCGCGCCGGTGGTGGATTCCATGATCACCACGTCGGCGGCCGGCGCACCCTCGCGCGTGGCCAGGTACGACGGCCCGGCGGGGCCGACGTCGCCCGAGAAGAGCACGCGCGTCCGGGACGCGCCATGCGTGATTTCCAGCTCGACCGACGCACTTCCGACGATGTGGCCGGCATCGTGCAGGCGCATGCGGATGCCGGGCGCCAGGTCGCGCCAGGCGCGGTAGGGGACGCCGATGATCGATCGGGCCACGCGCTCGGCATCGCCGCGCGCATAGAGCACCACCGGATCCGCCGTCCGGCGCTGGGCCTCGGCCCAGGCAGGGTCCGGCACCGGATCAAGCACCACGGCGTCGGGAGCGCTTCCCTTGCGGTATTCCTCGAGCCGCACCTGCTGCAGGTTGGCCGAGCTGGCCAGCACGCGCGGCAGGAGCTCGGCCGTGGCCTCGTGGCAGAACACGTTGTTGCGGTAGCCCAGCTTGGGCAGCATGCCCAACCGGCCGCAGTGGTCGATGTGCGCGTGCGTGCAGACCACCGCATCAAGCGAGCGGAAGTCGATCGGCGGAACGTCGGCGTTCCGGGCCTCCTGCGTGGGGTTGCCCTGAAACAGCCCGAAGTCGACCAGCACGCGCGCACGGTCCGTCTCGAGCAGGGTGGAGCTCCCGGTGACCTCGCCGGCGGCGCCCAGGAACGTCAGTGTCGGTGGCTTGGTCACGGGGCGCGGAGCATAGGCGGGTGAGGAGTGGCGTGCGGGGACAGGCGCGCGCCTATCGTCCACGCCATGACCACCGCCCACCACCCGCGCTACGTCACCCTCGGCCGCAGCGGCCTGCGCGTGCACCCGGTCTGCCTGGGCGCGATGACCTTCGGCACCGAGTGGGGCTTCGGCACCGACGTGCCCGCGAGCGACGCGATGCTGGCGCGCTACATGGAGTGGGGCGGCAACTTCATCGACACGGCCAACATCTACACCAAGGGCCACAGCGAGAGGATCATCGGCGACTGGTTCCGCACCGGCGGCGGGCGCGGCATGCGTGACCGCGCGGTGATCGCTACCAAATTCGGCGGCAACATGTGGCCCGGCGACCCGAACGGCGGCGGCAGCGGCACCAAGGCGATGATGGACGCGGTGCACCACTCGCTGCGCCGCCTGCAGACCGACTACGTCGACCTGCTGTGGTGCCATTTCTGGGACCGCCATACGCCCATCGAGGAACTGATGCGCGGCATGGAGCTGCTGGTGCAGCAGGGCAAGGTCCGTGCGATCGGGCTGAGCGACCACCCGGCGTGGGTCTGCGCGCTGGCGCAGTCGTTCGCGCGCATGCGCGGCGCCACGCCGCTGACCGCGCTGCAGATCGAGTACAGCCTGCTGCAGCGCACCGTCGAGGCCGAGCTGGTCCCGATGGCGATCCACGAGGGCATGGGCATCACCCCGTGGAGCCCGCTGCGCGGCGGCGTGCTGAGCGGGAAGTTCAGCCGCATGAACCCGCCGAAGGACGACGGCAGCACGCGCGTGCGCAAGGACTCGAAGTACCTGAACGAGCGCACCTACGCACTGCTGGACGCGCTGCACGCCATGGCGGCGGCCAAGCGCTGCACCGTCCCGCAGCTGGCGATCCGCTGGACCATGGACCGCCCCGGCGTGGCCAGCACCATCATCGGCGCACGCACGATGCAGCAGCTGGACGACAACCTGGGCGCGATGGACGTGCACCTGACCGCGGACGAGACGAGGGAACTGGACGCGCTGACGCACCCCGAGCTGCCGTTCCCGTGCGAGTTCCTGGACTTCGTGCGCACCGGGATCCAGAACGGCACCACGATCAACGGACAGCGCAGCGACCCGTGGCCGATGAGCCCGAGGAGCGATGCGGAACGGTTCTGAGCACCGCGCGCGGCGCGGTCAGTCCCAGCGGAACACGCCCTTGCGCCACGCATAGACGTACGCAAGGATGCTGGTCAGGATGAAGAACAGGATGCGCGCCAGGAACAGGCCGGCCATCTGGCCCTGCGGTTCCAGCTGCGTGTAGGCGACGGCCCAGGGGTAGAGGAAGATCACCTCGACGTCGAACAGCAGGAAGGTCATGGCGACCACGAAGAAGCGCACGTTGAAGCGCTTGCGCGTGCTGCCGATGGCGTTCATGCCCGACTCGTAGGTGCTGCCCTTGACGTCGCCCTGCAGGCGAGGGCCCAGCAGCATGCTGGCACCGATGTTCACGGCGGCGAAGACCGCGCTCATCGCGACTGCGATGGCGATCGGGATGTACATGGCCAGGTCGGTGGCAGCCAGGATCCGCATGGGAGCGGGGATGGTAGCGCGTGGGCCGAGCGCGGGCAGGGGATCAGCTGGCCGCGATCCGCTGCCGCAGGAGCGCCGCGGCGGCCCACGCGCATGCGCAGGCAGCCGCCAGCCCGGGCCGTCCCAGCGCCAGGCAGATGGCTGCGTCGGCGGCCGGGATGGCGCCCAGCCAACGGCCGACCGCCGTGGGCACGCGGCCGGCACGTGCCGCGCGCAGGCCCAGGAACGCGGTCGATGCCGCCAGCGCGATGCAGGCCGCCGTCAGCGGCATGGACCACGGCTCGGCGGGGGGCTCGATCCCCGCCATCCACCGCACGCCCACGGGGGCGACGGCCGCGAGCGCGGGCAGCGCCCACGCAACCACGCGCGCCGGCCCGCGCAGGCCGACCACCTCGTCGCGCGCGGCGATCCCGACGCACAGCACGTACGCCAGCAGCGGCAGCGCGATCCACGCGACGACCGGCCACGGCGCCGCCGACGAGACCGCCAGCGCCGCGACGACCACGACCAGCGCACGGCAGCCGGCGACCAGGCCGCTGGCGCCGGGCAACTGAAGGTGCAGCACGTCGTAGGCCAGCACGCACGACCCGAGCAGCACGGCCCACGGGAAGGTCGCGGAGCCGACGATGCCGCCCGAGCCGTCCGCCGGCATCCCCGCGAACGCAAGCAGCGCCGTGCCGACGGCCAGCATCACGAGCCCCACCGCGCGCGCGTGTGCCGCCGGGACGCGCCCGGATGGGATCGGCCGGAAGGGCCGCTCCGCCGCATCCACGCGTGCGTCGAACGCGTCGTTCAGGATCATGCCGGCCCAGTAGCAGAGCAGGGCGCCCAGCAGCACCTGGCCGGCGGCCCACAGGGGAAGGTCCTGCCCGGCGGGCCGCAGCAGCGCGCCCGCCGCCGCGCCCGCCAGCACGTTGGAGACGACCGTCGGCGCGTTGGAGAGCCGCATCAGTTCGAGCCACGCGTGCAGCGTGCCGCGCCTCATGGCCGTGCCTCCGCGCCGGTGCCTTCGGCCACCAGCCCCGCGCTGCGCATGCGTCCGCGCAGCCAGTCGATCTCGCGCGCGATTCCCTGCGCAAGCGTCATGCCCTCGCTGGGCGACCCCGGCGCGTCGGGCAGCATCTCCCAGGCGTACGTCTCGAGTTCGAGCAGTGGCCGCTCGGCAGCGGGCCACCGCGCCAGTTCGGCCAGGCACGCATCGATCGCGTCCTGCGTGGTGCCCAGCGCGCCCAGGCGTGCGGCGAAGACCGGCACGTGGAAGTGCGTGCGCCACTCGCCGGCGGGCTCGGCGGCGAGCGCCAGCGCCAGGTCCTCATGGAACACGGGCCCGCGCCCGGGCGCATGCACGCACGTCTGGTGCAGCCAACGCGGCTCGGCGTATGCGGCAAGCACCGCGAGCGACTCGGGCGACCCGTCCGCCCGCAGCGCCGACGACACCTGAACCTTGCCCACGCGCACGCCGGCGGCGCGGTAGGCGCGCAGCACGTCGGCCTGCTCCTCGAACATCACCGCCGCGTGGCAGACGTCGTGGCACACGCCGACGTACCGGCGCACGTCGGGCTGCCCGCGGCGCGTGGGAAGCGCGTGCCCGAAGAAGCTGGTCACGTCCTGTGCGCGGTCCAGCGCGCAACCCGGCTCGGGCTCCAGGTCCACGTGCACGCGGACGCCGGTGCGGTCCTCGAGCTGCGCCAGGTGGCGCCCCAGCTGCTCGAGCATCGCACTGGCCAGGCCGATGCTGGCGCCGCAGCCCTCGAGGCTGAACCGCGTGCGCCAGCCGAGCGGCACCGTGGAGATCGACGCCTCGCGCGCGCCGGCCGGCAGCAGGTCCGGCAGGGCATCGGCCAGCGTGGTCGTGTAGAGCAGGCGCCTCACGTCCGCCCAGTGCGGCTCGTAGACGCGGTGCTTCACCACCGCGCCGTGGAAGTCGTGGTACGGGAACGCGTTCAGCGTGACGATCGCCAGGCCGTGCGCGGCAAGCTCGTCGCGCAGGGCGCGTGCGCCGCCCGGTTCCTCGGTCAGCTGGTGCAGCGCGCGCGCCGAGAGCCACAGGCCGATCGGGAGCGCCTGGCCAGGGCACGCCAGCGCGCGCACGGCGCCGAAGGTGCGCACCACGTTCGCGCGCGTCTCGTCGAGCGTGCGGCCGGCGACGACGTTGGTGCAGTAGGCGGGGAACATGCGCCGCGCGGCGTGGCGTCAGCGCGGCGCCTGGGACGAGCCGGACGAGGAGCTGGAGCTGGACGACGACTTCGAGCTGCCCGAGCCGGACGAACTGGAGGATCCGGAGCTCGACGAGCCCGAGCTGGACGAGCTGCTGCTCGACGAGGACTTCGACGTGCCGCCGGTGCCGCCGGCCTTCTGATCCCCGGCCGGCGCGTCCTTCGCCCTGTCGGCGGGCTTGCCGGCCTTCGCCACCGCGGCCTTCACGGCATCCTCGAGCGAGCTGCCCTGCGGGTTGCCGATCCACGCCACCTTGCCGTCGCCGCCGACCACGAACGCGCACGGGATGCCGTTGCGCTTCGCGGCCATCATCCATTCCTTGGCCATCGTCGCGTCGCCGTCGAAGGCCACGCGGTACCCCATCGCATCGCCCTTCTTGGCCACGAAGTCGCGGACCTTCTTCTCGTTCGATGCCGCGTCCCCGCCGCGTTCGAAGCCGGCGACGCTGATGAACGTGACGCCGGGGTTCGACTTCTGCATCTCGGTCAGGTGCGGGATGCTGGCGATGCACGGCCCGCACCACGTGGCCCAGAACTCCACCACGTAGACCTTGCCGGCCTCGAACGACTTCACGGCGTCGCCCTTGACGAAGGCGTCGACGGAGAGCGCGGGCGCGGGGCTGCCGGCCACGAGGACGTCGGCGAGCGCGAGGGTGCAGAGCGTGGTCAGGAGCATCCGGGTTCCTTTGGCTGGAGGATGGGTGCCGCGGCGTGGCGGCGGTGCATGCAGGCTACCTGCGCGTGCAGGTCAGGCCGGGCGACGGGCGGCATCGACCAGGCGGCGGATCACGCCGTCGCCGAGCACGGAATCGTCCGTGCGCTCGGGGTGCCACTGCACGCCCACGTAGAACGGTCGCGCGGGGTCGCGGATTGCCTCCAGCACGCCGTCGTCCGAGCGTCCGATCACCTCGTACGGGCCGGCGTCGGCCAGCGCCTGGTGGTGCCAGCTGGCGACGGGACCGTTCCCCAGTTCGCTGGTCACGGGGTGGCGGCTGTCGTTGCGGTGGCGGTCGGCGTCCGGCAGCTGGTCGCCCAGGTGCTGGATCAGGGTGCAGCCGCGGTGGACGCCCATCAGCTGCATGCCCAGGCAGATGCCCAGGACGGGCATGGCGGGGCGCTCGTCCAGCGCGCGCAGCAGCGCGAACTCGGCCGCCTGGCGCTGCGGGTGCATCACCCGCGCCTCCGGATGGAGCGCGATCCCAAGCGGGCGGACGTCGATGTCGTCGCCGCCGATCACGACCACGCCGTCCAGCCGGTCCAGCAGCGCCGCTCGCGTGGTGTCGCACGCAGGCAGGATCACCGGGATGCCGCCGGCGCGGACCACCGCGTCCACGTAGGTGGCCCGGACCTGGTGCCGGACGCGCCCCTGGTCGTCGGTGGCGATGTCCGCGGTGATGCCGATCAGGGGCTGGCGCATGGCCCTCGTTGCATCGGCGCGGCAGGGCGGGCATCATCCGTTTATGCGAACCACCGCAAGCATCGCCCTCGGGCTCGTCCTCGCCTCCGCCGCAGCCGCCGACGTGCGCCTGCCGGCGGTCTTCGGCGACCACATGGTGTTCCAGCGAAACCGCCCGATCGTGGTGTTCGGGCACGCGCAGCCCAGCGAGGCCGTCAGCGCGGAACTGCGCGACGCCGCCGGAAAGCCGCTGCGCACCGGCAAGGCGATCGCAGGGCCGGACGGCGTGTTCCACGTCGACCTCGAGCCGCTGCCGGCGACCGCCGACCCGCTGGTCCTGGAGGTCCGCGCCGCCAACACGATCACCGTGAACGACGTCCTGGTCGGCGAGGTGTGGATCGCCGGCGGCCAGAGCAACATGGAGTGGGAACTGGGCGCCACGGGCGCGCAGCGCGACGACGGCGTGAAGATCGCGAACGACCCACTGGTGCGCTTCATCAAGGCCCCGCACGTGACCGCGCCGCGTCCGGCCGAGACGATCGACGCGTCGTGGAAGGTGCTGGACCCCGCCAGCGCACCGCAACTGAGCGCGGTGGCGTTCTGGATGGCGATGGACCTGCGCCGCGAGCTGGGCGTGCCGGTCGGCATCCTCTCGATCAACTGGGGCGGAACCGACATCGAGCCATGGACCGACATCGTCACGATCGCCGCGCACGCGCCGTTCGCGGAACGGCTGGCGAAGCAGCGCGAGGCGGTCGAGGCGTGGTCGATGCTCACCGACGACGCCCGCAACGCTCGCTGGCGCGAGCAGATGAAGGCCTTCGGCGCAGCCGCCGGCGATTGGTGGGGCAAGGTGAACGACGGGGACCCGGGTGCGGCGGGTGCGTGGGCCGATCCCGCGCACGACACCGTGAACGAGGGCTGGCGCACCGTCACGCTGCCGGGCGCGTGGTCGAAGGACGCGCAGCTGGCGGACTTCGACGGCACGGCGTGGTACCGCCGCACCGTGGAAGTCCCCAAGGAGTGGGACGGCAAGGAGTGCATGCTGGAGCTGGGCTCCATCGACGACGCGGACGTCACCTACTTCAACGGCCGCGCGATCGCGAACACCGTGGCCGACTGGTCGACGCCGCGCCGCTACCGCGTGCCCAAGGCGATGGTGAAGGCCGGAACGGCGACGATCGTGGTCGAGGTCCTGGACCTGCACGGCGAGGGTGGATTCGTGGGCAACGCGGATTCGATGCGGCTGCTGTGCCCTGCGGCGGGCAACGCGTCGATCCCGCTGGCCGGCGAGTGGTCGATGCACACGGGACGCGCGGCGACGACGCTGCCGCCCGCGCCCGCGCGTCCCGAGCGCGACCGCGCGCCGGGCATGTCGCCCGGCGACCCGGCCGCGATGTTCAACGGGATGATCGCGCCGTTCGCCGGCTACGGCGTCGCCGGCGCGATCTGGTACCAGGGCGAGAACAACGCGGCCAGCCAGCCGCGCGCCGAGGAATACCGCGCGCTGCTCCCGCTGCTGGTGCGCAGCTGGCGCACCGCGTTCGGGCGCCCCGACATGCCCTTCGGCGTGGTCAGCCTGGCGGCGTTCCGGCAGTTCACGCCGGACGCCCCGTGCTCGGGCATCTGGCCCACGCTGCGCGCCGCGCAGCTGGGCGCCGAACAGGTGGTCCCGAACCTGGGCGTGGTGACCACGATCGACGTCGGCGACGCGAACGACATCCACCCGCGCGACAAGCGCGCGGTGGGTCAGCGCCTGGCGCACTGGGCGATGGCCACTACCTACGGCAAGCCGCAGACGCCGTGGCGCGGGCCGCGCGCGAAGTCGGTGGCGCGGTCCGGCAGCGCGGTCGACATCGAGTTCGACGTCGAGGCAGGCCGACTGGGCACGCGCGACGGCAAGCCCGTCGGCGGGATCGTGATGGTGGACGCGGACGGCAAGTCGACGTGGGCCGTGGCCGAGGTGGTGGGCAGCAACAAGCTCCACGTGCCGGTGCCTGCCGGCATGAACCCCGCCTTCGTGCGCTACGCATGGCAGGACAACCCCGCCAACGCGAACCTGGCCGACACGGTGAGCGGCCTGCCCGCGCACCCGTTCGAGGCGAAGGTGCCGGAATGACGGGCGACCTGACCGCCGACACCGCCGCCGTCCCGATCTGGCGCATGATCGGCGGAGCCGTCCTTGGCTACGCCGTCTGCACGCTGATCGTGGTGATCACGACGGTGGCCCTTGCAGGGGTCCTGGGCCCCGACGGCGTCTTCGAGCCCGGCACGTACCGGAGCAAGCCCGACTTCGAGTACATGAACCTCGCTGCCGGCTTCGCGGCGGCCATGGTCGGGGGCGCCATGGCGTGGGCGATGGGCCGCCGCATCGGTGTCGCGATCCTGCTGGTGGCGGTCCTGGGCGGCGGCATGCTCAGTGGCATCATGGCGCTGCGCACGCAGTCCGAGCGCACGGAACCGTACGAGCCGCGGCCCGAGGGAAGCTGGGTGGTGGCGATGGGCGGCGCCCAGGCGAACTCGCAGCGCAGCGCGACCTACCTGCTGGGCATGCCGGTCGCGGGCGCCATGGGTGTGCTTGCGGGATCGTTCGTCGCGTCGCGCGTCAGCCGACCGAAGGCTCCGCCGGCGTGACGCCCGCCCCACCGGACGGCGGATGCACGCGGCCGGACGGCATCATCCGCCGCACCACGACGAACGCGCACAGCGTGCCGATCGCCGCGGCCACGTAGCCCACGGCGAACGATCCCGCGACGATCTCGCGCATCTCGGCGAGCTGTGGGTGGTTCCGTGCGCGTTCCAGCGCCTGCGCGTCGTCGGAGCGCAGCCCCTCGCGCGTGGCCACGAAGTCGGTGTGCGAGATCGAGGGGTGGGTGCGCTCCAGCGCGCCCTGCGTGAACGCCACGCACGCCGCGATCAACGCCACGCCCAGGCTGCCGCCGACCTGCCGCAGCGTCTGCACCAGCCCCGAGAGCTGGCCCCGGTCCGCATGCGGCACGCGGCTCAGGCTGTCGGTGTTGGTCGGGCTCATCGTGAACGCGATGCCCGTGCCCAGCACCGCCATCCCGACCGCCATCACGGGGTACTGCTGCCGCCACACGCCCCACGCCTGCACCAGCAGGCCGACGGTGCTGAGCGCGGTGCCCCATGACGCGGGGCCGCGCACGCCCGCACGGTCGTACCAGCGACCGGCCACGTGCACCACCAGGATCACCGGTGCCAGCATCGGCAGCAGCGACACGCCCGCCTCGAACGGCTTGAATCCGAGCACTTCCTGCGCGTACACGCTGCCTGCCATCACCAGCCCGGTCATCGCGAACTGCATGCACGCGATCACGAACGCGTCGGCGAAGATCGCGCGGTCCGCGAAGAGGTGCAGCTTCAGCAGCGGTGCGCTCGAGCGCCACTGCCGGCGCACGAACGCGACCAGGATCGCGAACCCGACGCCGAGCGCCGCCAGCACGACGGCATCCAGCCGCAGCGCCTGCCCCGCATCGCGCACCTCGCCCAGCGACTGCAGTCCCCAGACGAAGAGCGGCAGCCCGGCCAGCAGCATCCCGCCGCCCGTCCAGTCGATGCGCCGGTCGTGCGTGCGCGCGTCGCGCGGCTTCGCCACCTGCGTCATCACCATCGCCACCGCCGCGACGGGCACGTTCAGCCAGAACACCCAGCGCCAGCCGACGGACTGCACGATCACGCCGCCCAGCGCGGGCCCGATGGCCATGAAAAGCAGGGGAATGCCGACGTACACGGCCATCGCCTTGCCGCGCTCGCCGGGCGCGAACGCGCCGACCACCAGCGCGCTGGACGCCGGCTGCATCAGGCATGCCGAGACGCCCTGCAGCACGCGGCCCAGGATCAGCGTCGTGCCGTCGGTGGCGAAGCCGCACAGGACGCTCGCTGCCGCGAACCCCGCGACGCCCGCGATGAACGCCGGCACCTTGCCGACGAGGTCGCCGATGCGGCCGCCCAGCGCCATCAGCGACGCCAGCGTCAGCAGGTAGCTGGTGACGATCCACGCCTGCCCGGCCTGCCCCATGTCGAGCGATCGGCCGATCGAAGGCAGCGCGATCGCGACCACCGTCATGTCGACGAAGATCATCGCCAGGCTGCCGGTCATCGCGAAAAGCACCAGCCACTTGCGCTGCTGGGTGCCGTGGTCGTCGCCGTGCGCGTGCGTGTTCATGGTGGTTTCCGCGGTGGCGGCCTCAGCGCGTGACGTCGGGTGCGGTGGGGCGCAGGGGCTCGGCGCTGAAGCGCCCCGACTGCGAGAGGAAGCGCTGCGGGTTGCCGAAGGTCACCTTCCGGACCAGGTCCTCCAGGTGCCCGCGGCGGCGCATCTCCATCTGCGCCTTCGGCACGGCCAGCGGGTCGCTGTGGCCCCAGTCGCCGGCGCTGTTCATCCAGATGCGCTCGCTGCCGTAGGTCTCGATGATGTCCACCGCGCGCTGCGGCGTGCACTTGGTGTCCGGGTACAGCGTCATGCCGCACCAGAAGCCGCGGTCCAGCACGTGCTTCGCGGTGTGCTCCTCGACGTGGTCGATCAGCACGCGGCCCGGGTCCAGCTTCGGGAACCGCTTGATCGCGTCCATGATCAGGCGCGTGCCCTTCAGCTTGTCCTCCAGGTGCGGCGTGTGCACCAGCACCAGCAGGCCGTGGTCGCTGGCCAGCTGCAGGTGGGCCTCCAGGATCGCCAGCTCGTTGCGGCTGTTCTTGTTCAGGCCGATCTCGCCGATGCCCAGGACGTTCTGTTTCTCCAGGAACCCCGGGATCAGCGCGATCACCTCGCGCGCGAAGACCGGGTCCTCGGCCTCCTTCGGGTTGATGCAGAGCCACGTGTGGTGGCGGATGCCGTACTGCGCGGCGCGGCGCGGCTCGAAGTCCGTCAGCTGGCGGAAGTAGTCGAAGAACCCCTGCGCGGTCGAGCGGTCGTAGCCGGCCCAGAACGCGGGCTCGGTGATCGCGACGCAGCCGGCGCGCGCCATGCGGACGTAGTCGTCCGTGGTGCGGCTGACCATGTGGACGTGCGGGTCGATGTACATGGTCAGGCCTTCCCCGCCGCGGGGTCGTGCGCGCCAGTCGCGCCCTTCATGCCGGCCTTCGCGATGGGTTCGGTGGAGGGGTCGCTGAGCAGCTCGAGGATGCGCCGCGCGCGCTCGGGGCGGCCGTCCTGCAGGACCGCGACGCCTGCGCGGAACGCGCGCATGCGGAAGTCGTCCTCACCGCCGCCGGCGCGGTCGATGCGGTCCAGGAAGGCCGCAAGGTCCAGCAGCCGCGCGCGGTGCTCCATGAAGTAGGCGTCGACCACCTGCGCGCGGGAGAGGGGGCAGCCGGGGGATGCGGGCGCGGCGTCTGGCATGGCCATGATCGTAGATCGGCAGGGGTACCCTCCCCGCATGATCCTGCGGGCATCGATCGTGGTGGCCTTGATGATGGTCCTTTCCGCGCTGCGTCCCGCGGCGGCGGACGGTGCGCTGCGTGCCGTCGCCGATCCGCGCGTGGACTTCCTGGCGGCGGTCGCGCGCAACGCCGGGTTCGAGGAGTACCGCTCGCCGCAGGCCGCGTCTCCCTATGCCGAGCGCGTGGACGCGCTGCTGAAGCCACACCTGGCGCACCCGGCATTCGACCGCATGCGCGCGATGCGCAAGGACCGCGGCCTGAGCTACGACGCGGTGGTGAGCCTGGCAGTGCACGTGACCGACCCGCCCGCGCTGGCGGAGCGCGTGGATTTCGCCGCTTCACCGGCGCAGCTCGACAGGCGCCTGGTGCCGGACGAGGCGCGTGCACTGCTGGTGCAGCTGCGTGACCTTGCCGCGGCGTGCGACTGGGCGGCTTTCTGGGCGCGCGAGCGGCCCGTCCACGACGCAGGCGCCGCGCAGCTTGCCGCGGCGGTGGTGAAGCACGGCCTGGTGGCGTGGTACGAGCGCGCGCTCGGCGTCAAGCCGGGCGCGGACTACGTGCTGGTCGCGGGGTTGCTGACCGGCGAGAACAACTTCGGCGTGGGCGTCGATTTCCCGGATGGCCGCACGCCCGAGATCCGCCCGGTCATCGGCTGCGGTGCGTGGGATGCGCAGGGAATGCCGGTCTACACGGCCACCGACGGGCTCACGGGGCTGGTCGCGCACGAGCTGTGCCATTCGTTCGCGAACCCGGTGGTCGACCGGAACCTGGAGGCGCTGCGACCGGCCGGCGAGCGCCTGTTCGCCATCAGCGCCGACCGCATGCGCGCGCAGGCGTACGGCGACTGGAAGACGACCATGTACGAGACGTTGGTGCGCGCCTGCACCGTCCGGTGCCTGGCCGAGCAGGTGGGAGACGAGGCCGCCGCGATGCGCGCCCAGAACGACGCGGCCCGCGGGTTCCTCTGGGTGCCCGCGCTGGCGGAGGCCCTTGCGGGCCCGCTGCACGACCACCCGGCCGGGCAGACGCTGGACACGCTCGTGCCCCTGATCGCCGCGACGCTGGAGCGCGAGGCTGCGCGCATCGAGCAGGACGACGCGAAGAGGCCGAAGCTCGCGGAGACCGTGCCGGCGGACGGTGCACGCGAGGTCGCGCCTGGACCGATCGAGCTGGTGCTTCGCTTCGACCGCCCGATGCGGACGGACTCGTACAGCGTGACGGGCTCGAAGGACAACGTCCCCACGGGCCTGAAGCTGAAGGAGGTCCGCGACGACGGGCGGACGTTCGTCTTCACGGGCACCGTCGAGGCCGGCCGCGCCTACGTCGTCGGCATCAACGGTGGCGGGCGCAGCGGCTTCCGCACGGCGGAAGGCGTCGCCGCGCTCCCAGTTCAGGTGCGCTTCACGACGCGCGCGAAGTGATCGCCACCGCGTCGCGCAGCGTCGCGGCGTCCATTGCATGCACGTCCACTGGGTCGCCGATGCCGCGCAGCAGGGTCAGCGTCAGGCGCCCGCCCAGGTGCTCGCGGAACTCCTCGAGCCCCGCAGCCACCGCGTCCAGGTCGGCCAGCAGCGCATGCGTGAGCGGCAGGCCCAGCGCACGCAGCGTGGCGTGCACGCGGTCGGCGTCCGCCTGCGGCAGCATGCCGGCGCATGCGGCGTACTGGGTGTCGACCGCCACGCCGATCGCCACGGCCTGCCCGTGCGGCAGTTCGCCGTCGGTCAGGCCCTCCAGCCGGTGCGCCAGCCAGTGGCCGTAGTCCAGCGGGCGTGCGCTGCGCGTCTCGAACGGGTCGCCGCCCAGGATGATGTGGCGGTAGTGCAGCTCGGCGCTGCGGCGGATCACGGGGCGCGCCGCGTCCATGCTGCGCGCGCGGATCGCGGCGGCGTCGCGCTCGATCGCCGCGAAGAACGCCGGGTCGCGCAGCAGCGCGATCTTGACGGCCTCGCTGAAGCCGCCGCACCACGACCAGTCGGGGCTGGACGCCAGGAGGGCTTCGTCGCACACCACCGCGTGCGGCACGGCGAACGTGCCGATGAAGTTCTTCTTGTGGCCCAGGTTGATGCCGTTCTTGACGGCCATCCCGGAATCGTCATGGCCGAGCGTGGTGGTGGGCATGCGGACCAGCCGGCAGCCGCGGTGCGCGATCGCGGTCGCGTAGCCCACCGCGTCCAGCACCGCGCCGCCGCCGATCGCCAGCACGTAGCTCTGCCGGTCGATGCGGTGCGCGTCGATGGCGCGGATCACCTGGTCGACCACGGCATGCGACTGCTTGCAGCGCTCGCCGCCGGGCACCTGCTCGACCAGCGCGAGCTCCGGCATGCCGGCGTGCGCGCCCAGGTACGAGCGCAGCGCCGGGCCAAGGTCGGGGTGCGCGGCCGCCACGCCCGAATCGACGAACGCCACCATCCGCCGGGGTGCCGCCGTGGACGGGTCCGCAAGCACCGACGCCAGCGTGGCGTTCCCCGCCGCCAGCGCGCCGGACGTGAACAGCACCCGGTGCCGCAGCGGCAGCTGCGCGGGGGATTCGAGCACGAGCGGGGCGGGGGGCGCTTCCATCGGGACCGTGGATCGTACGGAGGAAGCAGAGCGGCCCGGCGCGTCGTCGCACCGGGCCGCATCCTGTCGGGCCCGGCACCGCGCCGGGACCTCGTGGATTCCATGGTTCACCGCGTCGGCCGGCGGATCGGCGCGACGGGAGTGGCCTGCGTCACGGCCGTCGATGCGTCGTCAAGCCTCGCGTCGGCGGTCATCTGCTGGCCGTCGCGCAGGTATTCGATCTGGCACGTGCTGCCGGGCTTGCACAGCCGGATGGCGCGCTGCGCCCGGTGCAGCGAGGTGATCGCTTCGCCGTTGATCTTCATGATGAGGTCGCCGGGGCGGATGCCCGCCTTGTCGGCAGCCGCGCCGTCGACCACCATGCGCACGACCACGCCCTGCGAAGGCGCCTGTGGGTCCATCACCACGACGCGGCCGCGCGCGGCCTGTTCCTGCAGGCCCTCGGGCAGCACGGGCTGCATCTGGATGCCCAGGAACCCGCGGCCCGGCGAGCCGCCGCCGATGATCGATTCGACGACCGACTTCACCATGCCGGCGGGGATCGCGAATCCGATGCCGTCCGACCCGCCGCTGCGGCTCTCGATCGCGGTGTTCATGCCGACCACGCGACCATCCATGTCGACCAGCGGGCCGCCGCTGTTGCCGGGGTTGATCTGCGCGTCGGTCTGCATGTAGTTCTCGAGCGGGCTCAGGCCGACCTCGCGGCCCTTCGCGCTGATGATGCCGGCGGTCACGCTGTCCTTCAGGCCGAACGGCGAACCGAGCGCGATCACCCAGTCGCCGACCTCGGCCTCGTCGCTGTTGCCGAAGTCGATCGGCTTCACGTCGGCAAGGTCGATCTTGAGCACCGCGACGTCGGTCTCGGGGTCCGCGCCCACGAGCGTCGCGGGCGCCTCGCGTCCGTCGTGCAGGTGCACCATGATGCGCGACGCTCCGCGCACCACGTGGTTGTTGGTCGCGATGTGGCCCTGGTCGGTGATGACGAAGCCGGTGCCCTCGCCCTGCTCGACGCGCTGGCCCATGGGCAGCATGCGCGTCTGCGGGAACGGCCCGCCGACCGAGATCGCGCCGTGCGCGACCGAGGTCTTGATCGAGACGACGGACGGCGCGGCGAACTTGGCCACCGCACGGAAGGCCTTCGAGAGCGCCTTCGCATGATCGATCGCGGCGCGCGCGTCGTCGGGCAGCTTCGGGATGTCGGGGGTGGCGGCGGGTGCCGCGGCCAGGGCGTGCGAGCCGAGCCCAAGGCTCAGGGCGGCGATCAGCGTGGTGGGTCGCATGGGGTGGTTTCCTCGTCCCACATACGCCCCGAAACTCGGGGAGGTTTGCCTGCGAACACGGTCGTTGGTCCGAGAAATGCGCTCAGCGCAGGCGGTCCAGGAACACCGCCGCCGCGACGGCCACGTTCAGCGAGTCCACCCCCGGAGCCATGGGGATGCGCGCCCGATGGTCGGCCAGGGCGAGCGTCGCGTCCTGCAGCCCGGCGAACTCGGCGCCCACCAGCACCGCCGTGCGCCGTGCGCCCGGAACGCGCGCGCCGAGCTCGCATGCCACGTCCGCCAGCGGCAGCGCGCCACGGCCTGTCGCCGCGACGACCGCGTAGCCGGCCGCACGCAGCGCGCGCAGGTCATCGGTCCACGCCGCACTGCGCGCGAACGGCACCTTCAGCACGCAGCCGCAGCTGACGCGCACGCTCTTGCGATAGAGCGGGTCGTGGCACCCCGGCGAAAGCAGCACGCCCCCGCACCCGAACGCCGCCGCGTTGCGGAAGAGCTGGCCGATGTTGTCGATGTTGTTGACTTCCTCGACGCACAGGAGGAGCGAATCGGCGCCCGCCGGCGCGACGAGATCGGCCGGCGCGAGCACCTGTGGCCGCCGCCCGACCGCCAGGAACCCACGGTGGATGTTGAACCCGACGATCGCGTCGAGCACCTCGTCGGGCGCCACCACGACCGTGGGTGCCACCATCCCGGGGCGCAGGCCGGCACGCACCATCCCGACGGCGCGCTCCTCGTTCCGCGCGGCCGTGAGCAGGGAGAGCACCTCGGTGCCGGTCGCGAACATCGCCTCGATGACCAGCGGGCTCTCCCCGACGAAGAGCCCCGGGCGGCCGTCGGTTCCCAGTGCGTCGCGGTCGCGCACGGCGCGGAAATGCTCCACGTGCGGATCGTCGGGGGACGTGATGTGCACGACGTGCATCGGGTGCGGCGAACATACCTCGCACCGGCCCCGTCACGCACGGATGACCGCACCGAACCTGTACCTTGCACCCATGCTCCGCACGTCCATGCTTGCCGCCGCGGCCGCCCTGTGCGCCACCCTGCACGCCGCACCGCCGGTCCCGCCCCCGCCACCGGCGGACATCGCCACGCTCGGATCGGCGACCGCGGCCGACGAGGCCACGGCGAAGCGCCAGCTCACCGAGTCCGGCGTGCCGGCGGAGAAGCGCCGCGAAGCCGCCATGTACCTGGCGAAGGCCAAGGGAACGTCGGCTCCCGCCGCGGTCCTGGCCGTGATCGAGGAGACGAACGGCGCCTGCGGCGGCGCGCGCGACCTGGGCGACCTGCTGGAGGCGCTGGCGGCCGAGACGGCGGCCGACGCCGCGCTCATGGACCGGATGGCCACGCTCGCCAAGGACGCCGCCAAGCCCACGGCGCTGCGCATCCCGGCGCACCGCGCGCTTGCCGCCGTCCCCGCCGAGAAGCGCCCCGAGGCCGCGAAGGCGCTCGCCACCCGCACCATCGCGCTCAAGACCATCCCGGGCGCGATGAAGTACGACGTCGTCGAGATCCGCGCCAAGCCCGGCGAGCTGCTCCGCATCACGCTGGACAACAACGACACGATGCAGCACAACGTGCTCGTGCTGCAGCCCGGCAAGCTGGCCGAGGTCGGTGTCGCCGCCGACAAGATGGGCGAGAGCGCCGAGGGCAAGGCCCGGCAGTTCGTCCCCGACCTGCCGTCCGTGCTCGAGGTGATGGGGCTGGTCGACCCGGGCAAGTCCGCGGCCGTCTTCTTCCTGGTGCCCGACAAGGAGGCGACGTACCCCTACGTCTGCACCTACCCCGGCCACTGGCGCATGATGAACGGCAAGATCAAGGTCTCGAAGTGACGCACGCGCCGGCCATCTCGATCGTGACGCCGATGCACAACGAGGAGTCGTGCGTGGCGGAATTCGTGCGCCAGACCGACGCCGCGATGCGCGCGATCGGCCGCACCTACGAGATCGTGGTGGTCAGCGACGGATCGACCGACGGCACCGAGCGGATCCTGCGCGAGCTGCACGCCGCGCACCCGGACCTGCGCGGCATCTTCCTGAGCCGGAACACCGGCCAGTGCAACGCGATGTACGCCGGCATCCAGGAGAGCCGCGGCGACATGGTCATCGTGATGGACGGCGACCTGCAGCACCCGCCCGAGGAGATCCACCTCCTGGTGGCCGCGATGGACACCGGCCACGCGCTGGTCAGCGGCAGCCGCGGCCGGCGGCAGGAGAGCCTGGTCCTGCGGCGGATCCCCAGCCGCATCGCCAACTGGATGCTGCGCCGCGTCACGGGCTGCCCGATCCGCGACATGGGCGGCTTCAAGGCACTGCGCGGCGACCTGGCGCGCAGCCTGCGCCTGCGGCCGGGCCACCACCGGCTGCTGCCCGCGCTCGTGTGGATGCGCGGCGGCAGCGTCGGCGAGGTGATCGTGAGTGCGCCGCCGCGGTTCGCGGGCCAGAGCCACTACGGCCTCTCCCGTTCGGTGGACGTCCTCTTCGACATCGTCATGCTCTGGTTCCAGGGCGCCGCCAAGAGCCGGCCGATCTACCTGTTCGGGCGGATCGGGCTCGTGGTCCTGTTCATCGACGTGGCGCTCGGCCTGTGGCTGCTCTACGACAAGGTGTTCCGCGGCATGGCGCTCACGGAGCGCCCGCTGTTCTTCGTCGTGGTGATGATGTTCGTCGTGGCGCTCTTCACCATCGCCACGGGGTTCATCCTGGAACTGCTGAGCGACGCGCTGAACACCGTCGGCCGCGTCTACCCGTACACCGTCCGGGAACGCGTCGGGCGCTGAAACGGCCGGGCCAGGGAGCGATCCGGCCGGGAAACCACCTGGCAGGCGTACACTTCCCCGCTTCCGATGACCGCGCCCGACGCCCCAACCCCGAACGCCGCGACCACGCCCATGGGCATGTCCCCTGAGGCGGTCGCGCGCACGCTGGCGCGGCACCCGCGCCCGCTGGGCGGCGACACGGCGCGCAACGTCGGCCCGGCCGCCGTCAGCCTGACCGGCATGGTGCTGAACAACGCGCCGGACACGACGCACCACCGCGCGATCGGCCGCAAGCCGGACTGGCTGCGCGCGCGCGTCCCCGGCGGCGCCGGCTACGACCGCCTGAAGGGCATCATCGACGAGCACCGGCTGCACACCGTCTGCCAGGAGGCCAGTTGCCCCAACATGGGCGAATGCTGGGGCCGCGGAACCGCGACCATCATGATCCTGGGCGACACGTGCACCCGCTCGTGCGGCTTCTGCAACATCAAGACCGGCCGCCCCCCGGTGCTGGACACCGACGAGCCGCGCCGCGTGGCCGCCAGCCTGGCGCTGATGGGCCTGAAGCACGTGGTGATCACCAGCGTCAACCGCGACGAGCTGCCGGACGGCGGCGCCGCGATCTGGGCCGAGACGATCCGCCGCGTGCACGAGGCGTGCCCCGGCATGACCGTCGAGTGCCTGGTGGGCGACTTCCTGGGCGACGAGCGGGCGATCCAGGAGGTGTGCGACGCGCGCCCGGAGATCCTGAGCCACAACATGGAGACCGTGGAGCGCATGCATCCCGCGGTCCGCCCGCAGGCCAAGTACGAGCGGAGCCTGGCCGTGCTGGCGCAGTTCAAGCGCAGCGGCCTGGTGACCAAGACCGGGATCATGGCCGGCATCGGCGAACGCGACGACGAGGTCCTGCAGCTGATGGACGACGTCCGACGCGCCAGCGATGCCGACATCCTGACGATCGGCCAGTACCTGCAGCCGACGCGCAACCACCTGCCGATCGACCGCTGGGTGCACCCCGACCAGTTCGCGATGTACCGCCGCGAGGCGCTCGCGCGCGGCTTCCGCGTCTGCGAGAGCGGCCCGCTGGTGCGCAGCAGCTACCACGCCGAGGAGCAGGCCGAGCGCCTGCCGGCCGGCGACGCCTGACCGTCACGCAGCCCCGGAAAGCGCACCGGCACCGCCGCGGGGCAGTGCCGGAGCACGGACGTTCGATTTGCGCGGCGGCGGCTCAGAGGAACCGGATGCCCGCCTCGTGGTGCGTGACGTGGCCGTCGGGGTCGCGGATCGAGCGCGCCCACACCACCATGAAGGCGTGATCGACATGGATCTTCCCGGGATCCAGGGTGATGACGACGCCGGTCATGCCCTCGAGCAGCGAGATGCCCACGCGAAGCCGGGCACCCGTCGAGCTGATGTCCAGGACGTCGAAGCTGCAGGGACGGCCCGGCTCGTGATGCCAGATGAGCTGCACCTGGCCGACGAATTCCTGCCTGCCGCCATCGCGGCGGTCCAGCATCTGCATGAACTGCCGGGCAGGACGGACATGTGGTCGGTGCTTGGGGCTGTCCATGCCCTGAATGTGGGATCCCACGGTTCGCCGGACAAGGCCCGGCGTGTGCCGTCGCCCGCAAATTGCGGCCTGTTCCGGCGGAGGGGCGCTGGTTCCGCCCCATAAGCGCCTTACCATCCCCGGCCATGGCGTTCGAATTCAGGAAGGCAACGCTGCCGAACGGGCTGACCGTGATCGCGGAATGCAGCCCCGCGGCGCACACGGCGGCGGTGGGGTTCTTCGTGAAGGCCGGCGCGCGCGACGAGCCCACGCCGCTCATGGGCGTGAGCCACTTCCTGGAGCACATGGTCTTCAAGGGCACCGAGCGGCGCAGCGCCGACGACGTCAACCGGAACTTCGACGCGATCGGCGCCGACCACAACGCGTTCACGACCGGCGAGCTGACGGCGTTCCACGCGCACGTGCTGCCGGAGAAGCTGCACGACGCGGTCGACGTCATCGCCGACATCATGCGTCCCGCGCTGCGGCAGGCGGACTTCGACGAGGAGAAGGGCGTGATCCTCGAGGAGATCGCCATGTACGACGACAACCCGTTCTGGCGGCTCTGGGAGCACGCGAACGACCGCTACTTCGGCGCGCACCCGCTGGGCCACCGCGTCCTGGGCACGCGCGAGACGGTCAAGGCCCTGACGCGCGACCAGATGCAGGCCTACTTCGACGAGCGCTACACGGCCGGAAGCACCGTGGTGTGCGCCGCCGGGAACGTCGACTTCGACGCGCTGGTCTCGCAGGTCGGCACGCTCTGCGGCGGCTGGCGCGCCGGGACGGTCGAGCGCCGGCAGCCCGCGTTCCACCCGCACGAGGAGCGCACCGTGGTGCGCATGAAGCAGGCCAACCGCGCGTACCTCAGCTGGATGTGCCCGGCCCCTGCGTTGGCCGACCCGCGCCGCTACGCCGCGTCGATGGTGACGCAGGTGCTGGGCGACACCGAGGGTTCGCGCCTCTACTGGGCGCTGGTCGAGACCGGCCTGGCCGAGGAGGCGCAGGCGCAGTACGACGGCCACGACGGCCTGGGCGAGTACGTCGCCTACGCCGCATGCCGGCCCGAGGACGCCGACCGCGTCGAGGAGATCGTGCGCGCCCAGATGGAGGGCCTGGCATCCTCCATCACGGACGAGGAGCTCTCGAACGCGCGCGCGAAGGTGGCCACCGCGGTGGTCGTCGCGGGCGAGCGCCCGGCCGGGCGCATGCGGCGCCTGGGCACGCTGTGGCTCTACCGCGGCCAGTACGCGACGCTCGAGGAGGAACTGGCGCAGATCGACCGCCTGACGGTGGACGACCTGCGGAAGGTCCTGCACGAGTTCCCGCTCCGCCCGGTGCTCAGCGCGCGCGTGATGCCGGAGTGATCCGCGCCGGCGCGCTCAGGCGTGCATCGGCGAACCACCGAACACCAGCCGCATCGTCGGCGGCTCCGTGCCAAGCACGTGGCGCAGGTATGCCGCCAGCAGCCGGTTCGCGCGTGCCACGGCCTCGGCGTCGCCGCCGAACGGACGGCCCGCGTCCACCGCGGCCAGGCAATCGATCGTCGCGCGGCGCACGCGCCAGCGGGGACCGCCGGTCGGGTCGCCGCGCGTGACCACGCCGCCCGCCTCGGGCGAGAAGTCGGCGACCTCCGTCGCGGCATCGATCTCGATCGCGGGCCGGTAGCCGGTCTCGCGCAGCAGCTCCCACTGGAACGCCAGCAGCGCCTGCGCGCCGTCCGGCGCGGGCTCGTCGGGTGCGCGTGCCGCGCCCAGCGTGCGCAGCGCCTCGACCATGCGGTCGTACAGCGCCGGGTGCGGGTCCTCGGGCTGCAGCATGCGGCCCACCAGGTCGGCCATCAGGAACGCCGCGCGGTTCGCGGCCAGGTCCGTGCGCAGCCGCGGGAACATCTCGAGCAGCCCCCACTCGGTGAGCGTGGCCAGGTCCTTGCCGGGCTTCAGGATCGCGCCGAACTCGCCGCGCGAGAGCAGGTCGATGCCGCCGTCGAACGCACCGCGCTCGCGCTTCGATCCCTTGGCCAGGCCCCGGACCAGGCCGCGCGCGCGGCCGAACAGGCTGACGGTCTGGCTGGTCTCGCTGAAGTCCCAGTGCCGGATGCAGATGCCTTCGTCGTGGACTGCGGGCATCGGTCAGCGTTGCGCGCCCGCGCCGTACTCGGTGGCGGCCACCACCCGGTTGCGGCCCTGCGTCTTGGCGCGGTAGAGCGCGGTGTCGGCGGCGGAGACCAGCTCGTCCGCGGTGACCGGTCGGCCGGCGGCGGAGACGTCCGCCACGCCGAAGCTGGCCGTCACCACCAGGCTCTGGTGGCCGGGCCATTCCAGCGCCTCGATCTGGCGGCGGTAGCGCTCGGCGACCTCGAAGGCCTCGGTGCCGCCCGTGTGGGGCAGCAGGATGCCGAACTCCTCGCCGCCGTAGCGGCACGCGACGTCGCTGGTGCGGCCGCCCTGCAGCACCTTGGCGAAGCGCTCCAGGACATGGTCGCCGAAGGGGTGGCCGAAGCGGTCGTTCAGCTGCTTGAAGCCGTCCAGGTCGCACATGACCAGCGCGAGCGGGCGCTGGTGGCGGAACGCCTCGGCCGATTCCTGGCCCAGCCGACGGTCGAAGTAGGTGCGGTTCCAGAGGCCGGTCAGGCCGTCGACCTGCGCCTTCTGCGCCAGCATCTTCACCAGGTGCTGCACGCGCAGCGCGCTGCGCACGCGCGCCTTCAGCTCGACCACCTCGAACGGCTTGCCGACGAAGTCCAGCGCACCCAGGTCGAGCGCGCGCACGCGGTCCTCCATGCTGGCCGTGGCCGAGATGAAGATGACCGGGATGTCCTGCAGTTCCACGTCGGCCTTCAGGCGCTGCAGCACCTCGAAGCCGTCCATGCCCTTCATCTCGATGTCGAGGAGGATCACGTCGGGGCGCAGCTCGTAGGCCAGGCGGATGCCCTCGGCCGCGTCGAGCGCGCCGTGCAGTTCCAGCTGCTCGTACTGCAACCGCACGCGCAGGAGCCGGTGGATCAGCTCCGAGTCGTCGATCGCCAGGACCTTGGGCAGCGGGTTCGACGTCATGTGCGTGCGCGTGACATCGTAAATGGTGCGTGGACGTTCATGCGCGCACCTTCGCGGCCATCGCGCAGAACGTGCCAACCCGGCTCTTGATCACGTTGAGGTCGCATCCTTCCCGGATGCCCTGCTCCACCAGCGCGGCAGCCGAGCCGAGCTGCGGGAACCCGTAGCCGCCGGCAGCACCCTTCAGCTGGTGCGCGAGCGTGCGGAGGCGCTCCCAGTCCGATGCCGCAAGGGCCGACTGGATGCCCTCGATGCGTTGCGGCAGCTCCGAGACGAACAGGAAGACGATCCCGTCCATCTCGGGATCGCCCGCGAACTCGCTGCGGATCACAGGGTCGTCGGGGGAAAGGCGCATGATCGTTCAATCGTCCAAAGGTGGCATCCATGGAAGCGACTTC
>JBEIFT010000016.1:0-21908 GCA_040382255.1 Phycisphaeraceae bacterium
GAGATCTCCTTCGACCCGTGGTCGGTGCGCGAGCGCCGCTGGTGGGACATGGAGCAGGTGCCCGAGGTGCAGGGCGACCCCGGCCAGGCGATCAAGCAGGTGCTGGACGAGGTGAGCGAGCTCATCATCCGCTCCGACGTGCCCGTCGGCGTGGCGCTCTCGGGCGGTGCCGATTCGGCGGTGATCGCGGCGATGGCCGCGCGCGGCTACGGCGGCACGGTGCAGGGCTTCACGGTCGGCTTCGACGACCACGGCCGCCACGACGAGAGCGCGATGGCCGCCGAGACCGCGCGGCTCCTGAAGATCCCGCACCACGTCGTGCGGCTCTCGCCCGAGGACGTCGTGCGCAGCTTCCCGCGCGTCAACCTGCGCCGCGACGACCCGCTGGCGGACCTCTCGGGCCCCTCGTACCTGGCGGTGATGGAGCTCGCGCGCAGCCACGGCGTGCCCGTCATCCTGAGCGGCCAGGGCGGCGACGAGCTCTTCTGGGGCTACCCGTTCATCCGCGACGCCATGCGCCAGTCGCTGCGCAAGCGCGCGATGCTGGCGGGCCAGGTGGGCATGGGCTCGTACGTGGGCCTGCGGCGGCCGTACCTCTCGCACGAGGGGCTCATCGAGTGGCTGACGTCCGGGTTCGGGCTGGGCATCGGCTGGCGCGAGTGGCAGCGCGACCGCACCACGCACCCCGACCGCATGATCTTCTGGGACGAGCGCCGCGCGTGGTGGCAGGCGCACGGGCTCGAGCCGCGCCTGTGCACGCCGGGCTTCATGGAGCGCACGCGCGCGGTGGATCCCGCCGCCATCTTCACCGGTGCCGCGCTCTGGGACCGTCCGGACCTGGCGATGACGCGCCTGCAGATCCAGACGTACCTGCTGAGCAACGGCATCGACCAGTGCGACCGCCTGAGCATGGCCGCGAGCGTCGAGTGCCGGATCCCGCTGGTCGACTACCGGCTGGTCGAGGTGACGCTGGGCCTTCGCCGCCGGCACCCGGACGACTGGAAGCTGCCGCGCAAGGAGTGGATGCTCGAGGCGACGCGCGGCCTGATCCCGGACGAGATCTTCCGACGCCGCAAGCGCGGCTTCGGTGCGCCCTGGCACCGCTGGGGCCCCGCGCTCTTCAAGGCCTACGGCCACCAGCTGCTGGACGGCGAGCTGCGCCGCGCGGACATCCTGACCGAGTCCGGCGCGCGCCGCCTGACCAGCCCGATCGACTGGCTGGGCCGCCCGGCCCCGCTGGCCATGCAGACGCTCATGCTGGAGCAGTGGGCACGCGGGATGCGCGACGCGGCAGGCGGCTGAGCCACCGGCGGCGCGGTCAGTGCGTCCAGTTCGGCTCGACCGTCGGGCCGTCGAGCATTGCGTCGTGGTGACGGCGCTCGGCGGGGTCGGCGAATCGCTCGCCCACCTTGCGCGCCGGGATGCCCACCCACACCTCGTACGGCGGCACGTCCTTGGTGACCACGGCGTTGGCGCCGATCACGGCACCGCGGCCGATCGTGCGGCCCTGCATCACCACCGCGCCGACGCCGATCCACGCGTCGTCGCCGATCACGGTGGGCACCTGCTCGGGTCGGCCCGCGAAGATCATGGGCGTGCCGGCCGCGTCCATCGCGTGGTCCGCGCCCACGATCGCGACGCGCGGCGCCAGCATCGTGTAGCGGCCGATGCTGACGTTCTTCCCGATGACGCAGCCGTTGCCGACGTAGACGTACTCGGCGATCCGGATGTCGGGCGAGACCTCCACGCCCGCCAGCGTGCTGATGTACGCCGTCGGATGCACGCCGTGCAGGCCGTGCTTCCAGCGGATCCACGCCATCCAGGCGCGGCGTGCGGCGGTACGGAGTCCGGTGGCTCGGACGATGCGGCCGATCACGGGGCGGCTCCTTCCAGGGGCGGTTCCTTGATCCAGAACAGGTCGTCGGCGGGGCGGCCCTCGACGGCGCGGATGATCGCACGGGCCTGGAATTCTGGGTTCCAGAAGCGGTCGATGATGCGGCGGCACTCGGCGCTGGTCGCGTCGGGGACCCACTGCGTGGCCAGCCACGGTCGGATCGCGTCGGCCAGGCTGCGCAGGTCGCCCTCCTGGAACAGCGACCCCGTCTTGCCGGGGATGATCGACTCGAACTCGGGCATCTGGTTCGGCCGGTCGCCGTGCGAGACCACCGGGATGCCGAACGCCATCGCGTGCATCGCGCTCAGGCCGACCTGCCCGGGCGCGACGCAGACGTTCGACGCGCGCAGGATCTCGCCGATGCGCACCTCGTCGTAGCACGCGCCGACGAACTTCACGTTGATGCCCAGGCGCTTCGCATGCGCTTCCAGGTTGGCGCGCTCGGCGCCGTCGCCCACCAGCGCGACGTTCGCGCGCACGCCTTCCTTCGCCAGCAGCGCGACGGCGTCGAACAGCATGTCCAGCCGGCGCGCGCGCGTCAGGCGCGTGGTGCACGCGATGACCGGCGTCGTGTCCTCGCCGAAGAACTCGCGCCGGATCTCGGCGGGGCGGCCCGGCGGGATCGCGGCCAGGGCGGCGCGCTGCTTGTCCGTGTCCAGGCTGTTGTAGATGACGTGCAGCCGCGCGGGGTCGAAGCCCTCCCACAGCCCCACCTGGCGGCCCCAGCGGCCGTAGATGAGGAGCGCGTCGGCCAGCCGGTAGAAGAGCTTCTTGAACGCCCCGCCCATGCCCTGCGGGTCCTTCGTCCAGCCGTGCGTCCAGAACAGGACGCGCTTGCCGGTCAGGCGCGCCAGCGGCGCGGCGACCCACGTGGCCAGGTACTTGGGCGACCCCAGGAAGATCATCACGTCGCAGCGGCGCGAGAGGGCCAGCCCGACCAGTCCCGACTGCCACATGACCGGGCCCCGGACCTTGCGGCAGGGCAGGCGGTGGAAACGCACGCTCGGCGAGAAGTCGGCCGGCTTGATGTCCGAGTCGAAGTCGCGCACGTCCCCGTAAAAGTCCCACTGGTGGCGCGGGTCGCGGGCCAGGCGCTCGATGACGGCGGCGCGGTAGTGCGCGAAGAAGTGGTACGCGACGGCGACTCTCTTTTTCGCGTGTTCCATGCGCGTGGACCGATCATACGCCAGCATGCGGCGTAGTCGGCGTCGTGGCGGGACGTCCCGTCGCCGCCCCGCGCGCGCGGGACCCGATCGGCAGGACGACCACGGCCATGTGCGGCATCATCGGCTACTTCGGCTCGTTCGCACGACCCGCGCTCGACGCGGGCCTGCGCGCGATCGCGCACCGCGGCCCCGACGACGGCGGCACGTACTTCGCCGAGGGCGACCGCGTCGGGCTCGGCCACGCGCGGCTCTCGATCATCGACCTCTCGCCGCTGGGCCACCAGCCGATGGCCGACGAGAGCGGCCAGGTGCAGCTGGTCTTCAACGGCGAGATCTACAACTACCGTGAGCTGCGCGCCGAGCTCGAATCGAAGGGCCACCGCTTCCGCGGCCACTCCGACACCGAGGTGATCCTGCGCCTGTGGCTGGAGCAGGGCGAGGCGATGCTGCCGCGCCTGAACGGCATCTTCGCGATCGCGCTGTGGGACGCGCGCACGCGGCGCATGCTGGTGGCGCGCGATGCGCTGGGCGTGAAGCCGCTGTACGCCGTCGAGGGCCCGCGCGGCTACGCGTTCTGCAGCGAGATCAAGGGCCTGCTGCACCTGGTGCCCGAGGCGCGCGAGCTGGACTGCGCGGCGCTGCACCGCTACCTGAGCTTCCTGTGGTGCCCCGGCGCCGGCACGCCGCTGAAGGCGGTGCGAAAGGTCGAGCCCGGCCAGGCGCTGCTGCTGGCCGACGGCACCGTCGAGCGCCGATGGACGTGGTACCGCCTGCCCGCGTTCCGCGGCGTGGCACAGGACCTCTCCGAGCAGGCCTCGGTGGACGGCACGGTCGCGCACCTGCGAACCGCCGTCGAGCGCCAGATGGTGGCCGACGTGCCGGTCGGCGCGTTCCTCTCCGGCGGTCTGGATTCCAGCGCGATCGTCGCGTTCGCGCGCGAGCGCAACCCGCGGATCCGCTGCTTCACGATCGAGGCCGCCGGCGGCCAGGACGAGGGCACGGCGGACGACCTGCCGTACGCGCAGCGCGTGGCGAAGCACCTTGGCGTGCCGCTCGATGTCGTGCGCATCGACGCCGACCGCATGGCCGGCGACCTGCAGTCGATGGTCGCGCAGCTGGACGAGCCGCTCGCCGACCCGGCGCCGCTCAACGTGCTCTACATCTGCCGCCTGGCGCGCGAGCAGGGCCTGAAGGTGCTGCTCTCGGGCGCGGGCGGCGATGACCTCTTCACCGGCTACCGCCGCCACCGAGCGGTGAACCTGGAGCGGCTGTGGTCGTGGATGCCGCCGGCGGCGCGCGGCGCGCTGGAACAGGGCGCGGCGTCGCTGGACCAGCGTCGCGCGTGGTCGCGGCGCCTGGCCAAGCTCTTCAACGGCGCGGCGCTCGAGGAGGACGCGCGGCTGGCGAACTACTTCGTATGGAGCAAGGAGCGCGACCTGCTGGCGCTCTACACGAAGGACTTCCGCGCGGAGCTGGGCAGCACGCTCGCCACGCAGCCGATGCTCGACTTCCTGGCGCCGCTTCCCGCAGGCGTCCCGCCGCTCGAGCGCATGCTGGCGCTGGAGCAGCGCTTCTTCCTGGCCGACCACAACCTGCCGTACACCGACAAGATGTCGATGGCCGTGGGCGTCGAGGTGCGCGTGCCGTTCCTGGACCTGGACCTCGTCGACTTCGCGGCGCGCATCCCCGGCCACGTCAAGCAGCGCGGGCAGGTGGGCAAGTGGGTGCTCAAGCGCGCCATGGAGCCCTACCTGCCGCACGACGTCATCTACCGCCCCAAGTCGGGATTCGGCGCACCGCTCCGCCGCTGGATGCAGCACGACCTGCGCCCGCTGGTCGGCGACCTGCTCTCGGCCGACAGCCTGCGCCGCCGCGGGCTCTTCGACCCCGCGGCCGTCGACCGCCTGGTGCAGGCGAACCTGGCCGGGAAGGTCGACGCCAACTACACGATCCTCTCGCTGCTCTGCATCGAGATCTGGTGCCGGACTTATTTGGACGGAAACGTTCCCTCCTGACCGCCGCCTATCGTCCGCAGCCCGGTTCCCGGGTCGGTTCGGGCCCCGGGGCCCGAAAAACGCTCGGGAGCCTCGCCCTGAACGCCGATTCATCCCAGACTGACCCCGGCCCCGCCCGGGGCCAGCCGCGCCAGGAACACCCGTGAAGCAAATCCTCCAATCGCTGAAGACCGGCGCCACCGAAGTCGCCGAGGTTCCCTGTCCGGCCGTCCGGCCGGGGCAGCTCCTCATCCGCTCGTCGCGCACGCTGGTCTCGGCCGGCACCGAGCGCATGCTGGTCGAGTTCGGCAAGGCCGGGTGGATCGAGAAGGCGCGGCAGCAGCCGGACAAGGTCCGGATGGTGCTGGACAAGATCAAGACCGACGGCCTGGTGCCCACGCTCGAGGCCGTGATGAACAAGCTGGACCAGCCGCTGCCGCTGGGCTACTGCAACGTCGGCCGCGTGATGGCGACCGGCGGCACGCTGCCCGGCTTCGAGGTCGGCGACCGCGTCGTCTCGAACGGCAAGCACGCCGAGGCGGTCAGCGTCCCCGTGAACCTCTGCGCGCGCGTGCCGGACGGCGTCAGCGACGACGAGGCCGCGTTCACCGTGCTGGGCGCGATCGCGCTGCAGGGCATCCGCCTGGTGCAGCCGACCCTCGGCGAGACGGTCGTCGTCACCGGCCTGGGCCTGATCGGCCTGGTCACCGTGCAGCTGCTGCGCGCGCACGGCTGCCGCGTGCTGGGGCTGGACTTCGACCCCGCGAAGCTGGAACTGGCACGTGCGATGGGCGCCGAGACCGTCAACCTGGGCGCGGGCGAGGACCCGGTCGACGCCGCGAAGCGCTTCTCGCGCGGGCGCGGCGTGGACGCCGTGATCATCACCGCCAGCACCAAGAGCAACGAGCCGGTGCACCAGGCCGCGCTGATGTGCCGCAAGCGCGGCCGCATCGTGCTGGTGGGCGTGACGGGCCTGGAGCTCTCCCGCGCCGACTTCTTCGAGAAGGAACTGACCTTCCAGGTCTCGTGCTCGTACGGCCCCGGCCGCTACGACCCGAACTACGAGGAGAAGGGCAACGACTACCCGGTGGGCTTCGTGCGCTGGACCGAGCAGCGCAACTTCGAGGCCGTGCTGGACATGATGGCGGACGGCCGGCTGGACGTGAAGCCGCTGGTCTCGCACCGCTTCGCGATCACCGAGGCCGAGCGCGCCTACGAGCTGGTCGGCGGCGCGGGCCCGTCGCTCGGCATCCTGCTGGAGTACCCCGAGCCCGCGGCGAAGCCCGAGGCCGAGGTGCGCCGCCAGACCGTCGCGCTGCGGCCCGCGGGCACCGGCTCCGCGACCGTCGCGTTCATCGGCAGCGGCAACTACTCGACGGCCGTGCTGATTCCCGCCTTCAAGCAGGCGCAGGCGCGGCTCAAGACGGTCGCCAGCGCCGGCGGCGTCAGCGGCGTGCATGCGGGCCGCAAGTACGGCTTCGAGGAGACCACCACGGACACCGCGTCGGTCTTCGCGGACCCCGCCGTGGACGCGGTCGTCATCGCCACGCGCCACGACAGCCACGCCTCGATGGTGTGCAAGGCGCTGCGCGCGGGCAAGCACGTCTTCGTCGAGAAGCCGCTCGCGCTCACGCACGCCGAGGTCGACCAGGTCGCCGCCGCGCACGCCGAGGCCGTCGCCGCCGGGCGCACGCCCGTCGTGATGGTGGGCCTGAACCGCCGCTTCGCCAGCCAGGTGCAGAAGGTGCACCAGCTGCTGAAGGCGGTCACCGGGCCGAAGTCCTTCGTGATGACGGTGAACGCCGGCGCGATACCCTCGGACCACTGGACACAGGACCGTGCCGTGGGCGGCGGCCGCATCGTCGGCGAAGGCTGCCACTTCATCGACCTGCTGCGCTTCCTTGCGGGCTCGCCGATCTCCGCGATCGACGTCTGCACGATGGACGCCGGCACCGGCGACACCGCCACCATCCAGCTGGCGTTCCATGACGGTTCGATCGGCACGGTGCACTACTTCGCCAACGGCACCAAGGCGTTCCCCAAGGAGCGCCTGGAGGTCTTCGCCGCCGGCCGCGTGCTGCAGCTGGACAACTTCCGCAAGCTGCGCGGCTTCGGCTGGCCGGGCTTCCGCAAGATGAACCTGTGGCGCCAGGACAAGGGCCAAGCCGCGTGCGCATCGGCGTTCGTGCAGGCCGTGGCCGGCAAGGCGCCGCCGCCGATCCCGTTCGACCAGCTGCTCGAGGTGGCCCGCGTCTCGATCGACGCCGCCGACTTCCCGAGGACCCGCCCGTGACCGAAGTGCTCGTCGACATCATCGCAGGGGCCCGCCCCAACTTCATGAAGATCGCGCCGATCATCCGCGCGATCCAGGCGCGCAAGGCCGCCGGCGGACCGCTGCGGTTCCGCCTGGTGCACACCGGCCAGCACTACGACGAGCGCATGTCCGGCGACTTCTTCCGGCAGCTGGGCATCCCCGCGCCGGACGTGAACCTGGAGGTCGGCTCCGGCACCGCCGCCGAGCAGACTGCGAGCATCCTGGTGCGGTACGAGAAGCTCCTCATGGAGCGCAAGCCCGCGCTGTGCCTGGTGGTGGGCGACGTGACGAGCACGATGGCCTGCGCGATCGCCGCGCAGAAGCTGTGGGTGCCGGTGGCGCACGTCGAGGCCGGCATCCGCTCGGGCGACTGGACGATGCCCGAGGAGATCAACCGGATGGTGACCGACTCGATCACCAACCTTTTCTTCACCACCAGCGACGTCGCGAACGCGAACCTGAAGCGCGCCGGCGTGGGCGACGACCGCATCCACTTCGTCGGCAACACCATGATCGACACGCTGCTGGCGAACATGGACCGCCTTGCCAAGCCGCCCTTCTGGGACGAGCTGGGGCTGAAGTCCGGCGAGTACTTCGTGCTGACGCTGCACCGGCCGGCCAACGTCGATTCGTCCGGGTCGTTCGCGAACCTGCTGCGCGCGATCGGCGCCGGGACGCGCGGCGTGCCCGTCGTCTTCCCCGTGCACCCCCGCACCGCGAAGACCATCCGCGAGGTGGCCGACGTGCCGGCCTCGCTGAAGCTGGTCGAGCCGCAGCCGTATCTCGAGTTCAACTACCTGGTGAAGCACGCGAAGGCCGTCATCACCGACAGCGGCGGCATCACCGAGGAGACCACCGTGATGGGCGTGCCGTGCATGACGCTGCGCGACAGCACGGAGCGGCCGGAGACCGTGACCGTCGGCACCAACGAGCTGCTGGGCACCGACCCCGCCGCGCTGGCGCCCGCGCTGGAGCGGCTCTTCGCCGGCAAGTGGAAGAAGGGCGGCATCCCGCCGCTGTGGGACGGGAAGACCGCGGAACGCATCGTCGCCGCGCTGGAACGCGTGCTGGTGAAGTGATGGGCCCCCTCGGACGGACCATCCGCCTCTGGCACACCGTCCGGCACCTGAAGCCTGTGCAGTTCTGGGGCCGCGCGCGGTTCCGCTTGGCGCGGCCGGCGCCGGACGTGCGGCCTGCGCCCGCGCGTCGTGCCGTCGTGGGCCCGTGGGCGGCGCCCGCCGCGCGGCGCGCGAGCATGACGGGGCCCACCGAGCTGCGGCTCCTGAACGAGGCGCACGACGTCGCCCGCGCCGGCTGGGACGACCCGGCCCTCGCGAAGCTCTGGCGCTACAACGCGCACTACTTCGACGACCTCTGCGCCGAGGGCTCCGCCGCGCGCACCGCATGGCACCGCGCGCTGCTCGAGCGCTGGATCCGCGAGAACCCGCCCGCGCGCGGCACCGGCTGGGAGCCGTACCCCACGTCGCTGCGCATCGTGAACTGGGTGAAGTGGGCGATGGCCGGCCACGAGCCGCCTCCCGGCTCCCTGGACAGCCTGGCCGTGCAGGCGCGCTGGCTGACGCAGCGCCTGGAGTGGCACCTCCTGGGCAACCACCTCTTCGTGAACGCCAAGGCGCTGGTCTTCGCGGGCCTGTTCTTCGAGGGCCCCGAGGCCGAGGGCTGGCTGGCGCTCGGCACGCGCATCCTGCGCGAGCAGGTGCCCGAGCAGATCCTCCCCGACGGCGGCCAGTTCGAGCGCAGCCCGATGTACCACGCGCTGGCGCTCGAGGACATGCTGGACCTGGCGAACGTCCTGCGCGCGTTCGGCCGCGCCGACGACGCGTGGCGTGCGCTGGTCGACGCGCGCGTCCCCGCCATGCGCCGCTGGCTGCAGGCGATGTGCCACCCGGACGGCGAGATCTCGTTCTTCAACGACGCGGCGATCGGCGTCGCGCCCGCGCCCGCGGAGCTCGACGCGTACGCCGTGCGTCTGGGCGAACCCGCACTCCCCGCGCCTGCCGACGGCATCACGCTGCTCGCGGACAGCGGCTACGTGCGCATGCAGCTCGGTCGCGCCGTGGTCATCGCCGACGTCGGCCCGGTCGGCCCCGACTACCTGCCCGGCCACGCGCACGCCGACACGTTGAGCTTCGAGCTCTCGCTGGACGGCCGCCGCGTGCTGGTGAACAGCGGCACCGACCGCTACGGGCTGGGCGCCGAGCGCCTGCGCCAGCGCGGCACGGCGGCGCACACCACGGTCACCGTTGACGGCCAGGATTCGTCCGAGGTCTGGGGCGGCTTCCGCGTTGCGCGGCGCGCGCGGCCCACGGTCCCCGTCGTCCAGGCCGCGCCCACCGAGCTGCGGGTCGCCTGCTCGCACGACGGCTTCCGCCGCCTGCCCGGCGCCCCGGTCCACGGCCGCACCTGGATCCTGACCCCGGGCGGCCTGGAGGTCGCCGACGAGCTGACCGGCCCCGGCCGTGCCGTCTCCCACTGGCACTGGGCCCCCGGGAACCGTCCGGGCGGCGCGGACGGCCTCTCCGTGGATCGTGCCGCCGGTGCCCCCCTCCGGATCGCCGCCGCCGGCGCCCCCTGGGCCACCCATCCCGGCACATGGCACCCCGAATTCGGCCGGATCGAGCCGAATTTCCGATCGGACGCCCCGTTTCCGGGCCGATCACATACGGTGCGGCTGACCTGGAGCTGACGTGCACATCCTCTTCCTGACGGACAACTTCCCGCCAGAGGTGAACGCGCCGGCGAGCCGCACGTTCGAGCATTGCCGTGAATGGGTCAAGGCCGGGCACCGCGTCACGGTCATCACGTGCGCGCCCAACTTCCCCAAGGGCAAGGTCTTCGACGGCTACCGCAACCGCCTGTGGCAGCGCGAGACGATGGAGGGGATCGAGGTCATCCGCGTCTGGTCGTACATCACGGCCAACGAGGGCTTCGTGCGCCGCGTGCTTGACTACCAGAGCTTCATGCTGAGCGCCGCGATCGCGGGGCCGTTCGTCGGCGGCGTCGACATCGTTGTCGGCACGTCGCCGCAGTTCTTCACCACCTGCGCGGCGTGGCTCGTCAGCCGCCTGAAGCGCGTGCCGTTCGTCTTCGAGCTGCGCGACCTGTGGCCCGAGTCGATCAAGGCCGTCGGTGCGATGAAGGACTCGAAGGCGATCCACCTGCTGGAGAAGGTGGAGATGTTCCTCTACCGCCAGGCCGCCACGATCGTCAGCGTGACCAAGAGCTTCAAGCGCGTGCTGGAGCAGCGCGGCATCGATGGATCCAAGATCCACGTCGTCACCAACGGCGTCGACATCGCGCAGTTCACTCCGCGCCCGAAGGATCCGGAGCTGGTCGCGAAGCTCGGCCTGCAGGGCAAGTTCGTCGCGGGCTACATCGGCACGCACGGCATGGCGCACGCGCTGGAGACCCTGCTGCAGGCGGCCGACCGGCTGCGCGGGCAGGGCTTCGCGTTCATCTTCCTGGGCGACGGCGCGCGCAAGGCGGCGCTGAAGGAGGAGGCCGCGCGCATGGGGCTGGACAACGTCGTCTTCATCGACAGCGTGCCCAAGGCCGACGTCGCGCGCTACTGGTCGCTGCTGGACGTCTCGGTGATCCACCTGCGCAAGACCGAGCTCTTCACCACGGTCATCCCGTCGAAGCTCTTCGAGTGCATGGGCATGGGCATCCCGGTGCTGCACGGCGTCGCCGGCGAGAGCGCCGAGATCGTCACGGAGGAGGGCGCCGGCATCCCGTTCGAGCCGGAGAACGTCGGCCAGCTGGTCGACGCGCTGCAGCGCTTCAAGGCGAACCCCGCCGAGCTGGCCGGCTACCGCGCGCGCTGCCTGGCCGGCGCGCAGCACTTCGACCGCGCCAACCTGGCCATGCGCATGCTGCGGATCCTGGAGGACACCGTGGCCGCGCACCGCCGCCGCTGAGCGTGTCGCCGGCCGTCCGCGCACGTCGCGCACGAGGCACCGCGCCCGTCACTTCCGCCGCAACCTGCCCAGCACGGAACCCAGCCCGCGGCCGATCTCGGCGGCCGCCTCGCGGTCGGTGAACCGCAGCGCCCACAGCGAGATGCCGATCGCCGCCGGCGTGACGAACACCAGCGACGTGACGTCGCCGGTCGGCCCGAACCCCGCCAGCCAGCCCGTCGCGAACCACGCCGCCGCCGCCACCGGCAGCGCCGAAGCCCACGGCCGCCCGAAGATCAGCAGCGCGTCGCGCAGCGTCCCGCCGCCCGGGCGGATGCCCATCCACACCGCGATCGGCACGCCCGTGGCCCACACCGACATGCTGGCGATGGCCACGCCCAGCGCTCCCCCGCGCGACGCGCCGTACCAGTACGCCGGCACCGCGGCCACCAGCTGCAGGAACTGCCACGTGAAGTACAGCCGGAAGCGCCGCTGCGCCTTCAGCAGCGACATCGTCGGGTTGTTGCCGAAGTAGAAGCCCTGCATCACGCTGAGCACGGCGAAGACCGGGATCGCGGGAAGCCACTTCTCCGGCAGCGCCAGCCGGAAGAGCGGGCCGCCCATCACGGCCTGCACCAGCGAGACGGGCACGATGGCCGCACCCAGCACGCGCACGGCGCGCACGAAGCCGGCGGTCTGCCGGACGCGGTCGTGCTGCAGGCGCCCGAAGATCGGCTGCAGCACCGTGCTCAGCTGCACGCTGATGATTCCGTTGGCCTGCGTCGCCAGCATGAACGCGAAGCCGAAGATGCCCGTCTGCTCGTCGCCCGAGACGTAGCCGAGCACCAGCACCTCGAGCATCACCAGCAGGTTGTGCGCGTACTGCGCGCTGGCCACCGCGAAGTACGCGCGCAGCAGCGCGGCCGCCGCCACGCGGTGGAAGCGGCGCCTGGGCTGCGGGCCGGCGCTGCGTGCGTACAGCACGGCGCGCGCGCCCGCGTTCGCCACCTGCGGCGCCACCAGCGCGGCGGCCCCGCCGCCGAGCGCCGCCGCCGTCACCGACGCCAGCGTGGCGCACAGCTGCACGCCGCCGTCGATGAGCGCGATGGAGCGGTAGTGCAGCCCCAGGCGCATGGCCGAGAGCGGAACGACGATGGACGCCTCGATGATGGGCCGCAGCGCCAGCAGCGCCAGCAGGCCCGCCAGCCACCCGGCCGGGTACGACGAATACACCCGCGTCACCAGCGGCAGCGAGCACAGGATCACGCCCGCCGTCGCCAGCGCCACCAGCAGCGTCACGCGCCGCGCGGTCGGCGCCAGCGCCGCGAACCGCCGCGGGTGCGCGATCAGCACGTCGCCCATCGAGAGCGGCGTCATCACCACCAGGAACTGCCCGATCGCCAGCGCCTGCGCCGCGACGCCGTACTGTTCCGTGTCAAGCAGCCGCGCGATGACGAACATCGCGAGCGCGGTCACCGCCTTGTTCACCAGGCCCTGCGCGGTGGCCCATGCGGATCCCTTCGCCGCGGCCGCGGCCAGCGAGGGCTGCGCGCCGGGCGGCGGCGGTGGGGTGCCGGCGGCGTCGCTCACGGATCAACCCCGGGGTCCGGCTCGCGGACGTCGAAGAGGTCGTCGGCGGGGCGTCCCAGCACGGCGCGCTCGATGGCGCGCCGCTGGTACGAGGGGTTCCAGAAGCGCGCGACCATCGCGTGGCAGGCGTCGCGTGTCGCGTCGGACGGGAACTCGCCGCGCAGCCAGGGATCGATCGCCGCGGCCAGCGAGGCGACGTCGCCCTTCCCGAAGAGCGACCCGGTGCTGCCCGGCACGACGGCCTCCCACTCGGGCATCTGGTCGTCGGCATCGCCGTGCGTGACCACCGGGACGCCGTAGGCCATCGCGTGCATCGCGGTCAGGCCGACCTTGCCCGGCGCGACCACGACGTTGGACGCCATCACCAGCTCGGCGATCCGGCGCTCGTCGTAGCAGGCGCCCTCGAAGTGCGTGCGCACGCCCCGCTCGCGCGCGTGGGCCTCCAGGCGCGCGCGCTCGGGACCGTCGCCCACCAGCAGCAGGTTCGCGCGCACGCCCCGGCCTGCCAGCAGCGCCAGCGCGTCGATCAGCAGGTCCAGCCGCCGCAGCGCGATGAGCCGCGTCGTGCACGCCACCACCGGCGTCGCGGCGTCGCCGAACAGCCGCGTGCGCAGCGCGCGCGACATGTCGCGCGTGATCGCGGCGCGGGCTTCCTCCTGCTCGTGCAGGTCCAGGCTGTTGTAGATGACGTGCAGGCTGGCGGGGTCCCAGCCGGCCTCGACGGCGTAGGCCTTCGAGATCCGGCCGTAGAACATGTGCTCGTGGGGCAGCGCGTAGAACGCGCGCCGCAGCAGGCCCTTCAGGCCGCGCGGGCGCGCCAGGTAGCCGTGGCCCCAGAAGAAGACGCGCTTGCCCAGCATCCGCGCCAGGATCGCCCCGATCCACGTGCACGGCCAGTGCGGCACGGCGTGCATGATCACCGTGTCGTAGCGGCGGTCCACCGCGTTGGTCACCGCGCCCCACTGCCACATGAACGGTCCGCCAACGCGGTGCGTCGGCGCCAGCACGAAGCGAACGCGGTCGCCCAGCTTCGCGGGCTCGATCGAGTGCAGGTACTCGTGGTCGTCGCCGATGAACGTGAAGTCCGCCACGCGGCTGCGCGCCAGCGCCTCGACGATCGCCTTCCGGTAGTGCGGGAAGAAGTGGTAGATGACCGCCACCTGCGGGCGCCCGGGGCGGCGTCCGCCCGTGTCGCGCGTGGGGGTGGCGTCGGTCTCGCCCATGGCTCGCGGCTCAGGCCGGGTGCGCGCCGCGCGGCAGCGCGTCGTCGCCGTGCCCCGCATCCGCGGGAGCGGCCAGCGGCGCCAGCATCGCCTCGCGGCGCTGCGCGCGCACGATGATCAGGAAGTGCAGGAACATCGGCCCGCTTGCCCACAGCGTGCCCTGCTTGTTGTTCAGCAGCAGCTGGTAGACGGCCAGCGCCAGGAAGATCGTCACGTCCGCGCGCGCTCCGGGATCCGGCGCCGCGCGCGCGAACAGCTCGCGCGAAGACCGGTACGTCCACCAGATCGACGCCAGGTACGCCGCGAACGTCAGCATTCCCAGCTCGCACAGCATGTCGACGGTGAGCGCGTGCGAATACGGTTCGCGGATGGCCGCCGAGACCGTGCTGAACGCGTTGAAGCCGAGCCCGAAGAGCCAGTAACCCGGCGCGACGGCGTAGGCGCGCACCAGGTCCAGTATGTTCCAGATGCGTGTCGTGCCGCCCTCGGCCAGCGCGTTCGCGTCCCAGCGCCGCAGCATGTCGCCCTCAAGCACCAGCTGCGCCACCAGCAGCACCGCACCGCCGATCACGGCGACCGCCACGACCGTTCCCATGAACGAGAACACGCTGCGCAGCTGTCGCGCAAGCGGGTACATCGCCACCGCGACGATTCCGGCGAACAGGATCTGCCCGCGCGAACCCGACTGGAACGCGAGCGCCGCACCCAGCGGGATGGACACGAAGCGCAGCGCCGACCAGAAGGGCTCGCCGACCTCGGTGCGCATCAGCGCGGCCACGATCAGGATGGTGCCGCCCAGCTCGCCGATGGTCAGCGGGTTCGTGCGCAGGTTGCCTTCCAGGTCGATGCCCAGGCGCCCGTAGCGGAAGTTGAACTCCGGGTTCAGGATGATCGTTCCCGCGACGACGCAGCCGAGCATCAGCAGGGCGCGTCCCAGCCGGCGGTAGTCGTCCACGCCGTCGAGCAGGAACGGCGACACCAGGATGAAGAGCACGAAGTAGGGGACGCCGCTCTTCACCATCTCGTCCGCCTGCGGGTGCGATGGCGTCCAGATGAGCGACAGCGCCGACCAGCCGAAGATCCAGCACGTGCACCAGAAGACGCCGGTGAAGTACCCGGCGAAGGGGCGCTCCTGCCGCGCGATCGCGTAGATCGCGGCGATGCCGGCAACCACGGCGATGCAGACGTTCGCCAGCGGCGGGATCGCGCGGAAGACCGGCACCGACGCCTGGAGCGACTGCTCGAAGGGGTACATCAGCAGCACGAGCGCCAGTGCCCAGTGCGGCCGCAGCAGCGACATCAGGCACACGAGGACGAAGATGGAGAGGACGACGAACTGCATCGCTGCTCAGGGCGCGGGCTTCGGTGCCGCCTGGCGCGCCTTCCAGGCCGCCAGGATGGCCTCAACTCCATCGGCAATCGTCTGCCCCGTCCGCTGCGAAATGACGAACTTGACGTCGTCCGCGGTCCAGTCGGCCGGGAGCTTCCCGTCCAGGTAGCTGCCGACCCACGTCGACCGGGTCCGGGTGCGTGTCTTCAGGGACTCCTGGTCCGCGTCCAGCTTGGCGTTCCCGGTCACCAGGCCCTGGATGTAGTCCACGCCCGTCCAGATGGCGAACCCGTCCACGCCCACCGCCAGCTGCGGGGCGATCTGATCCTGCAGCAGTTCCTGCACCGGGATCGGGCGCATGTAGGTGGCCCGCCCCTCGCCCGGGAAGAACAGGTTGACCGCCGGCAGGATCGGCTTCGGCGGGATGCCCGCGCGGCGCATCGTCTCGCGCGCCAGCTCGATGTGCTGCGTGCGCCAGACCTGCTCGTGCGCCTTGTCGCGCGCGCGCTCGATGCTGGTCTGGAGCGCGTTCTCGTTGATGTCGTAATTGGACGGATTGACCCAGTCGACCTCCGCCAGGATCGGGCCGTACACCGCGACGCGCTTGTCGATCTCGGCGCGCTTCACCTGCTCCGGCGCCTGGTCCCACGCGGTGCCGTTCGGCAGCCAGTACAGCAGGAACGGGTGGCCGTAGATGGTCCACTTCACCTTGGGCCAGCGCGCACGCACGAAGCGCAGCGCCTTGATGATCTCGGCGCGCGCCTGCTCGCAGCGCTGGTCGCCCACGCCCTTCTGCAGCCACTCGTCGAAGGGCGCCTCGTAGTCCAGCATCGCCCAGCCCGATGGCTCCTGGCCCATCTTCCGCTCGATCTCGGCGGCCAGCTTGTCCAGGTCGATGCGGCCCGTCCTGCCGGCCTCGGGGTCGCACGCCTGGTAGATGATCGTGTACATCGGCACGCGGCTGTCGCGCAGCACCTGCGCGCTGCGTGCGCTGGTGACGCAATCCACGATCACGGGCGGCACGTAGATGCGCGCCGGCTGCGCGTCGGGTGCCTTGGGTGCCGGGGCCTTCGCGGGGGGCGGCGCCGCAGGCGCGGCCGGTGCCGGGGCCTGCTGCGCGGCCAGCATCGAACATGCCGCCATCGCCGCCGCGATCGCCGCGCGCTCAGCGCTCATGGTCGCCGCCCTGCGGCATCGCATGGCCCGCGTTGCGCAGGGTCACCTCGCGTGCCGCCAGTTCCATGTCGTGGTCCACCATCATGCGCGCCAGCTGCTCGACGGTCGTACGCGGCCTCCAGCCCAGCCGTTCGCGGGCCTTGGACGAGTCGCCCAGCAGCTGCTCGACCTCGGCGGGCCGGAAGTACCGCGGGTCCACCTCGACGTGGTCCTTCCAGTCCAGGCCGACCATGCCGAAGGCCAGCGCGCAGAATTCGCGGACGCTGATCATGTGGCCCGTCGAGACCACGTAGTCGTCCGGCTCGGCCTGCTGGAGCATCAGCCACATCGCCTCGACGTAGTCGCCGGCGAAGCCCCAGTCGCGCAGCGCGTCCATGTTGCCCAGGTACAGCTTCCGCTGCAGGCCATGCCTGATGCGGCCGACGGCGCGCGTGATCTTGCGGGTCACGAACGTCTCGCCGCGGCGCGGGCTCTCGTGGTTGAACAGGATTCCGCAGCTGGCGTGCATGCCGTACGCCTCGCGGTAGTTGACCGTGGCCCAGTGCGCGAAGACCTTCGCGACGCCGTACGGCGAGCGCGGATGGAACGGCGTGGTCTCGCGCTGCGGGACCTCGGCGACCTTGCCGAACATCTCGCTGCTGGACGCCTGGTAGTAGCGGATCTTCGTGCCGGTCTCCATCTGGTGCACGCGCACCGCCTCCAGCAGCTTCAGGGCGCCGGTGGCGTCGGTGTCGGCCGTGTAGATCGGCATGTCGAAGCTGACCCGGACGTGGCTCTGCGCGCCCAGGTTGTAGACCTCGTGGGGACGGACCATGCGGATCACGTTCGCCAGGTTGTTGCCGTCGGTCAGGTCGCCGTAGTGCAGCCGCAGCCGCGCCCCCGGCAGGTGCGGGTCCAGGTAGACGTGGTCGATCCGCTCGGTGTTGAAGCTGGAGCTGCGGCGGATGATCCCGTGCACCTCGTAGCCCTTGGCGAGCAGGAATTCGGCCAGGTAGCTGCCGTCCTGGCCCGTGATCCCGGTTATGAGGGCGCGCTTCGGTTCCTGCTGGTTCATTCGTGGTGCCTTGGGGGCGAAGATACCCCGCGGATCTCAAGTCCCGCGGGGCGATTTCCGATAAATCAGGCACCGACCCCGCGGGTGCGTTCGCACCCGCGGCGGTCGCGTCGCGTCCTACCGTCCGTTTCCCACTGCCACACGATGACCGACCTCTCCACCACGCGCATCGTGCTCACCGGCGGCGCCGGCTTCCTCGGCCGCGCGGTGCATCGCGTGCTGGCGGAGCGCGGGGCCAGGGACGTGTTCGTGCCGCGCCGCGCGCAGTACGACCTGACGCGCGAGCCCGACGTCGCGCGCCTCTACGCCGACGCGCGCCCCGACGTGGTCATCCACCTGGCCGCGGAGGTCGGCGGCATCGGCGCCAACATGGCGAACCCCGGCCGCTACTTCTACGCCAACATGGCGATGGCGCTGCACATGATCGAGCACGCGCGCATCGCGGGGATCGCGAAGTTCGTGCAGGCCGGCACCATCTGCGCCTATCCCAAGTTCGCGCCCGTGCCGTTCCGCGAGGACTGCCTGTGGGACGGCTACCCCGAGGAGACCAACGCGCCGTACGGCGTGGCGAAGAAGGCGGCGCTGGTGATGCTGGACGCCTACCGCCGCCAGTACGGGCTGCGCAGCGCCTACCTGCTGCCGGTGAACCTCTTCGGCCCGCACGACAACTTCGACCTGCAGACTTCGCACGTCATCCCGGCACTGATCCGCAAGTGCGTCGAGGCCGCCGGGCGCGGCGACGCCGCCGTGCAGTGCTGGGGCACGGGCCGCGCGAGCCGTGAATTCCTGTACGTGGACGACTGCGCCGAGGGCATCGTGCGCGCCGCCGAGGTGCTGGACGAGCCCATCCCCGTGAACCTGGGCACGGGCTCCGAGATCTCGATCCGCGACCTGGCGCAGCTCGTCGCGCGCGCATGCGGCTTCGCCGGGCGCCTGGAGTGGGACGCCGGCCGCCCCGACGGCCAGCCGCGCCGCTGCCTGGACACCGCGCGCGCCGCGCAGCTGCTTGGCTGGCGCGCCCGCACCACGCTCGAGGACGGCCTGCGCCGCACCGTCGAGTGGTACCGCGCCGACCGTGCCGCGCCCGCCGCGGCGGGGGGTGCCGCGTGAAGATCCTGTTCGTCAACCAGTCGTTCTGGCCCGACGTCGCCGCCACCGCGCAGCACGCGCACGACCTGGCGCGCGCGCTCGCGCGGCAGGGCGACGAGGTCACCGTCATCGCGTCGCGCAGCATCTACGGCGAGGCCGGCAGCACGCTCCCGAAGGAGGAGACGGTCGACGGCATCCGGATCCGCCGCGTCACCAGCGCGCTGTTCGGCAAGGCCGGGCTCGCCGCGCGCGCGGTGGACTTCGTCGTCTTCGGCATCGCGGCCGCCGTGCGGGCGCTGCTGCTGCCGCGGCAGGACGTGGTGGTCTGCCTGACCACGCCGCCCTTCATCGGGCTGATCGGCGCCATGCTGAAGGCCGTGCGCGGCACGCGCTACGTGCTGTGGTCGATGGACCTGTACCCCGACGTCCCCGTCACCGCCGGCGTGCTGCGCGACGGGTCGGCGTCCCACCGCATCTTCGACGCGATCGAGCGCTTCTGCCTGCGTCGCGCCGACCTGGTGGTCGTGCTGGGCCGCTGCATGGAGGAGCGCGTGCTGGCGAAGGGCATCGATCCCGCGCGCGTGCGCTCGATCAACGTCTGGTCCGATCCCGCCGAGGTGTCCGCGCGCCCCGCGCACGCAAGCCCGTTCCGCGCCGAATGGGGCCTGGGCGACCGCTTCGTCGTCGAGTATTCGGGCAACTTCGGCATCGGCCACGACCTGGACGCGGTGGCCGACGCCGCCACGCGCCTGGCCGGCGACGCCGGCATCGCGTGGGCCGTGGTCGGCGGCGGCGTGCTGAAGCGCGAACTCGAGTCGATCGTCGCGCAGCGCGGCATCGGCAACGTCGTCTTCCGGCCGTACCAACCGCGCAGCCGCCTGGGCGACCTGATCGCGCTGGGCGACGTGCACGTCGTATCGGTGGCACCGGGCTTCGAGGGCCTGCTGGTGCCCAGCAAGTTCTACGGGGTGCTGGCCGCGGGCCGGCCGACCATCTTCGTCGGCGCGCGCGGCAGCGAGATCGCGCGCGTGATCGAGGAGGAAGGGTGCGGCATCGTGGTGCCGAACGGCGACGGCGCCGCGCTGGTGGGGGCGATCCTGCGCCTGCGCGACGACCCGGCGACGGCGCGCGCGATGGGCGAGCGCGCCCGCCGTGCCGCCGAGCTGAAGTACGGCACCGATTCCGCGTGCGCGCGCTGGCGCGCCGCGCTGGCGCAGGTCGCGGCCACGGGGACCCCGCGATGAGCCGGCTGCCGGTCACCGTCGTGGTGCCCGTGCGCAACGAGGAGCGCAACCTTCCCGCGTGCCTGGCGCGCCTGGGGCGCTTCGAGCGCGTCGTCGTCGTCGATTCCGGATCGACCGACCGCACCTGCGAGATCGCGCGCGGGGCCGGCGCCGACGTCGTCGACTTCCGCTGGGACGGCCGCTTCCCCAAGAAGCGCAACTGGTTCCTGCGCAACCACGCGCCGCGCACGCCGTGGGTCTTCTTCCTGGATGCCGACGAGTTCGTCGACGACGCGTTCTGCGACGAGCTGGCGCGCACGCTCCCCGGCACGCCGCACGCGGGCTTCTGGATCAGCTACCACAACTGGTTCCTGGGCCGCCGGCTGCTGCACGGCGACGTCAACCGGAAGCTGGCGCTCTTCCGCCCGGACGCCGGCGAGTTCGAGCGCATCGAGGAGGAGCGCTGGAGCAACCTGGACATGGAGGTGCACGAGCACCCCGTGCTGCGCGGCACCCTGGGCGAGGTTTCCGCGCGCCTGGACCACCGCGACTTCCGCGGGCTCGAGCACTGGATCCGCAAGCACAACGACTACTCCACGTGGGAGGCGCACCGCGTCGTCGCGCTGCGCCGCGCCGGCCGCCTGGCCGACCCCGCGCTCACGCAGCGCCAGCGCCGCAAGTACGGTTCGGTCGGCAGGTGGTGGCTGCCGCCCGCGTACTTCCTCGACACCTACCTGCGCCGCCAGGGCTTCCGCGACGGCCACGCCGGCTTCGTCTACGCCGCCATGAAGGCCGCGTACTTCTGGGAGATCGGCCTGAAGGCCGCCGAGATCGAGGCCGCCGGGCGCGGCTGATTCCCCGCCGGGTGGCCGCCCCGCGCGCTCCTATCATCGACCACGCCGTGCCCGAGCTCCGCCTCCACAACACGCTCACCCGCCGCACCGAGACGTTCGCCCCCCGCGACCCGGCGCACGGCGTCACGTTCTACTCGTGCGGCCCCACCGTCTACGACGACGCGCACATCGGCAACTTCCGCTCGTTCCTGAACGCCGACGTCCTGCGCCGGACGCTCGAGTTGCTCGGCCACCGCGTCGTCCACGTGATGAACATCACCGACGTCGGCCACATGACCGACGACGCGAACGCCGACGGCGGCGGCGAGGACAAGATGGCCGTCGCGGGCCGCCGAATCGCCGAGGCGAAGAAGGCGGGCAAGCTGCCCGCGGGCGCGGAGATCGACCCCGCCGACCCGTACGCGATCGCCGAGTTCTACGCCGGGCGCTTCCTGGAGGACGCGCGGCTCCTGGGCCTGAAGGTCGCGCTGGACGAGCAGGCGCGCGCCGCGAAGGGCGCGCCCACGCTGATGCCGCGCCCGACGCGCTGCATCCCGCAGATGGTGGAGATGATCGGGTCGCTGGTCGCGCGCGGCCACGCGTACCAGGCGAAGGACGGCGCCGTGTACTTCGACGTGCGCAGCTTCCCCGCGTACGGCCGCCTGAGCGGCAACACGCTGGACCAGCTGCGCGAGGGTGCCGGCGAGCGCATCGACGCCGCGAACCAGGCCGTGAAGCGCCACCCGGCCGACTTCCTGCTGTGGAAGCCCGACCCGCGACACCTGATGCGCTGGCCCAGCCCCTGGGGCGAGGGCTACCCGGGCTGGCACATCGAGTGCAGCGCCATGGCGCGCATGCTGCTGGGCGACGAGATCGACCTGCACTCGGGCGGCGAGGACAACATCTTCCCGCACCACGAGTGCGAGGTCGCGCAGAGCTGCTGCGCCACGGGGCACCCCTCGTTCGCGCACACGTGGTTCCACACCCGCCACCTGCAGGTGGAGGGCGAGAAGATGTCCAAGTCGAAGGGCAACTTCTTCACCGCCCGCGACCTGTTCGCGAAGGGCGTCACGCCCGCCGCGCTGCGCCTGGAGCTGGTGCGCAC
>JBEIFT010000017.1:0-21735 GCA_040382255.1 Phycisphaeraceae bacterium
ACCACGTACCGATTCGGCCCGGGTCGTTCCACGTGCCGAATCGGCCGAACACGATGACGAGCGGAACCTGGTGGAGCGAGGAAGTTCGCGGAGGAGGGGGCCAAGCGCAGCGAAAGGGCGCGGCAACCACGCACTGCCTGGGAGGCCAAGCGCAGCGACAGGGCGCGGCCCCGCGCCGGTGCCTCGATTCCCGTCCCCCGGAAATCGGTCCCGGGCTACCCGGGACACAATTTCGGGTTCACGCCATCGCCATCTCGGGCGCCGCCGCATGGATGCGGCGGATCGGCGTCGCGGACGGCGCATCGAACGGGTTCGCGACGCCTTCCTCCTGGCAGATCAACTTCGAGGTGATCTCGCTGGCCAGGAAGATGACGGGGAGGCCCGAACCCGGGTGCGTGCCGCCGCCGACCATCCACAGGTTGTCGAAGCCCTGCAGCCGGTGCTGCGGGCGGCGGTGCAGCATCTGCATCAGGTTGTGCGCCAGGTTGAAGGTGGCACCGTGGTTGATGCGCTCGGCCTGCCAGTCGGCGGGCGTGACGACGTGCTCGGCGCGGATGCGGCGGCGAATGTCGGCGATGCCGAAGACGTCCTCGAGCTGGCGGAGCGTGCGCTCGCGCAGTTCGCCGCTGGCCAGGCGCCAGTCGACCTGGCTGAAGCCGGGCTTGTTGTTCGGCGTCGGCACCAGGACGTAGAGCGCGCTGTGGTCCTTCGGCGCGAGCGTCGGGTCCAGCCGTGACGGGTTGCAGACGTAGGTCGACGGGTCCTGCGAGATCGTCCCGCGCTCGGCGATGTCGCGCAGGTTCTGCACGTAGCTGCGCGACGTGTAGATCGTGTGGTGGGGGAGTTCCACCGCACCATCCACGCCCAGGTACATCATGAACGTGCTGCAGCTGTAGCGCTTCCCGTCGAGGGTCGCGTCCTTGAGCGACCGCGGGCGCAGGTGCTCCGGCACCAGGTTCTTGAGCGCCCAGCTGGCATCGGCGTTGATCACGACGTGGTCGTGGCGGTGCTCCTGGCCGTCGACGGCGACGCCAACCGCGCGCTGGCCCTCGAAGAGCACCTGCTGCACGGGTTGGCCGCAGCGGATCTCGACGCCCATCTCGCGGCAGGCCTCGGCCATGCCGTGCACCAGCGCGTTGCAGCCGCCGGTGGGGTGCCAGATGCCGTACTCGTATTCGATGAAGGGGAGGATCGAGAAGAGCTCCGGGCACTCGAACGGGCTCATGCCCAGGTACTTGCTCTGGAAGCTCATCGCCAGGCGCACGCCCTCATGGCGGAAGTAGCCGCTCAGGTGGTCGTAGAGCGACTGCCACGGGCGCAGCGCGGGGCCGACGCGCATCGTGTCCAGCGAGACCAGGTCGGCGAGGCCGCGGATCGGGCGGCGCAGGATCGGCGTCATCAGCTCGAGCTTGCGGCGGTTGTCGCGGATGAAGCGCTCGAAGGCGGGGCCGTCCTCGGGCTGGATCGCCGACAGCTGGCGCGCCATGCGCGCGATGTCCTGCGTGGTGTCGATGGTGATCGGGTCGCCCTCGCGCTGCCCGATCAGCAGGCGGTACATCGGGTCCAGGCGCGTGAGCTTCGCGTAGTCCTGGAGGCGCCGGCCGGTGGCGGCGAAGATCTCCTCCAGCACGTACGGCATCATGAAGAAGGTCGGGCCGCAGTCGAAGCGGTAGGGGCCGACCTCCAGCCGACGGGTGCGGCCGCCGACGACGGGGTGGGCCTCGTAGACGGTGACGCGGAAGCCCGCGGCGCCCAGCAGCATGGCCGTGGTCAGGCCCCCCGGGCCGGCGCCGACGATGCCGATCGAGGCGGGGCCGCGCCGCGGCGATGAGTCACGGAGGTGTCGTCCAGTGTTCGCTACCATGGGCTTCGGGCGGCTTCGCCTCACGCAGTATCCCGGATTCGGGGAAGATGCGCGGGGCGAGGCTTCGCGCGGCGTCCCGTCGCGAATCCGGCGCCCGCCGCGCGACGAAACGGACCCCGAGGTCGCTGATTGCACCCCCTGAATGACCCCCAGACTCGTGTGGTGACGCCCGTCCCGGCCATTTCGTCGCTGGCCGCCCGGCGCGCGTGGCTCGCGGCCTTCGGGCGCCGGATTGCCGCACGCACGGACGCCATGGCGGAGGCCGTCCGCGCCGACATCGGCAAGCAGCCGTGGGAGACGCTGACGCAGGAGCTCATGCCCCTGGTCGCCAGCCTGCGCTGGCATGCGCGCGACGGCATCCGGCTGCTGGAACCTCGCCGCGTGCGCGGGCGGTCGTGGTGGCAACTTGGGCAGCGGCACCGGTCGATCCGCCTGCCTGTGGGCCGTGTGCTGATCATCGCCACGTGGAACTACCCGGTTCAGCTCCTGGGCGTGCAGCTGGTGCAGGCGGTGCTCGCGGGGAACCGCGTCGTCGTCAAGCCGAGCGAGCGGTCGCCGCGGTCGCAGCGCATGCTGGTCGACGTGGCGCGCGCGGCGCTGACCGAGGCCGGGCTGCCCGCCGACACGGTGGTCTCGGCCGAGGCCACCCGCGAGGCCGGCCGCGAGCTGCTGGAGCGCGAGCGTTTCGACCATGTGATCTTCACCGGCTCGACCGAGGTCGGCCGCGAGATCGCCGCCGCGTGCGCGCGCACGCTGACGCCGTGCACGCTGGAGCTCTCCGGCCGCGACAGCGCGATCGTGCTGGCGGATGCCGACCCGGTGCTGGCGGCGCGCGCGATCTGGCACGCCGCCACCATGAACGCCGGCCAGACCTGCATGGCCCCGCGCCGTGCCCTGGTGGACCGCCGCGTGCACGCCGCGTTCGTCGCGGCCCTGCGCCCGCTGGCGGCGGCCGCGCGCCCCGTCCGCCTGGCCGATGCGGCGATGGCCGACCGCTGCGTGGCGCTGGCGCAGGACGCCGTGGCGCATGGCGGGCGCCCCCTGAACGGGGTGCTGGAGCCCGCGGCGGCCGGCACGATGCGCCCGATGGCGATCGACGGCTGCCCCCGCGATTGCGACCTCGTCCGCGGCACGCATTTCGGCCCCGTGCTCGCGGTGGTGCCCGTCGAAGGCCTGGACGACGCGCTGGCCATGCACCGCGCGGTGGGCCAGCACCTGGCCACCAGCGTGTACACGCGCTCGCCGGATGCGGTGCTGGGCGATCCGGCGCTGCTCGCGGCGCTGGGATCCTCGAACGTCACGATCAACGACTCGATCCTGCCGACCGCGCATCCCGCGGCCGCCATCACCGGCAGCGGCCCGAGCGGCGGGGGCCCCAGCCGCGGCGCCGCGGGCCTGCTGGCCCTGACGCGCGAGGTCACGGTCAGCAGCACCTCGGCGCTGCTGCGCACGCCGCTCGACGAACCCGAGCCGCGCGTGCAGGCGTGGCTGCGCCGGCTGGCACTGGGCCGCGCCGCGCGCCGGACGGCCGCGGACGCAGCCGACCACCGGACGAACACCCTCGCCGCGGGGCATGCGGCAGCCAAGGAGCACTGAGATGACGACGCACGCAATCGTGATCGGCGGAGGCCTTGCCGGCCTGGCGGCAGCGACGGAACTGGTGGGACGGGGCGTCAAGGTCACCGTCGTCGAGCGCAACCACCACCTGGGCGGCAAGATGAACGTGCTCACGGAGAAGGGCTTCACCTTCGACATGGGCCCGACGATCCTGACGATGCCGAACGTCGCGCGCGGGATCATCCAGCGCACCGGCCGCAACGTGAAGGACTACGTCGACTTCGTGCGCCTGGACCCGCAGTGGCGCTGCATGTACGAGGACGGCACGGTCATCGACCTCCTGGAGAAGCCGGCCGAGATGGCCGCCGCGATGGACCGCCAGTTCCCCGGCACCGGCATCGGCAAGGGCTGGGTGGACTTCGTCGAGTACAGCCGCCGCATGTACCGCCTGAGCGACAAGGTCTTCTTCTTCAAGGACCTGGGCGGCGTGCTTGACCTGATGCGCAAGCCGCCGACATCGGAGCCCGGCCTGCTGAAGGACGTGCTGGCGATGCGCATCCACTCGACGGTCGGCGCGACCGTGGACGGTTACCTGCGCGAGCCGCACCTGCGCCAGCTGAGCGAGCACTTCCTGCAGTACGTGGGCAGCAGCCCGTTCCTGGCACCCGCGATCCTCAGCCTGATCGCCGCCGCGCAGGTGGACGAGGGCTGCTGGTACGCGATGGGCGGCACGCGGAAGATCGCGCAGTCGCTGGAGCGCATCCTGCGCGAGGAAGGCGCCGAGCTGATCACCGGCCACGCCGTGACGAAGCTCGTGCTGGACGGCGACCGCGTCCGCGGCGTGACGCTGGACGACGGCCGCACGATCACCGGCGACATCGTGGTCTCGAACTGCGACGTGCAGCGCACCTACCGCGACCTGGACGGCACGGCGCGCGGCCTGCGCGAGCAGGGGCGCATCGCCGGCGACTACACCCCGGCGTGCAGCGGCGTCGTGCTGTACCTGGGCCTGGACCGGCAGTACGACCACCTGCTGCACCACGACTTCCTGTTCTCGAAGGACAGCCACCAGGAGTTCGACGACATCTACCGCAAGGGGATCCCCGCGCGCGATCCGACGATCTACCTGTGCGTGCCCAGCCGCACGGACCCGTCGCAGGCCCCCGAGGGCTGCGAGGCGTTCTATGCGCTGATCCACACGCCGTTCATGCGGCCCGGGCAGCGGTGGGAAGGCCCGGGCGGCATGCTCGAGTCGTACCGCCCGGTCATCATGGACAAGCTCAAGCGCATGGGCATGCAGGACATCGAGCGGCACATCGTGGTCGAGCGGCACCTCACGCCCCAGGGCATCGAGCAGTGGTACAACGCAGAGGGCGGCGCGATCTACGGGCTGGCCAGCCACGGCCGGCTGAAGGGCGGCTTCAAGCCGCGCAACCGCAGCCGCGTGTACCGAAACCTGTACCTGGCCGGCGGCAGCACCAACCCGGGACCCGGCGTGCCGATGGTGCTGATGAGCGGCGTCACCGCCGCGAGCGCCGTATGCGAGGACCTCGGCATCGCGCCCTCGAAGCACGGGAAGCCGGGCTTCGGCGTCGACACCGGGTCGCGCCTCCTCAAGGGGGGGCATGCGTGCCAGACGGTGGGCGCGAGCTGATCCCCGGTGCGTGGTCGCCTGGGTTCCGGCGCTTCTTCGCCTGGTACCTGCGTCGGCTGGTCGCCAAGCGGTTCCATGCCGTGCGCGCGGAAGGTGCGTCGGCCGACGTGCTTTCGCTGGCGGCGCGCGGCGGCACGCCGGTGATCCTGGCGTCCAGCCACTCGTCGTGGTGGGACCCGCTGGTCGCGCTCTGGGTGCACGACCGCTGGCTCGCCGACCGCGAGGCCTGCAGCCCGATCGACGAGGCCATGCTGCGGAAGTTCCGCTTCTTCCGGAAGCTGGGCATGTTCGGCGTGCATCCCGATGACCCGGCGTCGCTCCGCGCGTTCGTGCGGTACGTCGATGGCGTGTTCGCCCGGGATGCCCGCGGCGTGCTGTTCATGACGCCGCAGGGGCGGTTCGTCGATCCGCGGCTGCCCGTCGAGATCCGGCTGGGGATCGGCATGGTGGCGGCACGGCATCCCGCGGCGTGCGTGCTGGTGGCGGCGCTGGAGTACGGGTTCTGGACGGACCAGCGTCCCGAGGCGTTCCTGCGCGTGGCGCGGGTGGCGCCGCCTGCCGACGGCGGCGACGCGCGTGCCTGGCATGCGGCCATCGAGGCAGCGATGAACGCCAACGCAGCCGCGCTGGCCGCCGCGGTGCAGTCGCGCGACCCGGCGCGCTTCACGGCGCTGGTGGGCGGGGACGCGCCACGGATCAACCCGGTCTATGACCTCTGGCTGCGGCTGACGGGGCGCTCGGCGGGCATCGAGACCGCGCACCGCGCGGCGGGCAACGGCCGCGCAGGGGGTGCTTCATGAGCGGGGGACCGGAAGGCATCGCATTCGGGCTCCTGGAGTGGTTGCCCGCCGTGAGCGCGGCCATCAGCGGCATCGCGCTGACGATGACGTGCGTGAACCTGCCGCTCTATGCGCGCAGCCGAGCGGTCGCGCGCGGCGCTGCGGTGCCGCCGGCCGATGCCGCGCGGGCGCCGCGGCTCTCGATCTGCATTCCCGCGCGCAACGAGGCCGCGAACATCCAGGCCGTGGTCCGCAGCGCACTGGCCAACGATGACGTGGCGCTCGAGGTGCTGGTCTACGACGACCAGAGCACGGACGACACGCCGCGGCTGCTGGCGGAGCTGGTGGCGGCCGACCCGCGCGTGCGCGCCGTGCCCACGCAGCCGCTCCCCACGGGCTGGAACGGCAAGCAGTGGGGCTGCGAGCGCATGGGCCACGCCGCGCGCGGCGAGTGGATGCTCTTCACCGACGCCGACGTGCGGTTCACGCCGGACTGCTTCGCGCGCGCGCTGGCGACCGCCGGCGAGCTGAAGGCCGAGCTCCTGAGCACCGTGCCCCGCGAGGAGACCGGCACGTTCCTCGAGAAGCTGGTCGTCCCGCTCATCCACTGGATGCTGCTGGGATGGCTGCCGATCCCGCGGATGCGTACGACGAACGACCCCGCGACGAGCGCCGGCTGCGGCCAGTTCCTGCTGGTCCGGCGCGAGGCATGGCATGCCGCCGGGCGCCACGAGGCGTTCAGGGACAGCATGCACGACGGCATCAAGCTGCCGCGGAACCTGCGCCGGGCCGGGCTGCACACGGACCTCTTCGACGGCACAGACGTCGTGAGCTGCCGCATGTACCGCGACGCGGGCCAGACATGGCGCGGGTTCACGAAGAACGCCTACGAGGGGCTGGGCTCGCCGGTGGTGCTGGCGGTGTTCACGTTCATCGAGGTCGTGGGCATCCTGCTGCCGTGGGTGTGGCTGCCGTGCGCGCTCGTGGTCGGCGGCGTGGGCATGGGGCCGATCGTGCTGGCGTGCTTCGCCATCCTGGCGCAGCTGGTGCAGCGCGTGCTGCTCGCCGTGCGATTCCGGCAGTCATGGCTGTGCGTGGTGCTGCACCCGCTGACGATCGCGACGCTGATGGCGATCCAGTGGCGCAGCTGGTGGCTGCACCGGACGGGTCGGCGCGCGTGGAAGGGTCGGAGCACGCAACCCGGTTGACCGGGTTGACCGTGTGGACCTGGTGCATGCGCCCGATCCCGGTGGACATGCGTGCTTCGCGCGGGTGAACCCGGTGAACCGGGTTGCGTGTTACTCCCCCGGGATCGTCGTGATCACGCCGTCCCAGGGGCTGCTGGCGCTCGCATAGAGCTTCTTGCCGATGCGCCCCGAGCGAGCGCCGAACCAGCCCGCATCGCAGGCCAGGCGCATCGCGTGCGCCATGTTCACCGCGTCGCGCGCGTGGGCGATGCCCGTGTTCAGCAGCACGCCGTCCGCGCCCAGCTCCATTGCCACCGTCACGTCGCTCGGCGTGCCGACGCCGGCATCGACGATCACCGGGTACGACGGATCGCCGCCGTGCTCCGGCGACTTCAGCAGGTCCAGGATGATGCGGATCGCCGCCGGGTTCGCGATGCCGCGGCCGGTGCCGATCGGGCTGCCGGCGGGCATGACGCTCGCCGCGCCGGCGTCGCGCAGGCGGGTCGCCATGATCGGGTCGTCGCTCGTGTAGCAGAGCACCGTGAAGCCGTCGGCGACCAGTTCCTTGCAGGCCTCGAGCGTGCCCACCGGGTCCGGCAGGAGCGTCTTGCGGTCGCCCAGCACCTCCAGCTTCACCCAGCCTGCGCCGGGGTTGCCGAGCTGCTCCAGGATCTCGCGGCCCAGGCGGCTGACGCGCACGGCGTCCTCGGCGCTGAAGCAGCCGGCGGTGTTCGGCAGGATGGTGATGCGGTCGAGCGGCAGGAACTCCAGGATCGAGCGCCCCTCGGCGTCGACCAGGCGCTCGCGGCGCACCGCGACGGTCACGCAGTCGGCGCCGCTGGCGGTGACCGCGGCCTGCATCGTGGCGTAGTCCTTGTACTTGCCGGTGCCCACCACCAGGCGGCTGCGCAGCGTGAAGCCGCCGACCTTCAGGGCGGGGATCGCGGGCGTGGCGGGAGCGGGGGTCTGCAGGGTGGTCATGGCGGGTCCGGGTCCGGGTTCCGTGGATGCGCGGTTCAGCCGCCGCCGACGAGGGTCACGATCTCCACGCGGTCGTCGGCGCGCAGGGCGTGCGCGGCGTGGCGCGACTTGGGCACCAGCTGGGCGTTCACCTCGACGGCGCACGGCGAACGCTCCAGGCCGAGGGTGCGGACGAGGTCCGCGACCGTCGCCACGCCGGGGCAGTCCTTCGCTTCGCCGTTCACGGTGAGACGCATCCCGGGAGTGTAGGCGGAGGGTGCGGGCGGGCTACCATCCGTGCGTGATCGCCGCCCCCGCGAACCCTGCCCGACGCCTGCTCCGCGCCGTCGTGCCCGTGCTGGCCGCGATGGCGCTGGTCGCCGCCGGCGGCTGCCGGAAGCCGAAGTACGACACGTCGACGCCGCAGAAGGCCGTCGAGGCGATGGAGTCCATGGTCCGCGACGGGCGACCCGAACTGCTCCCGACGCTGCTGTACGTGGAGCCGCGCGACGTCGCCTACGCGGACGGGGTGACCGAGGCCAGCGCGATCGAGGACGTGAAGCGCAAGGCGGGCGACATGCTGGGCGGGCTCTGGCGCGTCTCGACCAAGATCAAGCGCCGCTACCCGCAGGACGTGGACGCGTTGCTGGCGCAGGGCGGCACCTGGGCCTCGGGGCAGGGTGGCGGCGACATCGTGGCCAAGATCATGGCCGACCCGTTCGGCTGGCTGGACGCGAACCGCGCGCGGCTGGAGGTCGAGGACCTGGGCGACGGCACGGCGGCGTTCAACGTCGACGGCAAGCCGATCCTGGGCGGCGTGCTGACGATGGTCGAGACCAAGGAGGGCTGGCGCGTCACCTTCCCGGCGCAGCTCGTCCGCCAGAGCGTGTACTTCCCCGACACGCGCGAGGAATGGGCGGTGGTCGCGTACCTGATGCTGGCCATCGAGAACGCGCTGACGGATTTCGAGAACGAGATCGACTCGGGCAAGTATGCGACCCTCCAGGCCGCCGGGGAACGGGCCGGGCGCCTGGTCGCCGAGAGCGCCGGCGCGCAGGCGATCATCTTCGTGATGATGCAGCGCAACCAGCCCGGGAAGGAGCCGCCGAAGGGTTCCGCCGTCGGCGTGCCGATGGAGAAGTTCATGGGCCAGGCGGGGAACCAGATGCGCCGGCGCGCGGAGCCGAAGGACTGATGCGGCGCGCGGGCCTGCGGGCGGCGATGGTCCTGGCCGGGGCGATCGCGTGCGGGTCCGCGGCGACGTGGGCCGTGCCTCCTGCCGCGGGGCTCGGCTACGGCCAGTGGATCCGCACCGTCGAAGGCCTGGACGACGTGCGTGCGGCCTTGATCGATGACGATGGCACGCTCACCGCGCTGCTCGGCCTGGGCGGCGTCGTGCAGGTGTCGCAGGAAGGGGTGCGGACGCAGGTCGTTGCCGGCGCACCCGACGGGCCGGTGCTCGTCGGCACCGCAATGGCGCGCGCGCCCGACGGGCGCCTGGCCGTGGTGGGCACCATCCGTGCCGCAGGCGACGGCGCCCCCGGCGGTGGCCTGGTCCTGGCCGCGCGCGGCGGTGCAGCCTCGGGCGTGCCGCTGCTGCCGGGGGACGTGCGCGCGCGGCCGGTCGGCGTTGCGTTCGACGGCGACCGGATCCTGGTGGCGGATGCGGGCACGCCGCGCGTGATCGTCTGCGCAGCGGACGGCAGCACGAAGGCCACGTGGAGCGTGCAGGCCAAGCCGCCTGCGGCGCTGCCGACGGTGCTCGGCGGCATCGCCGCGGCGAACGGCGTCGTTGCGGTGACCGACGTCGCGAACAACCTGGTGCTGCTGCTCAGCGCCGCCGACGGCACGCTCATCTCGCAGCACGGCGACCGCGGCGCGTTCCCCGGTATGTGGCAGTCGCCCGCCGGCGTGGCGTGGGACGGCGCCGCGTTCCTGATCACCGACACGCTGAACCACCGGGTGGTGCGGCTGGATGCGGCGGGCAAGGTGCTCGACCAGTGGGGCATGCACGCGGTCCGGCCTCGCGAGGGCGGCGGCAAGATCCACTACCCGGTGGATGCGAGCGCCAGCCCGGACGGCCGGCTGGTCGTCGTGGCCGAGCCGTTCGAGCGTCGTGCGCAGGTGTTCGGGCACACCCCGCCGCTGGACCCGAAGAAGCCGCGCATGACCCCGCTGCCCGGGATCGACGGCGTGGCCAGCCACTTCAGCACCGCGCTCGCGGTGGACGGCAGGACGCTCCTGGTCTACGAACCCGAGTCGGCGTCGGCGCTGATCTTCGACCTGCGCACGGACCCGCCGATCCACGTCACGACGTTCGGTGGACCGGGGACGCGCGCGGGGCAGTTCGGGCAGGTGACCGCGATGTGCGTGGACGACGCCGCGAACCGCCTCTGGCTGGCAGACCCGCTGCGCGGCGTGATCAGCGAGTGGACGCTCCTGCGCGACGGCACGGCGCCGCACTTCGACCCGTTCATGGCCAAGCTCGTGCGCGAGGTGCCGCTGGCGCCGATGGGCGCCGCCGCCGCGGCGCGCGACCGTGACGGTGCGGCACGGCCGGGAGCGGAGCCGGCGACCGTGTGGCCGGTCGATCTCCGGCCGGCGCCGGGGGATTCGCTGGCGATGCTCGACGCGAACGGCCCGCGGATCATGCTGATGGACCGAACGCTGCGCCTGCTTCCGACGACGCTTCCGTTGGATGGGCTGGTCGCGGACCCGGCCCAGTTCGCGGTGATCGACCAGGGCGTCGCGGTCGTCGACCCGGCGCGTCGCGGCGTCGCGCTGGTGCAGGCGCCGTGGTCGGCGGGATTCGATGCGTCCCAGGGGCGGCGGGGGCGGCGCGCGATGCACCCGATCGCCGGCGCCGTGCGTCCGTTCGGCATTGCGACGGTTCCGGGTGGCGAGCGCGGCCAGCCCAGGTCGGTCGTCATCTCGGACGCCGGCGCGGATGCCGTGACGCTCTTCGACCCCGTGACCTGGCAGGCGCAGGCGACCGGCGGCACGCACGGCTCCAAGCCCGGCGAGCTGTGGGAGCCCGGCGCCGTGGCGTGGAGCGCGGCCGACGGCCGCGTCGTCGTGGTCGACCACGGCAACCATCGCATCCAGACGTTCACGCCGGATGGGCTGTGGCAGTCGAGCTTCGGCATCGGGCGCCCGTACGTGCGGCCGAAGGATCCGCAGGCGACCGCGCCGGTGGTGCCCGAAGGCAAGGCCCCCAGCGCGGAGGGTGCGGCGGACACACGCGCGCAGTTCCCGGCGCCGACCAAGGACGCCGACGGCTGGTGGCATGCCCGGAGCACGGGCGGCGCACTCGACGTGGCGTGGCGGATCGACGGCCCGGACGGCGTGCCTCCCGTGCGCCAACCGTTTGCGATCGCTTTCCGCGTCTCGCGCGTCGCCGGTGGCACGCCCTTCGATGGCGACCTGCGAGTCGACGCCGCCATGCCGCATCACGGCCACGGGATGAACGTGGCGCCCACGGTGAAGTCGACCGGGCGCGGCGAGTTCCGCGCCGAGGGCATGCTCTTCCACATGCCGGGCTACTGGGAGCTCTACTTCGACGCCGTCGAGGCAGGGCGCCTGGAGCGCGCGCAGGGGACGGTGACGCTCGAATGACCGGTGTGCTCCTGGCGGTATGCCTGCTGCTGCAGGCCGCTCCGGTGCCGGGGGCGCCGGCTGGGGCCGATGGCGTCGCACGCCCCGCCGGTCCCGCCGCCGGCGGCTGGCTGACCGAGCAGCTCGCGGCGCGCGTCCGGCGCAACCCGCCGCTCGGCCCGGTTCCCGCCGACCCCACCAATCGCTGGGCCGACAGCGAGGCCGCCGCGCAGCTGGGTCACCGGATCTTCTTCGACGAGCGCTTCTCGGCGAGCGGCAGCGTCGCCTGCGCCACGTGCCACGATCCTGCCCATGGCTTCAGCGATCCCCGGCCGGTGGCGAAGGGCGAGGGCACGGGTACGCGCCACTCGATGCGCGTCCTGAACGCCGCGCACCAGCGCTGGTTCACGTGGGACGGCCGCGCGGACACGCTGTGGAGCCAGGCGGTGCAGCCGTTCGAGACGCCGGCCGAGATGAACCTGCCGCGCGCGAAGGTCGTCGCGCAGGTGGCCGGCGACTCGGTCCTGCGCGAGGCGTACCGCCGCGCGTTCGGCCAGGCCCCGCCGGCGGCGGACGCCGCGTCCGCGGCCGTCGACGCCGCGTTCGCACGGGTCGGCAAGGCGCTGGCGGCCTACGAGCGCAAGTTGGTGTCGGGCCCGTCCGCCTACGACCGCTGGTGGACCCGCCGCGCCGCCGGCGACCCCAAGGCAGACCAGGAGCTCACCGACGCGCAGCGCCGCGGCCTGGCGCTCTTCTTCGGGAAGGCGAACTGCTTCCAGTGCCACCACGGCGCGCTCTTCTCCGATGGCGAGTTCCACATGCTGGGCGTTCCCCCGCGCGACGGCGGCCAGCCGACCGACGCCGGCCGCTACGCCGTCATCGAGCGCGTCCGCAGCGACCCGTTCAACGCCGCCGGCCCGCACTCGGACGACCCCGACGGCGTGCAGGCGCGCATCTCGGCGTCGCTGGTCCGCACCCCCGACCAGTGGGGCGAGTTCCGCACCCCCAGCCTGCGGAACGTGGCGCAGACCCCTCCGTACATGCACGCCGGGCAGATGGCCACGCTGCCCGACGTGGTGCGGTTCTACTCGACGCTTGAGGGCGCGACCTCGCTGGACCACCACCGCGAGTCGGTGCTCACCAAACTGGGGCTTTCCGCCTCGGAGCAGGCGGATCTGGTGGCGTTCCTGGAGGCCCTGACCGGCCCGCAGCCGGCCGCGCCGTGGGGCCGCCCGCCCGCCTGAGAATTCCCCGGGGAACCGCAACAGCGGGGCAGCCTTCCGGTAGGGTGCACCGCATGTCTCCCTCGGTGATCGGTTGTCGTGGTGGTTCCCTCGCCTGCCTTGGCCTGGTGGCCGCTGCCTGCGCCATCGCCGCCGGCCCCGACGCCGCGCCGGCAAAGTTCACCGAGACCGTCCCCGGCACCGCGATCACCTTCGACTGCGTGCCCGTCCCGGGCTGCGACGGCACGAAGCCGTTCTTCATCGCCACCGCCGAGGTTCCGTGGGAACTCTTCGACGCGTTCATCTACCAGCTGGACAAGAAGAACGGCGTCAGCACGCCGGAGTCCGACGCGGTGGTGCGCCCGACCAAGCCGTACGTCTCGGTCGACCGCGGCTTCGGCCATCAGGGCTGGCCGGCGATCAGCATGAGTTCCAAGGGCGCCGTGCAGTTCTGCGAGTGGCTCTCCAAGAAGACGGGCCGAACCTACCGGCTGGCGACCATCGACGAGTGGAAGTGCGCCGCGAGGAATTCCGGCGTCACCGCCGCGACCATGGCCGAGCACGCGTGGATGGACCCCGAGGCGAACGTCGCGACCCACAAGTGCGCCAGCAAGAAGGCGGACAAGCTGGGCGTCTTCGACCTCTGGGGCAACGCCGCGGAGTGGGTGACCGACGGCAAGGGCGGCTTCGCGATCCTGGGCGGCTCGTACCGCGAGGAGAAGATCGACCCTGCCGCGATGGAGCCGATCGCCGAGACCCCGGACTGGAACGAGAGCGACCCGCAGTTCCCGAAGAGCGTCTGGTGGCTGGTCGACGGCCCGTTCATCGGGATGCGCGTCGTGACCGCCGATGCGGCACCTTCCGCGAAGCCAGCCGCTGCGTCGCCCGCCGCCCCCGCAACCCCGCCCGCAGCCGCGGCGCCGAAGTCCTGACCCCCGCCGCACGACGGCCGTCCATCACGACCCGATCCGAGATCCGACCATGAGCACCGACCCGATCATCACCGATCCCACCCGCCGCACCTTCGTCGCCACGGGCGCCGCGCTCGGCGCCGCCGCGCTGGTCGCGCCCCGCGTGTGGGGTGCCGAGGGCGGCTCCGACAAGCTGAAGGTCGCCCTCATCGGCTGCGGCGGCCGTGGCACCGGCGCCGCGTCGCAGGCGCTGAACGCCGACCCCGGCGTCGTGCTGTGGGCCTGCGCGGACGTCTTCCGGGACCGCATCGACGCTGCGCTCGGCGCGCTCAAGGGCCACAAGGCGAAGGACCGCGTCGACGTCCCGAAGGAGCGCCAGTTCGTCGGCCTCGACAGCTACCAGCAGGCCATCGACTGCGGGGTCGACGTCGTGCTGCTCTGCAGCGCGCCCGGCTTCCGTCCGGCGCACCTGGCCGCCGCCGTGAAGGCCGGCAAGCAGATCTTCTGCGAGAAGCCGATGTTCGTCGACGCGCCCGGCTACCGCAGCGTGGTCGAGAGCGTGCGGATCGCGAAGGAGAAGAAGCTCAACCTGATGTCGGGCTTCTGCTGGCGCCGCAGCGGCCCCGAGCGCGCGATCTTCGAGCAGATCCTGGACAAGGGCACCCTGGGCGTCCCCGAGGCCATGTACAGCTGCTACTACACCGGCCCGCTGGGCACGAAGCCGCGCCAGCCGGGTTGGAGCGACGCCGAGTTCCAGATCCGCAACTGGCAGCACTTCACCTGGCTCTCCGGCGACCAGATCGTCGAGCAGGCCGTGCACTCGATCGACAAGGTCAACTGGTGCTTCCGCAACGAGCCGCCGAAGAGTGCGGTCGGCATGGGCGGCCGCCAGACGCGCGAGAACATCCCCGAGCGCGGCGACGTCTACGACCAGTTCTCGATCGTCTACGAGTGGGCCGACGGCCGCCGTGCGTTCGTGAACTGCCGCCAGCAGGCCGACTGCTACTTCGAGAACACCGACTGGATCGCCGGCACCAAGGGCCAGGCGTTCATCAACGGCTGGGGCCCGACGCAGTGGATCAAGGATCCCGAGGGCAAGGTCGTGTGGAGCTGGGCCCAGACCGGCGCCAAGGGTCCGAAGCCCGTCGACATGTACCAGCAGGAGCACAACGAGCTGTTCAAGTCGATCCGCTCGGGCGGCGTCATCAACGACGGCGACTGGATGGTGAACAGCGGCATGATGGGCGTGCTGGGCCGCATGGCCGCGTGGAGCGGCCAGCAGGTCACGTGGGAACAGGCGATCAACAGCAAGGAGAGCCTGTTCCCGGCGGACCTCAAGCTGGGTGACCTGCCGATGCCCACCGAGCGCAAGCCCGGCCAGTACAAGATCAGCTGACCACGCCCAAGGAGCCGAACCATGGAACCGCGCACGAACACCCAGCCGTCCGCCTCGCGCCGCACCTTCCTGGGCACCACGGGTGCCGTCGCCGCCGCGACGGTCCTGGCGCCCACGGTCCTGACGCCGTCCCGCGCACTGGCGCAGGACGCGGCCAAGGACAAGAAGGGCGTGAGCCGCGGCAAGGCCCTGCGCATCGGCGTCATCGGTTGCGGCGGGCGCGGCACGGGCGCGGCCCTCAACGCGCTGGAGGCGAGTCCCGACTGCACGGTCGTGGCGCTCGGGGACGTCTTCCCCGACCGCGTGGCGGCCGCGGCGGACGCGCTGGCGAAGAACGGAAAGGGCCGTGGCAACGTTCCCGAGAAGGCACGCTTCACCGGCTTCGGCTGCGAGAAGGGCGTGCTGGGCACCGACTGCGACCTGGTCATCCTGGCCACGCCGCCCGGGTTCCGCCCGCAGCAGTTCGCGGCGGCCGTGGACGCCGGCAAGCACGTCTTCTTCGAGAAGCCCGTCGCGGTCGACCCGTCCGGCGTCCGCACCGTCCTCGAGGCCGCCGAGCGCGCGGCGAAGGGCAAGCAGTGCGTCGTCACCGGCACGCAGCGCCGCCACGAGCGCAGCTACCTCGAGGCGATCGCGAAGATCCGCGAGGGCGCGATCGGCCGCCCCGTGGCCGCGCGCTGCTACTGGAACCAGGGCGGCCTGTGGAACAAGGAGCCCGACCCGAAGCTCAGCGAGATCGAGAACCAGGTCCGCAACTGGCTCTACCACACGTGGCTCTCGGGCGACCACATCGTCGAGCAGCATGTCCACAACATCGACGTCGTCAACTGGGCGATGGACGCGCACCCGCTGCGCTGCGTCGCCGTGGGCGGGCGCCAGGCGCGCACGCAGCCGCAGTTCGGCACGATCTTCGACCACTTCGCGGTGGACTTCGAGTACCCCGAGGACCGCTTCGCGGCGTCGATGTGCCGCCAGGAGGACGGGACCGACGGCCGCGTGGACGAGATCGTCTACGGCACCGACGGCACCATGTTCCTGCGCTCCGGCTACGCCGAGATCCGCGGCAAGAACCCGTGGAAGTTCAGCGGGGCGAACCCCAACCCGTACGTGGTCGAGCACGTCGACCTGCAGGACGCGGTGCGCGGCAACGCGGCCTACCTGAACGAGGGCAAGCGGATCGCCGAGAGCACCATGTCGGCGATCATGGGCCGCATGGCGGCGTACACCGGCAAGGACCTGGAGTGGGACGCGGCGATCAAGGATCCGATGGACCTGGTGCCGCACGACCTGAAGCCCGGGCCCGGCGTGGCATCCAAGGTGCCCGTGCCCGGCCAGGCCTGATCCGGCATCGCCCGCTCAGCGCTCCGGCGCCAGGCGTGCGGGCCCCGGCCAGTTCGGCGTGGTGCGGACCTCGGTCGTGCCGTCCGGCCGCTCGTGCGCCCAGCGCGCGGCGGCGTCGGGGTGCCTTGCCAGCAGCGCCGCCGAACCGTCCGGCCCCAGCACGCTCAGCGCGGTCGCCAGCGCGTCGGCGTCGGTCGCCCGGTGCGCGACCACGGTGACGGACGTTCGCGTGGCGATGGGCTCGCCGGTCCGCGGATCCAGGATGTGGCTGGCGCGCCGGGAGGTGCCGTCGGGCGCGGCGATGTCCAGGTGCTGGAACCGGTCGCCGCTGGTCGTGGCCGCGGCGTCCGTGAGCAGCAGGGTGGGGGCGCCGCCCGTGGCGCCGCCGTCGTCCAGCGCGACGCGCCAACCCTCGCTCCCGGGAGGCGTGCCCATCGCGGCGACGTCGCCGCTCAGGTCGACCATGGCGCAGGCGATGCCCGCCGCGCGCAGCGCCCGCAGCGCGGCGTCTGCGCCGTAGCCCTGGCCGATCCCGCCGAAGTCCAGTTCGACACCGTCGATGTCCGCCGCGTACACCGCGGCGTCCAGGCGGACGTGCTGCCAGCCCACGCGCGCGCGGGCGGCGTCGACGTCCGCCGTGGCAGGCGGCGTACCCGTTGCCCGGGCCGCACGCCAGAGCTTCGTCAGCGGCCCGACCGTGACGTCGAACGCGCCTCCGGAGGCGCGCGACACCTCCAGCGACGCAGCGAGCGCCGCGCGCAGGTCCGGGCCGATCGCAACCGGCGTCCCGGCTCGGGCCGGCAGGCGCCGGACCTCGCTCGCGCGCATCCAGTCGCTGAGTGCCTCGTCCACCTGGCCAAGCCGCGCGAACGCCGCGCGCGCGCCGGCGTCGGCCGTGGCGGCATCCGGCGCCCAGACCACCAGGTCGCAGGGCGAGCCCATGATCACGCGGTGGTAGTCGTGGCGTTCCTCGGCCCGTGCCGCGGGCACGCCGGGCACCGCCGCGGGCGACGCACAGCCCGCCAGCACGCCCAGGACGACCGCCGCGACCCGGCGCATCAGCCGAAGGTCGCCTCGAGCAGGCTGACGTCGTCCTCGAAGTCGTTGCGGGTCCGCACGGCGCGGCTGCGCGCGAGCAGGCGGTCCAGCTCACCGCTGCCGCCCTTCGCTTCGTCGGCCACGCCGTCGAGGAACGCATCCAGGGTCCAGACGGTGCCGTCCGGCTGCGACAGTTCGTGAATGCCGTCGCTGTACAGGAACAGCCGGCTGCCGGCCGGCAGCGGCACCACCGCGGTGCCGTAGGGCACCTCGGGGATCGCGCCGATCATCGGGCCGGAGACCTCCTCGTCGCCGCCCAGGCGGCGCGGACCCTGGCCCGGCGCCAGCAGCAGGGCGGGCGGGTGGCCGCCCGAGCCGTAGTGCAGCTCGCGCGTGCGCACGTTCGCCACGCCGTACCACATCGTGAAGAACATGCCGTGGTGGCGTTCCATCGGGTACAGGCGGTTCAGCGCTGCCAGGACGGCGCCCGGGTCGCCCGGGTCGGCGCCGCCCAGCGCGTTCACCTGCAGCGCGTTCATCACGCTGACCGACAGCAGCGCAGGCCCGACGCCGTGGCCGCACACGTCCAGCAGGTAGATCGCGAAGCGGTCATCGTCCAGCCAGTGGTAGCCGAAGCTGTCGCCGCCCAGGCTGGCCGACGGCACGAAGCGCCAGTCGGTCTGGACGCGGCCCTCGGCCGGCGGCGGGATCAGGCTCTGCACGTACTCGGCCGCGCTGTTCAGTTCGGCGCGCAGCGCGTTGAACGCGGCGTCGCGCTCCTTCTGCGCGCGGTGCGCGCCGGAGTGGTACTTGATGCGCGCGACCAGCTCGACGGCGTCGGGCAGCTTGACCAGGTAGTCGTTCGCGCCGCGCGCGAAGGCGTCGGCCTTGGTGGTGGCCTCCTCGCGCGCGCTCAGCACGATCAGCGGCGTGCGCGCCAGCGTCGGCTCGCGCCGGTAGGCGGAGACCAGCTCCAGGCCGTCCGCGTCGGGCATCACCAGGTCCTGCAGGATGACGTCCGGGTCCTCGGCCAGCACCTTGGCCACGGCCTCGGCGCCCTTGGTGCATGCCACCAGGCGGAACTCGGGGTGCGGCGCCAGCATGCGGCGCACGGCCTCGCAGATGATCGGCTGGTCATCGACGATCAGGATCGTCGTGGTGGCGGGGGCGGTGGGGTCTCCAGGAGCTGCGGCGGCGCTCATCGGGCGCCTCCCTTCTGCGCACGGCGGCGCGCGATGGCTTCGGTGATGGCGGGGCCCATGTCCTTGATGGGCACGGCGCGCCCGGCGGCGCCTGACTCGACGGCGGCGCCCGGCATGCCCCAGACCACGCTGGAAGCGTGGTCCTGCGCAAGCGTCTCCCAGCCCTTGGCGCGGAGCGACGCCATCCCGGACGCGCCGTCCTTGCCCATGCCGGTCAGCAGCACGGCGACGCCGGGCGGTACGTCGGACGCGGCCAGGCTCTCGAAGAGCATGTCCACCGACGGACGGTGGATCAGCTCGACGGGGCCCTCGCAGTAGCAGAGCGTCCCCGAGGCGGTGGTGACCAGCTGCCGATCCTCGCCGGCGATCAGCACGGCGTTTGGCTGCGGGCGGACGCCTTCCTTCGCCAGGCGCACGTCGCGACCGGTCTGCGAGGCGAGCCACGACACCAGGCCCGGCAGGAACGTCGGCTCCATGTGCTGCACGATCACGATCGCGAAGGGCGCCGGGTTCGGCAGGCCCTGCAGCATCGTGGCCAACGCCTGCGGGCCGCCCGTGCTGGACCCCACGGCGACGATCGGCGGGAGCGGCGTCGCCGTGCTGGCCGCGGCCAGCTGATCCGCGGCGGCCGCGATCGGGCTGGCCGCGCACGCGCTGCCGCGGACGGGCGGAGCGTCGCCCGCGCGCATGCGGCGGACGTCCTCGATCTTGGCGATGAGCGCCTGCGCGCCCTGCGCACCGTTGGTCCCCAGGCGGGGCGTATCGACCGCATCCAGCGCGCCCGCGCCGATCGCCTCGTACACGCGCGACGCGTTGCCCTCGACCGTGGCGGTGACCACGACGATGGGGCAGGGCGACTGGCGCATGATCGTGCGGGTGGCCTCGACGCCGTCGACGCCGGGCATGATGAGGTCCATCAGCACCAGGTCCGGGCGGTCCTTCGTCGTGTTGGCGATGGCCTCGGCGCCGTCGGCGGCCATCCAGGCGACGGCGACGCCCGGCATGCTGCCGACCACGCGGCGGAGTGCCTCGCGGGCCATGGCAAGGTCGTTGACGATCGCGACACGGAACGTCATGGTGCGTGGTCCTCTTGCGCTCACGGCGCGCCGACGAGCTCGGTGACGGTGGCGATGAAGCTCTGGTCCTGGAAGCTGCCCTTGGTGAGGTAGGCGTTCGCGCCCGCGTCCAGGCCGGCACGGCGGTCCTCCTCACGGTCCTTGTAGCTGACGACGGCGATCGGCAGGTGCGCGAAGCGCGGGTCCGAGCGGACCATGCGGACCAGCTCGATGCCGTTCATGCGCGGCATGTCGATGTCCGAGACCAGCATGTCGAAGCGGCCCTCGCGCAGCTGGTTCCACGCGTCCATGCCGTCCACCGCCACGGCCACGTCGTAGCCCAGGCGCGTCAGCAGCTGCCGCTCCACCTCCCGCACGGTGATCGAGTCGTCCGCCACCAGGATGCGCTTTCGGGCCTGTGCCTCGCTGTCGGCGTTGCGTGCGCCGCCCATGCCCAGCAGGGTGCCCTCGCCGAGCGACTTGCGCAGCGAGGCCAGCATGTCGTCGACGTCGATGATCAGCACCGGTTCGCCGTCGTCCAGGATGGCCGCGGCGGAGACGTGCGGGACCTTGCCCAGGCGCGGGTCCAGCGTGCGCACCACCAGGTCCTGCTCGCCCAGGAACGCGCTGACCACCAGGCCGAGCCGCCCGCCCTCGTCGCCCAGCACCACGACGCTGGTCGCGCCGCTGCGGTCGGTCTCGCCGAAGCCCAGCAGGGTCGCGCCGTCGACCAGGCCGGTCGCCACGCCGTCGACGTCGCACTGCAGCCGTCCCTGCACGGGCGTGATCTGCTCGGGCTCGGCGCGCAGCACGCGGTCGGTGCGCGCCAGCGGGAACGCGTAGCTCTCCCCGGCGATCTCGACCAGCGCTGCGCGCAGCACGCTCAGCGTCACGGGCAGCACCATGCCGAACGTGGTGCCTGCACCAGGGCGGCTTTCGACGCGTACCGTGCCACCGGTCGAGACCACCATCTGGTGCACCACGTCCAGGCCCACGCCGCGCCCCGAGATCTCGGTGACCTTCGGCGCGGTGCTGAAGCCGGGCAGGAACAGGAAGTCGTACAGCTCGCGCTCGCCCAGGCGCGCGGCGTAGTCGGGCGCCTGCAGGCCGCGCTCGACCACCTTGCGGCGGATCGACTCGGGGTCGATGCCGCGGCCGTCGTCCGAGACCCGCACCAGCAGCTGGCCCGCGTGGTGGCGAGCCTCGAGCACGATCGTCGCCTGCTCGGGCTTTCCGCGCGCGCGGCGGTCGTCCGGCAGCTCGATGCCGTGGTCGATCGCGTTGCGGATGATGTGGTTGAGCGGTGCCTCCATGCGCGAGAGGATGTCGCGGTCGACCGGGACGTCGCCGCCGATCACCTCGAAGCGCACGTTCTTCCCCAGCTGGCGGCTGACGTCGCGCACCATGCGTGGGAAGCCGGCCACCCCTTCCGAGAAAGGCCGCATCCTGCTGCCGATGACCTCGTGGTACAGCGCGGTCGAGACTTCCTCCGTGCGGCGGAAGAAGTTCTCCAGCTCGAAGAGGCGTTCGACCAGCACGTGCTCCGCGCGGGCGACGGCGTCGCGCGCAGCGGCGATTCGCACCGCGTCGCCGCGCCGGACGGCGGCCTCCAGCGACTCGCGCGCATGGACCAGCTCGTTCCGTACTCCGGCCAGCGAGCGGCGCAGGGCGGGGGAGCGGCGTCCCTCGACCATCGACTCGCCGGCCAGCTGCATCATGCGGTCCAGGTTGTCGGCGTTGACGCGCACCGCGCGGACCTCGACCGGCGCGTTGACGCCGCCGGAGGGCTCGCTGGGGACGGCCTCCACGACCGGTGGCGTACGGGTGGCGACCGGCCCACCGCGTCGCGGCGGCTCGGTGGCCGGGACGACGGGCTGCGCGGCGGCCTGCACCGGGCGCGCGGGTGCGATCGCGGCGGGCGGCTCGGGGTCGGACGGCGGTGGCTGGACGGGTGCCGCCGGCGCCTCGGGCGCG
>JBEIFT010000018.1:0-21245 GCA_040382255.1 Phycisphaeraceae bacterium
GCCGCCGCGCCCGCCGATGCCGCCGCGGCACCCGCCGCCCCCGAGCAGGACGGCAGGCTCCGTCGCTGGGGCAAGGAACTGGTCGACCACGGCCCCGTCGCGATCTTCATCGCGTTCGTGGTCAGCGGCGTGGGGCTGCACCTCTCCGAGGACTTCATCCTGGTGCCGGCCGGCATCTTCGCCTACGAGCAGTACGTGGCCAGCGGCACGTGGACCTGGTTCATCGAGGCCAGCTTCGCCGCGTGGCTGGGCATCGTCGTCGGCGACGCGGGCTGGATCTGGATCTGCCGGCACTTCGGCGGCAAGCTGCTCGGCTGGCGGCGCTTCCGCAAGCTGATCGGCCCGCGCACGCTGCTCGAGGTCAAGTACGAGATGGACCGCCGCGGTGCGTGGGCGCTGCTGATCGCGCGGTTCATCCCCGGCGCGCGCACGCCCATGATCACCATGTCCGGCGTGATGCAGCTTTCGTGGCTCAAGATCCTGGCGGTCGAGGCCGGCGGCGTGCTGGTCACGGCGCCGCTGCAGATGGCGATCGGCGTGGGCGTTGCCAAGATCGGCAGCCAGTTCGAGAGCGCCGCGCACCGCTGGATGCTCTACATCGGGGCCACGCTCGCCGTGGTCGGCCTGATGTTCGTGGCGCACGTCCTGATCCAGCGCCGCCGCAGCGCCCACCGGCCTCCGCGGGCGTCCATCGCATGGCTGCGCGGGTTCGCCGCCGGCGGCGCGCCGCGCCAGGCCTGACGGCGCGGGTCACGGGTCCACGAACGCGACGCTGACCACCGAGCGGGGACACGCGGGGTCGTCGGTGACGACGGTCATCAGCACCTCGAGCAGGTGGCCTTCGGCATCGCGCTTGACGGCCGGGCTCTTCAGGCCCATCGGCGACTGCGCGAACTGCTCGGCCTCCCAGGTGCTGACGCGCACCAGCGCGCGCGGCCCCTGGGCGCGCACGATCTCGCCGACCGGCGGATCGATCGAGAGGATCTTGAAGGACGCGCCTTCCTCCGACACGATGTCGAAGTCGAACGCCTCGTGCTTGCCCGTCACGTGGTGGTCATGCACCGGCGGCATCGGCCGCACGGCGCCGCCGACCTTGAAGTCGACGCGAAGCATGCCGACCATGCCGCCCGAGGACGCGAACTCGACACGGATGCTCTTGGCGCCGTAACCGGAAGGCCGGAGCGCGAAGGCCAGCTCGCGCGTCTCGCCCGGCGGGATCACCCGCTCGCCCTTGAGCGTCGGCGTCAGGCAGCCGCAGTTCGCCGCGTAGCCCAGGATCTCCACCGGGTTCTTCGTCACGTTGCGGATCGTGGCCGTGCGCTCGACGACCTCGATGCACGGGAGGATCGTGCCCAGGTCCAGCGTGCCGCCTTCCGCCTGCAGCGGCAGCGATGCCAGGAATTTGCTGGAGGTGCCGCCCGCGCGGCCGGACGGGGGCGCTGCGCCCGCCCCGTCACCGGAGGGCCCGCAGGCCGAGACGGCGCCGAGCGCGAGCGCGAACGAGGCCAGGCGCCCGGGAAACCGACCGAAGATGTGGGACGGAGCCATGGAGCCGAGTATAGGCGCGGCTCAGGGCGCGGCCGGGTCCGGCTCGCGCAGCGGTTCGATGCGCCCGAGCTTCCGCAGCTGCGGGAACGCCAGCGCGACGCCGGTCACCACCACCGCGGTGCCGATGCCGCCGCTCACCACGCTCGCGACCGGCCCGAAGAACTTCGCGACCAGCCCGCTCTCGAAGCCGCCCAGCTCGTTCGAGCACTCGATGAACATGCTGTTCACCGCGCCGACGCGGCCGCGCAGGTGGTCGGGCGTGCGCATCTGCACCAGCACGTGGCGGATCACCACGCTGACGTTGTCCGCCGCGCCGCCGATCGCCAGCGCCGCCACCGACACCGCCGCGCTGGTGCTGAAGCCGAACACGATCGTCGACGCCGCGAACGCGATCACGCTCCAGAGCAGCACCGGCCCGGCGCGCACGAAGTCCGGGCGGAACGCCAGCCAGCCGGCCATGAGCAGCGCGCCCACGTAGGGGGCCGCCTTCAGCACGCCCAGGAGCTGCGGCCCGCCGTGCAGGATGTCCACCGCGTAGACGGGCAGCAGCGCGGTCGCGCCGCCGAAGAGCACCGCCAGCAGGTCCAGCAGGATCGCCGCGAACACGGGCCGCTCGCGCCACATGTGGTCCATGCCGGCCAGCATCGCGCGGAAGGTCAGCCCGCCCTTGGCGCGCGGTGCGGGCGCGGGGTTGGTGCCCGCCACCGCCAGCGCGAACGCGATGCACGCCGCGCACGAGATCAGGTAGACGGGCCACATCGCGGGAAGCGCGGCGATCAGCAGCCCGCCGACCAGCGGCCCACCGATCGCCGCCGTCTGGAAGATGCCGCTCTGGTACGAGACGACGTTCTGGAAGATCTCCTTGGGCGCGATCAGCGGCAGGAAGCTCTGGCGCGCCGGCCCGTTGAACGCGCGCACGCAGGCGCTGGCCACCAGCAGCACGTAGAAGGCCCACACCGGCGCCTGCTGCCACGAGAGCACGCAGAAGCCCGCGGCGACGGCCGCGAAGCCGAACTGCGTCAGCACGACGATGCGCCGTCGGTCGCGGGTGTCCGCCACGTGCCCGGCGAAGAGCGCCAGCAGCACCACCGGCAGCGCTCGGCAGAGCCCGATGTATCCCAGCGAGAGCGGGTCGTGCGTGCGGTCATAGACCTCCCACACCACCGCCATGTTCAGGATCTGCAAACCCGTGGACCCGGCCAGGAACCCCGCCGCGAAGCGGCGATAGTTGGGCAGGCGCAGCGCCGCGTACGGGTCGTGCTTCATCGGCGGCCCCGCACGCACACGGCACGCGCGCCGATTCCGAGAACGAACGTCCGGGACGTGGGGTGCATCGGCGCCAAGCCTACACATCACGGCCGCCGCGGGCGCCGCTTCCTCCTATCCTCTTGTGCCCCGCAACCCGCACCCCTCCCGCAAGGAACCACGACATGCGCATCGCGCTCGCCGCCGGCGACGGAATCGGTCCCGAGATCATGGACGCCACCCTGTCGCTCTTCCGGGCCGCGGAGGTGACGAAGCACGTCGAGTTCGTGCCCGTCGAGATGGGCAAGTCCGTGTTCGACCAGGGCAACACGCGCGGCATGACCGACGAGGCCGTCCGGACCGTCGAGTCGTGCGGCATGCTCTTCAAGGGGCCGATGGAGACGCCGAAGGGCGGCGGCGGGAAGTCGATCAACGTGACCGCGCGCAAGATGTGGAGCGCGTTCGCCAACTACCGGCACTTCCGGACGCTGCCGGGCGTGCACACGCCGTTCTCGCACCTGGACCTGAACTTCGCGATCGTGCGCGAGAACATCGAGGACACCTACGGCGGCATCGAGAACCGCCTGTCGGACGACGCCACCTGCGCCAAGCGCATCATCACCGCGCCCGGCTGCGACCAGGTGCTGCGCTTCACGTTCGAGACGGCCAGGCGCATGGGCATCGACCTGGTGCACTGCGGGCACAAGGCCAACATCATGAAGATGACGGACGGCCTGTTCCTGGAGCGCTTCAAGGCGCTGGCCGCGGACTACCCGGGCATCCAGACCGGCGACGTCATCGTCGACGCGCTGTGCATGAACCTGGTGATGAAGCCGCAGCAATACAAGATGGTGGTCCTGACCAACCTGCAGGGCGACATCGTCAGCGACCTGGCCGCGGGCCTGGTGGGCGGCCTTGGCTTCGCGCCCAGCGCCAACATCGGCCGCAACATCAGCATCTTCGAGGCCGTGCACGGCACCGCGCCCGACATCGCGGGCAAGGGCCTGGCCAACCCGACGGCGCTGGTCCTCTCGGGCCTGATGATGCTGCGGCACATCGGCCTGGTGCGGCAGGCGGCGACCATCGAGAACGCGCTCCTCGCGGCGCTCGAGTCCGGCGCGCACACCGGCGACTTCGGCGACCGCTCGAAGCCCACGCTCGGCACCGCGGACTTCACCAAGGCGATCGTCTCGCGCCTGGGCAGCGAACCGCACTCGGTGCGCCCGGTGCCCGTGCAGGGCAGCGACACCGTGACGTTCCAGGCGCCGCCGAAGCCGACCGAGCCGACCATGATGCACACGTTCCGCGGCCTGCAGAAGGAAGTGGTCGGCATCGACGTGTACATCGATGCCGCCGAGTCGGCGACGTCGACGGCGCCGCGGCTCGAGAAGCTGGCCGAGGGCACGCCCTTCCGCCTGACGCTGATGTCCTGCCGCGGCACGCAGGTCTGGCCGCGCGGCTCCGCGTTCACCGAGGTGGTCGACTACTGGCGCGCGCGCTTCGAGCTGCGCGACGGGGCGAAGGCCACGCAGGCCGATGCGATCCGCCTGCTGGACGCGGTGGCGGCGGGCTTCACGATCAGCGAGTCCGCGGTCCTGCGCACCTACGGAGGCGTGCGCGGGTATTCCATGGCACAGGGCCAATAAAGGCGCGCCGCGCGAAGGATCCCGGTCCGGGTGCCCCCATCGCCGGGGTCCTTCCCAAAGCCCGCAGAACCTTCGGCCGATGAAGGTCGTCAGGACCCCCCGCAAGGAGACCCTCCCGATGACCACCCCGACTCCCCACGGCCACCGCGCGCGCCACGCGCTCGCCATCCTCGCCGCCGGCCTGCTGGCCGCGTCGCAGGCTGCGGCGCAGGACGCCCCCGCCAAGCAGCCGGCGACGGACGCCGCGCCGGGTGCCGAGGCCGCAGCCGGCAAGGCCGCGCGCGCCGCCACGATGCCCGGCCTGGGCGCCCGCGACATGGGCCTGCTGATGCGCGTGCTGCAGCTGGACGAGGGCCAGGCGGCCGTGATCCGCGTGATGCTGGAGGACCAGGGAGGCGGCGCCGCCGAAGGCAACGCGCTGATCCCGCCCACGCTGGACGCCGGCATCCGCGCGCTGCTGAACGAGGAACAGCTGAAGGCCTGGCCCGAGGTCGAGCGCACGCTCCGCCGCGAGCGCCTGCTGGGCGAGGGCGTGCTGCCCGGCGAGTCGCTCAACGTGACGCTGGTGCTCGAGGGCATCGTCGCGCGCGGCGCATGGAGCGCCGAGATGAACGACGCCGCCCAGCGCCATTCGCAGGAACTCGACGCGCTGCTGCTCGCCCGCGCCGCCGGTCCGCGCCTGGAGGGCGCCGCGGCGCACGCGCTGCGCAAGTCGATCCGCGACCTGAATCTGGCGCTCGTCGAGACGCTGGCCGCGCAGCTGCCCGCCGACCGCGCCGAGCCGTTCCGTGCCGAGATCGTGGAGCGCTGCTACCCGACCGTCTTTGCCGGCAGCAACGGCGAGCAGATCCTGCAGGATCTCGAGGATCCGTCGTTTGCCGCGCTCTCCGTGCGCATCGATTCGATCCGCGCCGAGTACCGCACGCGCATGAAGGCCGTTCGCGCCGCCGCCCGCGCGGCGATCGACGCCCGCGCCAACGCCGACCCGGGCAGCCCCGACGCGGTGGCCGCCGCCAGGGAGAAGGTCGCCGCCGCCGAGAAGGCGTTCGGCGACGCCGAGCGCTGGCTCGCCACGTCGCTTGCCGCGGCGATCGACGTGAACACGGTCCCCGCGGGATCCGGCAGCGGCCGCATCACCGAATGGCTGCGCTTCGAGCGCGCCTCCGCGAGCAAGGCCTGGGGCAACGCCGCCGCGATGCTCGAGATCTTCGACCGCGACCGCGACGGCCAGCTGAGCGACGAGGAGCAGCAGGCCGCGTTCGAGACGTACACGCACCAGGTCGGGGCACGCGTCCCGCGCCGGCTCTGATCGACCGATGCCCTGCCCCGCACTCATCGCCGTCGCGGTCGCCTGCCTGCAGGCCCCGCCGCCCCCCGCACCGTCGGCCGCACCGCCCACACCCGCCGCGACGAAGCCGGCCGAGCCGCCAATCCTGGTCCCGCAGCCCGCGCCGGGCGACGCCGTCGCCGGGGGCGTCGTGGTGCCGCCCGCGGCGGTCGACGGCCCCGCCACCACCGCGGACGGCGTGCTTGCGCTGAACGGCCCCGCCGCGGTGCTGCACACCGGCCGCGCCGCGGGCGCCGGCGACTTCCGCATCCGCGCCGCGATGGCGCTGGTGGACAAGCGCGTGGGCAACGCGGGCATCGTCATCGGCACCAGCCTGGTGAGCCTGGACGCGCCGTACGGCCGCATCGGCCACAAGGGCACGCTCTTCTTCGGTTCGCTCGACTCGGTCGAGGGCACCGAGAAGGTCGTGCGCCCGGGCGCGGCGTTCGACTTCGAGATGGTGCGCACCGGCACGCTGCTGCGCGTGCTCATCAACGGCGACCAGGTGCTCTCGTCCGAGGTGCCCGCGGCGCCGCTCGGACGCATCCTGCTGCGCGGCGGCACCGGCGCGCTGCAGGTCAGCGCGATGACGATGGAGGGCGACGTCTTCCTGGCCCCGCGTCCCGTGCCGCTGTGGATGGCCGCCGGCACCGAGTGGGACGAGCACTTCGACCCGGCGCTGCTGGCCAACGGCGATGCGCTGCACGCCTTCTGCACCGCCGTGACCAGCGCCGACGACGGCAGCGACCGCGCCGCGGTCCTGCACCGTGCCTCGCGCGACGGCGGGACCACCTGGAGCGCGAGCGCACGCGTGACGCCCGCGGGCGAACCCATCGCGGGGCGCCCGGTCCCGTTCGCGCTCGAGGACGGCGCCGTGCGTGTCCTCTACCAGTCGATCGGACCGCTGGCCAAGCGCGACACGCGCTCCGCGCTGCGCGTCGCGACGCTGGGCGCCGACGGCGCGTGGACCACCGCACCGTGCACCGTGCGCGGCGTGCCCGAGGACCTTGCCGGTGTCCGGCTCTCGGTGGGCAGCTCGGCCACGGGCGCACCGGGCGCACGCGCCGCCGTCTGCACCCTGGACGCGTCCGGCGCACCGCACCTGCGGTGGCTTGAATCCACCGACGGCATCACCTGGACGGCCGGGCCGGCCACCGAGAAGGCGGCGGCCGACCTCGTGTCCTCCGCGGGCCTGGCCCTCTTCCGGACGGCTTCTTCGGAGAATGGCATGGCCACCATCCCGGTGGGTGCGGCCAGCTGGTCCGAGGCCACCACGGCCACGGGCCTGATCCCCAGCGGCCAGCGGCCCGCACTGCTGGCGCTGCCCGGTGACCACTGGCTGGCGCTGGTGGCGCAACCCAAGCCCCCGTACGCACTTGAGATGTTCGGGCGCCGTGCCCAGGGCGAGTGGTCCCGCCTGTGGCCGCTCCACGACGCGGCGACCGGCGCAGCCTGCGCGGCCATGGCCGGCGGGCACCCCGTGGCGCTGATGGAAGCCGGCGAGACAGGTCGGCGAGAGACGATCTCGTTCGTGCGGCTGGTCACCGAAACCCCCGCAAAGTAGTCCGGGATCCACCCCCCGATTCGCGCGGAATTCGCACGGAAAGGCGCCGCCGCGCTTGCGGAGAACGCGAGGTCCGCTTTATGCTTTCCATATCGGATGGAGATTGGAAGGGCCCGCAGGCACCGGGGAGGTGCCTTCAGAGGACCGCCAGATGCTCCGCTCCACCGCCCTCATCACGACCATCGCCGCCCTCGCGTGCAGCACCGCTGCCTTCGCGGGCGTCACCGCTTTCAGCTCCGAGTCGGCCTTCACGGCCGCGGCGAACGCTGCCGGCCTGGACCTCTTCTCGCAGGGCTTCAGCACCTACAGCGGCACCTACGCCAACGTCTCGGGCACGCTCAACGGCGTGGCCTGGGCAGCCGAGTCGTCGACGACGCTGAACGCCGCCTCGGGCATCCTCTCCACCAGCGACAACGGCGGCTCGATCACGATCAGCTTCAGCGGCACGTCCACGACCGCGATCGGCGGCGACTTCTTCAGCCTGAACACGAACGGCGGCCGCATCTCGGCCGTGGCGCTCATCACGCTGGCGGACGGCCAGACGTACGTCAACACGATCGGCGGCGGACAGTTCCGCGGCTACGTGTCCGACGGCGCCGCGATCAGCTCGATCAGCCTGACGCCGTACACCAACTTCGCCAGCCGGCCCAGCCTGGAGCGCCTGATCGTGGGCACCGTGGCCGTCCCGGCGCCGGGCGCGATCGCGCTGCTCGGCCTGGCGGGCGCCTTCGGCGGCCGCCGTCGCCGCGCCTGAGCCACGCGACGATCCCCCGCAGACACCCGACGCGGCGCGCCCCATGGCGCGCCGCGTTACCTTTCCGGGCACGTGGCCTCCTGGACGTCCATCTTCGGCAGTGCCCCGCTGCAGCGGCTGGCCCGCGCGCTGCGGCTGGAGGCCGACTGGCAGCTGCTGGTCGTCGCCGCGGTGCTGGGCATCCTGATGGGCGCCCTGGCGCTGGCGTTCATCCTGCCGATCCGCTGGCTGGAAGGCCAGCTCGAGCACGCGATCATGGACGCCGGCAAGGCGGGCACCGCGATCGTGGTGGTGGCGCCGGTGCTGGGCGCGATCGGCACCGTGCTGGTGCAGGCGCTGATCCCGGTCTCGTTCCGCGGGCACGGCGTGACGCAGGTCCTGTACGCGGTCAACCGCGCGCAGTCGCGCATCCCGATGCGCGTGGCGGCGCGCCAGTGGCTGGCGTCCAGCTGCACGATCGCCAGCGGCGGCAGCGCCGGTCCAGAGGGCCCGATCGTCACGATCGGCGCGACCATCGGCTCGAACGCCGCGCGCCTGGTGGGCCCCGGCGATGCCGCCACGACGACCACGCTGCTCGGCTGCGGCGCGGCCGCGGGACTGGCGGCGGTGTTCGCCGCGCCGCTCACCGGCATCTTCTTCGTGCTCGAGGTGCTGCTGCGCGACTTCTCGGCGCGCACGTTCGCGCCCATCGTGACGGCGGCGGTCCTCTCGATCGCAACCGTGCAGACGATCATGGGAAGCACCACGCCGCTCTTCGGCACGAACGCGGCGGCGATGGGCAGCGCGACGTCGGGCATCTCGATCGCCAGCGTGCCGGCGTTCATCCTGGTGGCGGGCATCTGCGCGGTGGGCGCGGTCTTCTTCATGCGCACGCTGGAGTTCGCCGAGCGCGGGTTCACCGCCCTGCCGCTGCCGCGCCGCGCGCTGCCGCTGCTGGGCGCGGCGATCCTGGGGATCGGCGGTGCGGTGTGGCTCTCGGCCACGGGCATGCGGTCGCTGCCACCCTTCTTCGGCAGCGGCTACTGGGTGGTGCATGGGCTGCTGGCGCCGCAGGGCGGCCCGCCGACGATGGCGATGGCCGGCATGCTGGTGGCGTGGTTCGCGGCCAAGTGCCTGGCGACGGGAAGCACGATCGGCTCGGGCAACGCGGGCGGGCTGTTCGCGCCCAGCCTGGTGGCGGGCGCGATGCTGGGCGGCGCGATCGGCCAGGTGCTGGGCGTGGCGGACCTGGGCAGTGCACCGCTGCCGGCGCTGGTGCTGGCCGGCATGGGCTGCATGGTCGCCGCCACCACGCACGCGCCGCTCGCTGGCGCGATGCTGGTGTACGAACTCTCGCGCGACGAGACCATCATCATGCCCGTGCTGCTGGCGACGGTCGTCTCGACGCTTGCCTGCCGCGCGATGCACCCGCTGAGCATGTACACGTCGGGGCTGGCCGCGCTGGGCGTCCGCCAGGGCGCGATGGCGGACCTGGCGCTGCTGCGGCGCGTGACGGTCGGCGGCATCGGGCACCTGCCCGGCACCGTGCTGCTGGATTCCGCGCCCGGTACGGCGCTGGTCGAGTTGGCCGACCGCGAAGGCGTGACCGACGCCGTGGTGGTGGACGCGGAAGGGCGCTACCGCGGCATCGTCACGGCACAGGAGCTGCAGTCCGCGCTGCTGGCGCGCGAGGCGCTGGCCGCGACCACGGTGGCCGACCTCATGCGCACCGACCTGCCCACGACGTCCGAGGACGAGACGCTCGACGTCGCGTTCCACAAGCTCTCGGCGCGCAGCGCGGACGCGATCGCGGTGGTGCAGCCGCGCACGCGGCGGCTGCTGGGCATCCTGACGCGCGAGCGCCTCATGCAGGCGTACGGGGCCGAACTGGACCGGATGGGCTGACAGAGGCCCGCCACGCCAGCAGCGCCGGCACGACGCACGCCGCCGCCAGGGCCAGGAACGAACGGTTGCTTGGCACGCCAGCGGCCGCCAGCGCGATGAACAGCCCGCTGCCGACGCCGCCCATCACGAAGCTCATGCCGTTGGCCGTGCCCAGCACGCGGCCACGCGACTCGTCCGGTGCCAGCGACTGCAGCATCGCCTGCAGCGGGATGATGTAGAAGCCGGCCAGCGCGCCGGTCACGACCAGCAGGACCATGGTGAGCCCGTAGTGCGGGCCCGCGAACCCCAGCGCCGCGAAGCCCGCCGCCATGCCCGCCGCGCCCAGGCCGATGAACCCCGTGCGCCGCCGCGGCGCGTCTAGGTACGCCGCCAGCACGCAGCCGGTGCCGATGGCCACGGCCAGCGCGGCCATCAGGTAGCTGGTCTCCTCGTCGGTGACGTGCAGGAACGCCGAGTAGTCCGGCAGGATCACCAGCACCATCGCCGCCACGAAGTAGAAGAACGTCCACGCGAACGCGACGCCGAGCAACGGCCCGCGCGACATCTCGCGCAGCGTGGTGACGTAGGTGGCGAACGGGTTCAGGTCGACCGGCAGGTCCGGCTTCTGCGGCCGCAGGTACGGCAGCGTCAGGCACGTCAGGAACCCGAGCGTCACCGCCGCGCCCATCGCCAACCCGGGCAGCCACGCCGCCGTCCCGGACGGCGCGCCGTCCGCGAACCCCTGCTTCCAGTGGTGGCTGACGATGCCCGCCACCACCATGCCGACGATCACCGCCACGTTGGTGGCCATGTTGACGATGCCGTTGGCGCGGGCCAGCGCGGCGGGCTCGACCAGTTCCGCGATCATGCCGTACTTCACCGGCCCGAAGAACGCGCTGACGGTCGAGAACGCCAGCAGCGCCGCCAGCGCGCCCCACGGCGATCCCTGCGCGAACACGACCGCCGTGAACGCCGCGACGCCCAGCGAGATCGCCTTCAGCACGATGGTCACGCGGCTCTTGGAGCAGCGGTCCGCGATGCGCCCGCCGAACGCGGAGAGCAGGATGAACGGCAGCACGAACGCCACCGCGACGGTGCCGTTGCCGCCGGCACCGAACGACTCGTGCCAGGGCGAGCCCTGCGCCACGGCGAAGGTCAGCGTTCCCTTGATGACGTTGTCGCTGGAGGCCTCGAAGAACTGCGTGGCCAGCAGCGACACGAAGCCGCGGTTCCAGAGGCCGCGCGGTGCGTCCGCGGCGGCGGCATGCGCGGTCGCGCCGGCGGCGGTCACTTCGCGGCCTCCGGGCGCGCGACGCGCGGCTCGGGACGGCCCGTGCCGGGGATCCACGGCTTCGCGGGCTGCACGAACGCGCGCGTGACGGTCACGGGCTTCGAAGGGCGGCCGGTCTCGGGGTCGGCGATCTCGCCGGCCGCGATGGCCAGGATCGCGGGTGCGCCCTCGACGGCCTCGCCGAACGCGCAGTACTGGCCGTCCAGCCGCGACGTGCCGGCACGCGAAAGGCACACGAACCACTGGCTTCCCGCGCTGTCCGGCCAGTCGTTGCGCGCCATCGAGACGACGCCGAAGTCGTGCGGCAGCGTGGAAGGTTCCAGCGCGATGTCGTAGCCCGGGCCGCCGTCGCCGGTGCCGGTCGGGTCGCCGCCCTGGATCACGAACGGGTGCCCGTCGCGGCCGGCGGGCACGACGCGGTGCACGATGGTGCCGTCGTAGAAGCCGCGGGAGGCGAGGTCGACGAAGTTGCGCGCGGTGGCCGGCGCGGCATCGGGCCGCATCGCGAAGCGGACGCGGCCGGCGGTGGTCTCGAAGACGACGTCCTCGTCCAGCCACGTGCGGAAGCCGGACGGTGGCGTCGGGTCCTCCTTCGGCCAGGCGGAGCGCAGCTTCTGGTGCTCGGCATTCGCGGGGTCGAGCAGCCGGTCGCCCCAGCCGATGACGCGCGTGTACGGCGTCTTGCCGTCGGGGCGCATGGCGGTGACCGTGCGGATCGTGGGGCGCACGGCCAGCGGCACCACGACGAGCGGCGCGCCGGCGGGCTCGCCCGCGGCGGTGAGGGCCTGCACGCGCACGGCGTGCGTCGCGGTGCGGATCGCGGGCAGCAGTGCGGCCAGGTCGACCATGCCGGGGGACGCGGCGGCGCGGCCCAGTTCGCGGCCGTCGGTGTCGAGCAGCACCAGCGTGCAGCCGGTCGGCGCGTCGGCCACGGTGGCGTGCACCGGCGCACCGGGCTTGGCGAAGGGCGTGGCGGCCGGAAGCACCTGGGCGGCACCGGCGGTGGCGGTCAGTCCAAGGGCGATCGCGGGCAAGGCGGGGCGCATGCGCGCAGTATGGCCGGGCGCGGGGAACCACCCCGGGGCCGCGCCGCCGAGGGGCCTGCCGAACCCCGCAAAAACGGAAACGGAAGGCCGTTCAGCCTTCCGTTTCCAAAGTCGGGGCGACAGGATTTGAACCTGCGGCCTCTTGCTCCCGAAGCAAGCGCTCTACCAAGCTGAGCTACGCCCCGCCGGGTGGCGGACGGGGCACTATACCCGCCCCCCGCCACCCTGCCACCCCGCCTGGGCAGCCCGGGAACCCGTTTCGCGGTGGAATCTTCGGGAACCGAATCGGGCTGTTTTGGGACATTTCCCCCGCTTCGGGCTGGCACTGGTTCAGAAACGGCTTACTTTGCACCCGCGCTCCGCGCGTGCGGGGCATTCGGTCGTTTCCCTTCACGTGGGGGGGGCGATTCGGGTCACCAACCTGCAGATGCGTGACACACAATCGGAGAGTCGATCAATGGAACGTTCCGTGAACAAGAGCAGCCGCCTGACGCGGCACTTCGCTGCGGCCGCTGCCGCGGCCGTCGTCGGCGCCAGCGCGTCGGCCAGCGTCGTCTACACCGCCGTCAACTGGGTCGTGCCCAACAACATCGACGGGGTGTACATCAACGTCGAGACCCTGGCGACCGGCACCGCCGGCTCGGGCGTCGCGGGCTGGGACCTCAACCCCTACAGCGCGACCAGCCTGACCTGGTTCAACGCCACCGGCACCGGCATGCTGCGTTACCCCGGAGCGACCACGGGCTCGGCGGGCAGACTGGCCCTTGGCACCTCCGTCGGCAGCACGGGCAGCTTTGGCTCGGGCGCCGTGACCGTCGGCAGCGCCGCCGGCAACTGGCAGCTCAACGCCTCCAACTACTTCGGCTTCCGCTTCACCGCCTCGGACGGCCTGACCCACTACGGCTGGGGCCGCTTCGTGATCGGCGCCTCGATCTCCGGCGCGGATCGCTACATCGCCGAGATCGCCTGGGAGAACGTCGCCGGCGTGAGCATCGCGGTCGGCGACCAGGGCGGCCCGCCGCCGGCGTATGACCCGTGCGCGTCCTTCAACCCGAAGGCGCTGCTTGGCACCGCCAACCTGGGCATGAACGGCACGACGGCGCAGAACCTCACCGTCCCGCAGTTCACCATCTACAAGGCGAACTACTTCAAGTTCGACTGCCCGGCCGACGGCACGTACACCATCGGCAGCTGCACCAGCAACGTCGACACCCGCATGGCGGTGACCGACGGCTGCAACGCCGGCGCGGCGGTCCTGGCCGCCGACGACAATGGCTGCGGCGTCTCGTCGACGATGCAGGTCAGCCTGACGGGCGGCGCGTCGTACTACGTCGTGTGCGGCATGGCCTCGGCCGGCGCCGCGGTCCCGCAGAGCGTGGCGATCAGCGTCGCCCCGCCGCCGGACCCGGTCTGCGTCGCCGCGATGCCCCTCTCGTTCGGCACGAACAGCGTTGACGCCACCGCGGGCACCGGCACGCAGGTGGTCAAGACGAGCGCGGCCGGCGCCACCGCGATCGTCTACAACGTGATCTGGCACAAGTTCACGCCCGCGGCCACCGGCCGGTACACGTTCAGCATGTGCGGCATCTACGGCGACAGCAAGATGGCCATCTCGGCCACCTGCCCCGGCGTCGGCAGCACGTTCGACTCGCTGGCGTACAACGACGACACCTGCGCGTGCAGCGGCGGCTGCGGCACGACGGGCACGTCGGCCTATGCCTCGGAGCTGAGCTCGACGAACACGGGCCTGCCCCTGACGCAGGACCTTGTCGCCGGCCAGACCTACTACGTGTGCATCGGCGGCTACGCCGCGGTCGACTACCCGGTCGGCACGATGTCCATCAGCGGCCCGCCGCAGCCCCCGGTGTGCCCGGCCGACCTCGACCAGAACGGCGTGGTCGACGGCGCCGACCTGGGCATGCTGCTGGGCAACTGGGGCAACTCGGGCATCGGTGACATCAACAACGACGGCATCGTCAACGGTGCCGACCTGGGCGCGCTCCTGGGCGCCTACGGCCCCTGCCAGTAAGCCCTGCGGGTCACCGGACCCCTCGGCAACGCAACACTCACCGGAGCCCGGCCACGTGCCGGGCTCCGGCTGCATTTGGCTGCCGCTACCCTCCGCCGCGTGGAACTCTCCTACGGCTCGTACCTGTGCATCCCGGAACTCCTGACGCTGCAGCGGCCGCGCTCGAAGCAGCCGGGGAGCGACCGCCCCGAGCATGACGAGATGCTCTTCATCGTCATCCACCAGGTCTACGAGCTGTGGTTCAAGCAGCAGCTGCACGAGGGCGACCGGCTGTGCGCGTGGCTGCGCGAGCCGAACCTGCCGCACGCGTGCGCCACGCTGGGCCGCATGCGCACCATCCTGAAGACGATGGTCGGGCAGATCGACATCCTGGAGACGATGACGCCGGTCGACTTCCTGTCCTTCCGCAGCTTCCTGGCGAACGCGAGCGGCTTCCAGAGCGCGCAGTTCCGCGAGTTCGAGTTCATGCTGGGGAACAAGCATCCCCGCATGATGGCGCAGTTCCCCGAGGACAGCCCCGAGCACGCCGCGCTGGCGCGACGCTGGGCGGCACCGACGCTGTGGGACGCGTTCGCGGCGTGCCTGGCCAAGCGCGGCTTCGCCGTCCCGGCCGACGTGCTGGGGCGCGACGCCACGCAGCCGCCGCAGGAATCGCCGGCGTTCCAGGAGGTGCTGCTGGACGTCTACCACCGCCACCCCGACGCGCGGCAGCTCTGCGAGATGATGGTGGACCTGGACGAGGGAATCCAGGAGTGGCGCTACCGGCACGTGAAGATGGTGGAGCGCACGATCGGCTTCAAGCAGGGCACCGGCGGCAGCCCCGGCGCGGCGTACCTGCGCGGCACGCTGTTCACGCCGCTCTTCCCCGACCTGTGGGCGATCCGCACGCGGCTCTGAGCGGGGGCGGTGTACCCTGCCCCGCATGCACACCGCGACGACCGCGCCGAAGCAGCCGCTCCTGAACGAACTGGGTGACCCGACCGGCTTCAGCACGGACGGCACGGTCGCGGGCGCCGTCGACCTGATGGCATGGGTGGCCACGAACCGCCACCTGATGAAGCCGCCGGTGGGCAACAAGTACCTCTACAGCGGCAAGGACTTCTTCGTGATGATCATCGCGGGCCCCAACGCCCGCAACGACTTCCACATGACCGACAGCGAGGAGTTCTTCATCCAGCTGAAGGGCGACATCGTGGTGCGGATCCGCGACAAGGACGGCGTGCGCGACGTGCCGGTGCGCGAGGGCGAGACGTTCTTCATCCCGCCGGGCGTGCCGCACAGCCCGCAGCGCGGGCCGGACACGCTGGGCCTGGTGGTCGAGCGCCGCCGCCCCGAGACCGAGCCCGAGCACCTGATGTTCTTCTGCCAGAAGTGCAACGAGCTGGTCTACGACAAGACCTTCTGCTGCACGGACATCGTGAAGCACTTCGCGCAGGCGATGGAGGAGTTCTGGGCCGACCCCGCCCTGAGCACCTGCAAGCACTGCGGGACGCGCGTGCCGCGCCCGCACTGACGCCGGCGCGCCGCGCGCGGAACGAGCGATGATCGACCTCCACACGCACATCCTGCCCGAGCGCTGGCCCGACCTCTGCGAGCGCTACGGCTACCCCGGCTGGGTGCGCATCGAGCACTGCGGCGCGTGCCGCGCGCGGCTGTGGCGCGACGGTGCGATGTTCCGCGAGATCCAGTCGAACTGCTGGGACCCCGCGGTGCGCGCGCGCGAATGCGACGCCGCCGGCGTGCGCGTGCAGGCGCTGAGCACGGTGCCGGTGATGTTCAGCTACTGGGCGAAGGCCGCGGACGCCGCGGACCTGGCGGCGATCCTGAACGACCACGTGGCGGGCGTCGTGCGGGATTTCCCGCGGCGGTTCGTCGGGCTGGGCACGATCCCGATGCAGGACGCGCGGCTGGCGGTGCGCGAGCTGGAGCGCTGCGTGCGCGAGCTGGGGATGCCCGGCGTGCAGATCGGGACGAACGTCAACGGGCGGAACCTGGACGACCCCGCGGTGGTCGAGGTGCTGGAGGCGGCCGCCGCGCTCGACGCGTGCGTCTTCGTGCATCCGTGGGACATGCTGGGCGCCGATCGCATGGCGCGCCACTGGTTCCCGTGGCTGGTGGGCATGCCGGCGGAGACGGCGCTCGCCGTGGGCAGCGTGTGCTTCGGCGGCGTGCTCGAGCGGCTGCCGCGGCTGCGGATCGCGTTCGCGCACGGCGGCGGCGCCGCGCCGATGACGCTGGGGCGCTGGGAGCACGGCTTCCGTGAGCGCCCGGACCTCTGCCAGACGGCGACGCACGAGTCGCCGCGCGAGGCGATCCGGCGCGTGTGGTTCGACTCGCTGGTCCACGACCCCGAGGCGCTGCGCCTGCTGCTGGCGGTGGCGGGCCCGGGCAAGGTGGCGCTGGGCACCGACTACCCCTTCCCGCTGGGCGAGCTGGCCCCGGGCGCCGTGGTCCGCGCGGCCGGTTGGCTTGACGAGGCGGCCCGCGCCAGCATCCTGCACGGCGCGGCCGAGGCGTTCCTGGGGGCGCGCGCGGCGACGACGCTGCGCGCGGCGGGGATCCCTGCGCCTACGATCGCCGCCCGATGACCACCGCCGCCCATGCTGCCTTCGACACCTCGGCCGCGCACGCCGCGCGCTTGGATGCCGCCGACCCGCTGCGCGCGGTGCGCGGGGAGTTCGAGTTCCCGACCGGGCCGGACGGAAAGCCGCTGACGTACCTGTGCGGCAACTCGCTGGGCCTGCTGCCGCGCGCGGCGCGGACGCTGGTGAACGAGGAGCTGGACGACTGGTCGCGCCTGGCGGTCGAGGGACACCTGCACGCGCGGCGTCCGTGGGTGGACTACCACGAGCAGTTCCGCGAGCTGGGCGCACGGCTGGTCGGCGCACGGCCGGGCGAGGTCGTGATGATGAACTCGCTGACCACGAACCTGCACCTGATGATGGTCTCGTTCTGGCGGCCCGAGGGCCGGCGCACCAAGGTGCTGATCGAGCGCGGCGCGTTCCCGAGCGACACCTACGCGGTGCACACGCACGTGCGCGCGCGCGGGCTGGACCCCGCGGCGCACGTGGTCGAGGTGGGTCCGCGCGCCGGCGAGACGCTCATCCGCGAGGAAGACCTGCTGGCCGCGATCCGCGAGGCGGGGGACACGCTCGCGCTGGTGATGCTGGGCGGCGTGAACTACGCCACCGGCCAGGCGTTCGACATCGCGCGCATCACCGCGGCGGCGCACGCGGTGGGCGCGATGGCCGGCTGGGACCTGGCGCACTGGGCGGGCAACCTGCCGGCGCGGCTCCACGACTGGGACGTCGACTTCGCCTGCTGGTGCTCGTACAAGTACCTGAACGCGGGCCCGGGCGCGGTGGCCGGGTGCTTCGTGCACGAACGCCACGGCGCGGACACGTCGATCCCGCGCTTCGCCGGCTGGTGGGGCAACGACCCGAAGACGCGGTTCGCGATGGGACCGGACTTCGTCGCGCGCACCGGCGCGGACGGCTGGCAGCTCTCGAACCCGCCGATCATGGCGCTGGCGCCGCTCCTGGCCAGTTTGCGCATCTTCGACCGCGTGGGCATGGACGCGCTGCACGCGAAGAGCCGCGCGGTGACCGGCTACCTGCGCGGGCTGCTGCACGCGCGGCCGATCGCGGGCTGCCGCATCCTGACCCCCGATGCGCCTGGCACGCACGGCGCGCAGCTGAGCATCGCGTTCGACCGCGGCGCGCGCGCGATCCACGCCGAACTCACCCGCCGCGGCGTCATCTGCGACTTCCGCGAGCCGAACATCATCCGCCTGGCCCCGGCGCCGCTCTACAACGGCTTCGCCGACGCGCACGCCACCGCCGAAATTGTGTCCGGGATAACCCCGCACCAATTTCCGGCGAAATAGGTACGAGATATCCCGAACACGATTTCCGCATGGCACGAACCGCGATCATCGTCGGCGCAGGACTCGGAGGCTCGCTGCTGGCCCACTACCTGGGCGAGCGCGGGTGGGACGTCACCGTGTACGAGCGCCGCGGCGACCCGCGCGCGAAGGGGCAGGTCGGCGGCCGCTCGATCAACCTGGCGATCAGCGCGCGCGGCCTGAAGGCGCTGCAGCGCGCGGGCCTGGACGCGGCGATCCACGAGCACGGCATCCGCATGCCGGGGCGCATGCTGCACTCGCCGGCGGGCGCCACCGCGTTCGTCCCGTACAGCGCGGACCCGAACCGCGCGATCATGAGCTTCAGCCGCAGCGCGCTCAACATGATGCTGCTGCGCGCGGCGGCGAAGCACCCGAACGTGCGGTTCGCCTTCGACCACCGATGCACGGGCTTCGACGAGACCGCGGGCACGATCGGCTTCGAGCGGCCGGACGGCGGCACGGCCACGGCCACCGCGGACCTGGTGGTCGGCGCCGACGGGTCCTACAGCGCGGTGCGCGGCCACATGTCGAAGCGCGAGCGGTTCGACCACTCGCAGTCGTACCTGGGGCACGGCTACAAGGAGCTGACGATCCCGTCCGTCGCGAGCGGCCCGCACGCGCCGTTCGCGATGGAGCCGAACGCGCTGCACATCTGGCCGCGCGGCGGCAGCATGATGATCGCGCTGCCGAACCCGGACGGCAGCTTCACCTGCACGCTGTTCTGGCCGCACGACGCCCCCGCCGCACCCGGCGCGGCATCGTTCGCCACCGTCCGCGACGGCGCGTCCGCGCTGGCGCACTTCCGCGCGCACTACCCGGACGCCGTGCCGCTGATGCCCGACCTGGCGGCGGAATTCGACCGCAACCCGGTCGGCAGCATGGTCACGGTCCGCTGCTGGCCGTGGGCCACGGGCGGCCGCTTCGTGCTGCTGGGCGATGCCGCGCATGCCATCGTCCCCTTCTACGGCCAGGGCGCGAACGCCAGTTTCGAGGACTGCGAGGCGCTGGTCGACGCGCTGGACCGGCACCCGGGCGACGTCGCCGCCGCGATCGGCGCCTACCAGCACGAGCGCAAGCCGAACGCCGACGCGATCGCGGACATGGCGCTGGCGAACTTCATCGAGATGCGCGACCTGACCGCGCGGCGCTCGTTCAAGTGGCGCAAGCGGCGGGACCACGCGCTGCACCGCGCGATGCCGAAGCGCTACGTGCCGCTCTACGACCTGGTGAGCTTCACCACCGTCCCCTACGCCGAGGCGCGCGCCCGCGCCGCGCGGCAGGAACGGCTGGTGCGCGCGGCGACCGTCGCGCTGCTGCTGGCGGTGACGGCGCTGCTGGTGGTCGCGGCGATCGCGACCTGGCGCTCGATGGCGCCCGATCCGCACGTGTGACGTGCCGCACCGACCGCCCCGCCGAACGCCGATCCCCATGCCGCGCCTCATCGACATCTCCCCGCTGCTCTCCCCGCGCACCGCGGTGTTCCCCGGCGACACGGCCTTCAGCCGCCGCGACCTGATGCACGTGGACCAAGGGCACCACATCTCGCTCTCCACCATCACCACCACGGTGCACCTGGGGAGCCACGCCGACGCACCGATCCACTACGGCGCGGGCGGGCGCACGATCGAGCAGCAGCCGCTGGACCTCTACGTCGGCCCGTGCCTGGTGCTGCGCGTGGACGCCGCGCACGGGCGCGCGATCACCGTCCAGGACCTGGCCGGCCGCGTGCCCTTCGGCACCGAACGCCTGGTGCTGGCAACCGGGACGCACATGGACCGCGAGGCGTGGACCGAGGCGTTCGCGTCGATCGACCCGCCGCTGGTCGGCTGGCTGGACGCGCGCGGGGTGCGCCTGGTCGCGATCGACACGCCCAGCGTGGACCGCGCCGACAGCAAGGACCTGCCGGCGCACGCCGCGTTCCTGGCGCACGACGTGTCGATCATCGAGGGCGTGGTCCTGGAAGGCGTGCCCGAGGGGCGCTACGAGCTGATCGCGCTGCCGCTGCGGATCGAGGGCGCCGACGCGAGCCCGGTGCGCGCGGTGCTGCGGACGCTGGACTGACGCGGGCCGCGCGCGGCCGCGCTCACCGCAGCGCGACGACCGCCTTCACCTCGACCGCGATCGGCGTGGGCAGCGCGCTGATGCCGAGCGTCGTGCGCGCGGGGTTCGGGTTGCCCGGGCCGGCGAAGCACTCGGCGTAGATGCGGTTGTAGGCCGGGAAGTCGCGACGGATGTCGGTCAGGTAGACGGTGACGTCGACCACGTCCTCCCACCGCGCGCCGGCGTCCTCGACGACCGCGCGGCAGTTGGCGAAGCAGTTGCGGCACTGCAGCTCGAAGTCGTACGACGCCACGCTGCCGTCCGCGGCCAGGGTCACGCCCGGGATCTCCTTCGACCCGCGCACGCGCGGACCGACGCCGGAGAGGAACAGCAGGTTCCCCACGCGCTTCGCATGCGGATACGGCCCGACGGGCTCGGGCGCACGGCTGGACATGACGTTCTCGCTCATCGCGGGCGGATGCTACCGGGCGGGCACGCCCTGCCGCGGATGCGCGCCTCCCACGGGCGCGCTCACGCCGGCCACGTGATCGACTTGGGCTCGGTGAAGAAGCGCAGGGCTTCCTCGCCGCCCTCGCGGCCCAGGCCCGACTGCTTCGCGCCGCCGAACGGCACGCGCAGGTCGCGCAGGAGCCATGCGTTGATCCACACAATGCCGCACTCGAGCGCCCCGGCCACGCGCATGCCGCGCGCACGGTCCTGCGTCCAGACGTTGGCGGCCAGGCCGTAGGCGCTGTCGTTCGCCATGCGCGCGGCATCGGCCTCGTCCCGGAACGGCTGCAGCGTGACCACGGGGCCGAAGATCTCCTCCTGGTTCGTCGCGCAGCCCATCGGCAGGCCCTCGATCACCGTGGGCAGCCAGTACGCGCCGCCGCGGACGCGCGCGGGGAGCGACGCGGGGTCGGGCACCGCGCCGCCGCACAGGATGCGGCCGCCCTCGGTGCGCGCGCGCGCCACCGCCGCCGCCCCC
>JBEIFT010000019.1:0-21185 GCA_040382255.1 Phycisphaeraceae bacterium
GCGTCGCGGACGTCCGCGAGGGCCGCGCCGAGCGCATGCTCTACGCGACCGACGCCAGCATGTACCAAGTGGACCCGGTGGCCGTCGCGGTGCCCGCGGACGTGGCGCAGGGCGTGGCCGCGGTGCGCGTGGCGGCCGCGCAGGGCGTGCCCATCCTGCCGCGCGGCGGCGGCACCAGCCTGAACGGCCAGTGCGTCAATGCGGCGCTGGTGGTCGACTTCGGCGCGCACTGCCGCGGAATCCTCTCGGTCGACGACGCCGCCCGCAGCTGCTGGGTGGAGCCGGGCGTCGTGCTCGACCAGCTGAACGCGGCGCTCGCCCCGCGCGGCCTGATGTTCGCGCCGGATCCGGCGACGTCCAGCCACAACACGGTGGCCGGCATGATCGGCAACAACTCGGCCGGCGCGCACAGCATCATGTTCGGGCGCACCGTCGAGAACCTGCTGGCGCTCGACGTCGTCCTGGCCGACGGCACGCTGCACCGGCTGGAGGAAGGCGCCTGCGAGCGCGATCCGGCCCAGCGCGCGATCGCCCAGCGCATGCGGGCGATCCTTGAGCCGCTGCGCGACGAGGTCCGTGCGAAGTTCCCGCGGATCCTGCGCCACGTCGACGGCTACAACTTCGACCTCTTCCTGGACCAGCTGGACCGCTCGACGCCGGGCACCTTCGACCGCGTGAACCTGGCGCACGTCGTCTGCGGCGCCGAGGGCACGCTGGCCACGGTGGTCGGCGCGGGCCTGGCGCTCGTGCCCACGCCGAAGGCGAAGGGCCTGGCGATCATGGGCTTCGAGACGGTCGACGACTCGCTGGCCGCGCTGATGACGATGATCGGCACGAAGCCGGCCGCGGTCGAGCTGGTGGACGACGTCATCATCGGCCTGGCGCGCCAGAACCGCGAGTACCGCGACTACGTCGACCTCATGCCGCGCCCGGCAGGCAAGCCGCTCGGCGCCGTCATGTACGTGGAGTACTTCAGGCAGTCGCTCGCGGAGGTCGAGGCGCAGCTGGCGGACCTCCGCGCGAAGCTCCCCGCGCAGCCGATGGAGCAGTACACGGACGCGACGCGCATGGCGAACGCCTGGCGACTGCGCAAGGCCGGCGAGCCGCTCCTGCACGGCGTGCCGGGGCTCCGCAAGCCGCTCGGCTTCGTCGAGGACACGGCCGTTGATCCGTCGCAGCTTCCGGGCTTCATCCGCGACTTCAAGGCGATCCTGGCCCGCCACGGCACGCAGGCCAGCTTCTACGCGCATGCCTCCGTCGGCTGCCTGCACATCCGGCCGATGCTGGCGCTGCACGACGCAGGCGACCGCCGGCGCATGGTGGAGATCGGCGAGGAGGTCACCGACCTCGTCGTGAAGTACGGCGGCGCGCTCTCGGGCGAGCACGGCTCAGGGCGCTCGCGCACCGCGCTGCAGCTGCGCTACTTCGGCGAGCCGATCTGCCGCGCGCTGGCCGCCGTGAAGGCCGTGTGGGACCCCGCCGGCATCATGAACCCCGGCATCAAGGTGGACGTCGACCGCGCCGGCATGCCGATCGAGGACCTGCGCATCGAGCCGCAGCCCGGCCGGCCCGTGCACGTGGACGTCGCCGCCACGTTCTTCGACTACGAGGACGAGGGGGGCTTCGGCCACGCCGTCGACCTCTGCAACGGCGCGGGCCTCTGCCGCCGCCTGCAGGGCACCGTCACGATGTGCCCCTCGTACCAGGCGACGCTCGACGAGCGCCACGCCACGCGCGGGCGCGGCAACCACCTGCGCCTGGCGATCACCGGCCAGCTGGGGCAGGGCGGCGCGCCCGACTGGAACGACCCCGACGTGCAGGAGACGCTCGGCCTCTGCCTCTCGTGCAAGGCGTGCAAGAGCGAGTGCCCCTCGAACGTCGACATCTCAAAGCTGAAGGCCGAGTACACGGCGCAGGGCTTCGCGGCGGCCGGTCGCGTGCCGTTCCGCACGCGCGTCTTCGGGCACGTCCGCCGCGCGAACCGCGCCTTCTCGCGCGCCTGGCCGCTGGTGAACGCGCTGAACCGCCTGGGCCCGGTGCGCGCCCTGCAGCGCTGGGTGCTGGGGATCGACGAACGCCGCTCCATGCCGCCCGCCGCGCCTGCGCTGGACCGCTGGTACGCGAAGCGCGGCAGCCGCGCGCCCGCCGGCGCGCCGGTCGTGATCCTGTTCCCCGATTGCTTCACCATGTACAGCGAGCCGCGCATCGGCCAGGCGGCGATCGAGGTGCTCGAGGCGTTCGGCTACCGCGTCGAGCTGCCGCAGCTGGGGTGCTGCGGTCGATCGCTCATCTCGACCGGCATGCTGGCCGACGCGGCCATCGAGTGCCGCGCGACCGCGGAGGGCCTGATGGCCGCCGTCGATCGCTCGGGCGCCGTCGCCGTGGTCGGCTGCGAGCCCAGCTGCATGAGCGCGATCCGCGACGACTGGCTGGAGCTCCGGATGGCGGTCGACCGCGACCGCCTGCGCGCGCTGGCCGCGAAGAGCTTCCTGGTCGAGGAGTTCCTCGACCGCCGCTGGGACGCGCACCCCGCGCGCCCCGCCGCGCCGGCCTTCCCGCTGGAGCCCGTCGCGCTGCACGCCCACTGCCACCAGAAGGCGCTCTGGGGCGCCGAGAGCAGCGCGGGCATCCTGCGCCGCTACTTCGGGAAGGACCTTGCGGTGCTGCAGACCGGCTGCTGCGGCATGGCGGGCGGATTCGGCTTCGACGCCGCCAAGTACGACCTCTCGATGCGCATCGCCGAGCAGGGGGTCCTGCCCGCCGTGCGCGCACGGCCCGCCGCGACGGTGTGCGCGCCCGGCACCAGCTGCCGGCACCAGATCCACGACGGCGCCGCGCGCACGGCGCTGCACCCGGTGGAACTGCTCGCCAAGGTGCTGGTCGGCGGTCGCTAGAATCCGCGCCATGACCGACGCCGCCACCGACCCGCTCGCCCTCTCCATCGAGAGCGAGAGCGCCCAGATCGACATCCGCGGATCCAAGATCCTGGTGGTCGACGACAACCCGCAGAACCTCGAGCTGGTGCAGGCCTACCTCGAGACGATGCCGGTGACGGTCGCCACCGCGGCCGACGGCATGGCCGCGATCGCCGAGGTCGAGCGCTTCCGCCCCGACCTGGTGCTGCTGGACGTCATGATGCCCAAGATGTCGGGCTTCGAGGTCTGCCAGAAGATCAAGGGCAACCCGGCGCTGCGCGACACCGTGATCATCATGGTCACCGCGCTGCACGAGGTGGGCGACTTCGAGCGCGCCGTCGAGTGCGGCTGCGACGACTTCCTGACCAAGCCGGTGAACAAGCTGGAGCTGGTCACCCGCGTCAAGAGCCTGCTGCGCGTGCGGACGCTGAAGCGGATGCTCGAGGAACTGAAGAAGTCCCGCTGACCGGCGGGCGCCCGCCGCGCCGCGCCCCTTTCAAGCCCGTGCCGCCCCCGCGCCGATGCCATGCAACGGCGGCGGAGCCGTCATTGCGTGCCGTGCGGCATGCCCGGGGCAGGAGGCCTCCCGTCCGTTCCCCAGGGAGCCCGCCATGCAGTCCATGTCCATCGTGCCCGCGTCCACCAAGAGCCAGGTCGTCGACCAGATCCTCGTCTTCAACGCCAGCGCGCCGCGGGAGTGGCTGCTGGCGTTCGACTTCGCCGCGCTCGAGGGCTACCTGCAGCGGCTGCGCCTGGCGGTGCAGCGGAACGCCGGCCGCGGCACGGGCGAGGGCACGCTGAAGTTCGCGGCGGGCTGAGGTGCCGCTCGCGGCGGCGCGGTGCGCGCCGCGCCCGCGCTCACTCGTCGATCACCTTCATCGCGATCAGGTCCTGCACGTCGACCAGCCCCAGCGGGCGGCCGTCGGCGTCGACCACGGGGATCTCGTCCAGCCGGCGCTCGGTGATCAGCTGCACCGCGTCGCGGACCAGCGCGTCGCTCGGCAGCGTGGTCGGGCGCGCCGTCATGACGCTGGCGATCGTCTGCCCCAGGAACGCGGGGCCGTGCTCGTTCAGGCGGCGGCGCAGGTCACCGTCGGTGAAGATGCCGGCCAGGCGGCCGGCGGCGTCGACGACGACGATCGCGCCCGCGCGGCGGCCGGTGCCGGCCTCGCGCAGCGCATCGGCGACGGTGCGGCCCTCGGGGATCGTCGGCAGGTTGTGCCCGACGCGGAAGCGCAGGACCTCGGTCACGCACTTCAGGCCGGCGCCCAGCGACCCGCCCGGGTGGCGGCGGTGGAAGTCGTCGGCCGCGAAGTTCCGGCGGCGGCTGACGGCCAGCGCCAGCGCGTCGCCCATCGCGAGCATCGCGGTGGTGCTGGCGGTGGGGGCCAGGTTCAGCGGGCAGGCCTCGACCACGTCGCCGATCGCCAGGTGGACGTCGCACAGGCGGGCCAGGTGCGAGCCGTGGGCGCAGCTGATGCCGATGCGCGCCACGCCGTCGGTGCGCAGGATGGCGGCCAGGTCGACGACCTCGGCGGTGCCGCCCGAGTAGCTCATCAGGATTGCCACGTCGCCCGTGCGGACCCGGCCCAGGTCGCCGTGCACGGCCTCGCTGGGGTGCAGGAAGTGCGCGGGCTGGCCCAGGCTGGACATGGTGGCGGCGATCTTGGCGCCGACCAGGCCGCTCTTGCCCATGCCGCTGATCACCACGTGCCCGGTGCAGCCGGCCAGCAGGTCGATCGCGCGCGCCCAGTGCGCGGCGTCCTCGCCGGCGGCGCGGGTGGCGACGCGGCGGACGGCGTCGGCCTCGGCGATCATCGCCTCGGCCAGGAATGCGGGTTCGGCGGGGTCCGCGGCGGGGTGGGCGGCCGCGGTCTTCTCGGGAACTGGCATCCGGGGGATCGTACCGGACGCACCCATCCGCTACCCTCCGGCGCGTGGCGCTCCAAGACGACTACCAGGTCCGGCTCTCGAGCTTCCAGGGCCCGCTCGACCTCCTCCTCTACCTGATCCGCAGGGCCGAGGTGGACATCGCGGACATCCCGATCCACACCATCACCGACCAGTACTTCCGGTTCCTGAAGCAGCTGGACAACATCGACATCGACGTCGCCGGCGAGTTCCTGGTGATGGCCGCCACGCTGGTCGAGATCAAGAGCCGCACGCTCGCCCCCGCCAACCGGGCCACGGGCGCGGGCGGCGAGGGTTCCAGCGCGCTGGACGACACCGACCCGCGCTTCGAGCTGGTGCAGCAGCTGCTGGCCTACCAGAAGTACCGCAGCGCGGCCGACGAGCTGAACCGCCTGCGCAACGAGTTCGCGCAGCGCTGGCCCGTGGGCGGCCGCGGCTCCACCATGCCCGAGGAGCCCGAGCGCGAGTACGACGTCGAGGACGTCCACCTGATGGACCTCATCGAGGCGTACGAGCGGATCATCGCGGGCATCGACCTGACCCGCGTCGGCGAGCACCGCGTCGAGTACGACGACACGCCGATCTCGCTGCACCAGACCGACCTGGTCGATCGCCTGGACCGCGCGCCGGAGAAGCGCCTCTCGCTGCAGGACGTCTTCAAGGGCCGCACCCGCGGCGAGGCGATCGGCCTCTTCCTGGCCATGCTGGAGCTGGCGCGCGAGCAGCGCATCGGCATCAAGCAGGACAAGATCAACGGCACGATCGAGATCGAGCTGGAGCTCGGCAAGCCCGCGCCCGGTGCGCCGCCCGCGCGCCCGGCCTGATCAGCCCGCGTCGTTGATCGCCGCCAGGAACGTCTCGCCGAGGTCGGCGAGCTTCTTCTCGCCCACGCCCTTGACCGTCGCGAACTCCTCGAGCGTGCGCGGCTTCCTCGCGGCCAGTTCCAGCAGCGTCGCGTCGCTGAAGATGACGTAGGGGGGCACGCCCCGCGCGGCGGCCAGCTCGCGCCGCAGCGTGCGCAGGCGGTCGAAGAGGGCGGTGTCGACCTCGTGGGCGCCGTGCACGGCCTTCGCCGTGGCATGCTTGCGGCCGCGGCCCTTCGGCGGGGCGCGCAGGGGGACCTCGACGCCGCCGCGCAGGGCGCGCCCGCCCTCGTCGGTGATGTAGAGCACCGGGTGCTCGTCCTCGGTGCGCGCCAGCAGGCCGTGCTCGACCAGCTGGAAGACGTAGTTGATGAGGGTGGCGCGGTCCTCCCCGCGCAGGACGCCGTAGGTGGGCAGCGCGGCATGGCCGCGGCGCGCGATCTCCTCGGTCTCGGCGCCGCGCGCGACGTCGGCCACGTAGGCCGCGCCGTAGCGCTGCCCGGTGCGCGCCACCGCGCTCAGGAGCTTGCGGGCGATGGTGGTCGAGTCCGCCGCCATGCGGACCTCGCCCAGGCAGACGTCGCACGCGCCGCAACCGCCGCCGGGGGCGCCGCCCTCGCGCCCCGCCGCCTCGAAGCGCTGGCCGAAGTGCTCGACGATCCACTTGTGCCGGCAGACCGGGCTCGCGGCCATGCGCTGCATCGCCTCGAGCTGCGCGCGGCCCTGCGCGGCGGAGGCGTCGAGCGCCTCGTAGGCGCCCTCGTCGGCGCCGGACTCGTCGAGCCGCGCCCGCGCCTCCTGCGCGCTCCCGTCGGTGATCGAGTTCCACTTCACGACGTCCGCGTACGAGTGGAACAGCACGCACTCGCTCTCCAGCCCGTCGCGGCCGGCGCGGCCGGTCTCCTGCTGGTAGTGCTCGATGCTCTTCGGCATCGTCATGTGCACCACCGCGCGGACGTTGCTGCGGTCGATGCCCATGCCGAACGCCACCGTCGCGACGACGATGTCCAGCCGTTCCTCGGCGAAGGCCTCCTGCACCCGGGCGCGCTGGTCGGCGCCCATCCCGGCGTGGTAGCACGCGGCCTGGAAGCCCTCCTTGCGCAGGTGCTCGGCCAGGCCCTCGGTGTCCTTGCGGCTCAGGCAGTAGACGATGACCGCGTCGCCACGGTGGCGGCCCAGCACGTCCAGCAGCTGGCGGCGGCCATCGACCCGGGGCTCGATCCGGTAGATCAGGTTCGGGCGGTCGAAGCTGCCGACCAGCACGAGCGGGTCGCGCAGCTCCAGCTGCTGCACGATGTCCTCGCGCACGCGCGGCGTGGCGGTCGCGGTGCAGGCGTGCAGGCTGGCGTCGGGGAAGGTGGCGCGGAGCCGCGCCATCTGGCGGTACTCGGGGCGGAAATCGTGGCCCCACTGGCTGATGCAGTGCGCCTCATCGATCGCGATCGCGCGGACGCCGACCGAGCCGAGCCACGCGTCGAAGCCCGGGGCCAGCAGCCGCTCGGGCGAGACGAAGAGGAGCCGCACCTCGCCCGCACGGACGGCGCGGCGGACGGCGTCGCGCTCGGCGTTGTCCATGCCCGAGTGCAGCGCGGCAGCCGGGTAGCCGTTCGTGCGCAGGCCGTCCACCTGGTCCTTCATCAGCGCGATGAGCGGCGAGACGCAGACGTCGATCCGGGTCTCGCCCGCGCGCGCCGCGGCCAGCGGCGGTACCTGGTAGCAGAGGCTCTTGCCGCCGCCCGTCGGCATCACGACCAGGCTGTCGCGCCCGGCGATGCCCGCGGCGATCGCCTCGGCCTGCAGCGGGCGCAGCGTGTCGAAGCCCCAGACGCGCCGGATGTCGTCGACCACCGCGGGGTCGAGCGCGGGTGCAGGGCACCCGACGGCAGCGACCCCGTGCGCCTCCTGCGCGGGGATGGGCGGTTCCGTCCGCATCGGGCGGAGTCTAGGGGTAGCGACCCGTGGCGATGCGGATTCCCGCGAAAGTCCCGGCCCGTGCGTCAGTCCATCGGGTCGTAGCTGCCCGCGTACCACCCGTCGCCCAGTGCCTCGAAGCCTGCAGCCTTGGCCGCCTGCGGGTCCATCCGCGGCAGGCAGTAGTAGGCCCCGGAGTCGAACAGGAACCCCGTGCCATGAACCCCGACGGCGAAGCCATCGGTGGGGTCGTACCGGCCGCGGTTCGCTAGGTCCCCCGGGTTGCCGCATGCGGCGAGCCCGAACGGCGTCCAGAGGTCGACCGGCTGCGGCAGCCCCTTTGCGCGGTCCTGCGGCGGCAAGGCCTCCCACTGCGCGCGCGCGGCCTCGAGCCGCGGGCGCTGGAGCCGGAACCCGAGCCGCGCCGGCACGTCCAGCACGCACAGGATGACGAGCCCCGCCACGATCGCCGCCGGCAACCACCAGCCCGGTTGTGCATCGACCGCTTGCAGCCGCTTCCACCGAATCGCCAGCGCGGTCGCGATGAAGATCCGTGCCACGCCGTACGCACCGGTCACCGCCAGCCACGCCAGACCCAGGACGATCGGCCCGAACCAGCCTGCAGGCGCCATCCCCCCGATGAAGCACAGGGCGCACCCGGCCAGCACGGCCAGCTGGTACCAGAGACCAGGGGCGTGCATCAACCAGCGTGCGGACGTCCCGGGCCCGGGAGCGATCAGCGTGCCGGGCACGGCCGGGTCCAGCGCCGCGCCGCACTCGATGCACGGGCGCGGCGCGCCGGCGGTACCGCCGGGAAAGCCGTAGTGGCACCGCGCGCAGACGCGCTCGTCAGTGGTCCACTCGAGCCCGGGTCCAGGTGCAAGCCATCCATTGACCTGCGCACGCCAGCCGGGGCGTCCGGCTGCGGCAGGCGTCACATCGCGCTCCCCAGGATCGCCGCGACCTTCTCCTGCAGCGCCTTCGCCTTCGACACGCCGCCCTTGTCGTCGTTCAGGTCGTTGCAGAGCACGCTGAAGGTGAACCGCGGCGCACCGCCCACGGGGCCCACGAACCCGCTCAGGCAGCTCACGCCGTTGATGTAGCCGGTCTTGCAGGGCACGAAGACCTTGTTGGCGTCGATGTCCTTGAAGCGCTTCTTGACGGTGCCGGTCTTGCCGCCGACCGCCAGGCTGCCGATGAACGCGGGGCCGACCTTTGGGGCCTTCGCGATCGCCCCCAGCCACGCGGTGACCAGGTTCGCGGCGACCTTGTTGCCGCGCGAAAGGCCGCTGCCGTCAGTCGCCGCCAGGCCCTTGGCCGCGGTGCCGGCGCCCAGGTGCTCGTCGATGACCGTGGCCAGCGTCGCGCAGCCCAGCGGCCAGGAGCCCGGCTGCCCGGTACGTGCCGCGGCCGTGCGCTTCAGCAGGCTTTCGGCGTAGAGGTTCTGGCTGTCCGTGTTGCAGCGCTCGACCACCGCGGAGAGGGGGGCCTCGAACACCGGCGCGATCGGCTGGCCCGTGAACTTCGGGTCTCCGCTCTCGGCGGTGCGGACCGTGCCCACGGCAATCCCGGCCGCGCGCAGGCGCTCGCCCAGGACGCGGCCGAAGAACGCGGGCATGTCGTGCACGCAGACCGCGATCGGCTCCTTGGGGACGGCCTTGATGTTGCCGTTCAGCGTGAAGGTCGCGGGGTCCTCGGTGCGGCCCACCCACATGGTCTGGTCCGCCTTCTTGTCGCCGCGCGCGGTGCTCTTGTTCACCACGCGCAGCCACGGGGCGGCGGGGGACCACCGGGTCACCTGGCCGCGGCCTTCCGCCTGGCCCAGGTACGCCATCGCCAGCCCGGTCTGGTAGTTCAGGCCCGCGATCTCGGCGCAGTAGGCGTTGCTCAGCTGGTCGGCCGGCCACTCGGGGTGGACGTACTGGCGGTCGAAGATCCGGTCGTCGACCACCAGTTCGCGCACGGACTTGATGCCGGCCTTCTGGCAGCCGTCGACCCACATGCCGATCAACTGGTCCGCCACGCCCGCGACGTCGCCGAATTCCGGGTCGCCCAGCGAGGGGTCGCCGTCGCCGATCACGACCAGCCGGTCGCCGTCGCGCACCAGGCGCGTCCGGAACCGGAACTCGGGTCCGAGCGCGAACAGCGCAGCCCCCGTCGTCAGCACCTTCATGTTGCTGGCCGGCGTCATCAGCCGGTCGCCGCCGACGTCAGCCAGCAGGCGGCCCGTCGCGATGTCGCGGATGCTCACCGCCACGTCCGTGCGGTCCAGGCCGCTGGCCGCGATCGCCTGGTTCACGGCGGCAGCGACGTCGATGCGCGTCGATGCGGGCGCCGCTTCCGGCGCCGCGGGCGCGGCAGGAGGCGCCGGACGGGCCGTGGCTCGGTCGGCCGGCGTGGCGAGGCATGCCTGTGAGGCAGCGAGGACGGCCGCACGGGCGGCCACGGCGCAGGGACGGGTCAGACGCATGATCGAGCGACGCTCCATGTCGGCACGGGTCCGACGAAGCATATCGGTCATGGCTGACCCGTCCCATCGAAAGATCGGTGTGGGTCACCGATCCGTCCTGCGCCGTCGTCCGCGTCCCAGCAGCCCGGCCAGCCCGGCCAGGCCCATGGCGCCCGGTGCAGGTGTGCTGCCGCCGCCGCCCTCGAAGGGCGAGCCGAGCGCGGTGACCGAGTCGATCATCCAGCGCGCGGTGGGGTTGTAGCGGCCGCCGCCCACGGTGGCATACCGCCGGGTGGACGGGTCCTTCACCGCGACGAAGCGGAACGCGAAGTTCTCGTTGTTGGCGACCCCGTCGATGTTCCGCAGGTCCATCGTGAACCGGAGGAACGCGTTGGCGCGCGCCACCCGGATCATCCCGTCGTTGCGGAGCCCGTCGGTCCTGAAGTGGTCGCCGTCCAGCGAGTACTCGAACTGCATCCACCGGCTGGCGTTCCGGTCGATGCGCTGCGACCAGTTCACCGAGACGCCTTCCCAGCCGCACGTGCAGAGGTTGAAGGCGACGCCGCGGTAGCCGCCGTAGAACTGGTCGCCGCTGCTGTCGAAGCCGCGGACGCCCATCGAGCGGTCGGTGCGCTTGCCGGTCGCGCCGGAGCACCATCCCGCCGACTTGGTGCCGACGAGCTCGGCCGCGCCTTCGCCGGCGGTGGCCTTGGTGCTGCGGTCGTCGAAGTTCCACTTGCCGACGACGCCGCCGTGCGCGGTGGCCGCCGCGCATGCGACGGCGAGTGCGGCCCATGCGGCCGGGCCTGGCGGCCGGACACCCGGTCCCTGTGCGTGCGTGATGTTCCGTTCCATGCAATCCCTCCCTGCATGCGCGCGGTTGCGGATCGCCCGACGACGGGCACGCGCGCTGCGAAGGACGATGGTTGCGCGTCGCGCGGCCGGGACCAGTGTGCGCGTGCATTGCGCGTGCGCATCGCGCGAATCGCGCACGCGATGCACGGAAGCGTGCGCTGCGGAGGAATCCGCGCATCGGGCGCCGCGGTCGGCACGCGCGCGCGTCGCCGCGGTCGCGCGTCCGCGGTCGCGTGCCGCGGCGCACGAAAACGCGACGCGGGGCGCCGCTTCGGGCGCCCCGCGTGCGTTTCCCCTCCCTCGGTGCCCGTCAGGCGCGGCGACGGCGCGCGCCGACGCCCGCCAGCGCGAGCAGCGCCAGCGAACCCGGGCCGGGCACGTACACCTGGCTGAACTCCTGGCGCACCCACGAGGCCGACGAGAAGCCGTTCTCGGTGGCGGCGAAGAACTTCAGGTCCTTGTTGACCTCGAACGCGCGGTAGCCGCTCGTGCCGTACGTGTCGCAGAAATCGATCGCGTCGTACAGCTTGCGGTCCTGCGGCGGTCCGAAGGTGTCGTACGCCGCGAGCGTGCCCAGGTAGTTGTTGAAGTCCAGGTCCAGGATCGTCTCGTCGACGCGGGCGAACGAGCCGGCGCCGCCGGACGAGCCGTTGAACGTCAGGCGCGTGTCGCACAGGCGGACGCCGCGCTCGTAGAACTCCGGCAGGACCTCGACCGAGTACTGGATGTTCATCTCGTTCATGCCGTCCGCGCCCGGCGTGGTGTCGCCGAACGGACCGGTGATGTCGAAGCCGACGTTGTTCAGCCCGTTGCCGTGGCTGCCCGCACCGACGAAGCCGACGACGCGGAAGTCGTTCGCGCGCAGGCCGTTCGCGCCGAACGACTCGAACGTGAACAGCTTGTCGTCGATGATCACCTGGCGGTCCTCGCTCTGGTTCATCAGCCAGCCGAGGTTGACCGATTCCCCGTTCTGGAGGACGACGGTCGCCTGGGCGGCCGAGGCGAACAGGACGGCGGCGGCGCCGGCGAACAGAGCGGACGTTGCGATTCCCTTCATGGTCTTTCCCTTTCGATGTCCCTGCGGCGACGCCGGTCACGCACCACGAGTGCGTCCCGGCGGCGTGCACGGGAACGCATTCATGGCGCGCCGCCGCCGCTGGGCCACTCCATGCGGCGATCCGCGCGCAGGATCGGCGCGTTCATCGCCCGGATGCGGGGAAACGTCCTGCGGGCGTCAGTGCCCGAGCAGCCGGATGACCTCGTTCACGTCCTTGTCGCCGCGGCCGCTGACGTTGATCACGACGATCGCGTCCTTCGGCATGGTGCGCGCGAGCTCCACGGCCGCGTGCACGGCGTGGGACGTCTCCAGCGCGGGGATGATTCCCTCGCGCTGCGCCAGCAGCTGGAAGGCCGCGAGCGCCTGGTCGTCGGTGGCGGCCGTGTACTGCACGCGGCCCGCGTCCTTCCAGAAGCTGTGCTCCGGGCCGACGCCCGGGTAGTCCAGGCCTGCGCTGCACGAGTGCACGTCGGCCGTCTGGCCGAACGGGTCCTGCAGCACGTAGCTCATCGATCCGTGAAGCACGCCCGGCGTGCCGTGCGAGAGCGGGGCGGCGTGGTCGCCCGCGCCCGGGCCGCGGCCGCCGGCCTCGACGCCGACCAGGCGGACCGACGCGTCGTCCACGAACGGCCAGAAGATCCCCGCCGCATTCGAACCGCCGCCGACGCACGCCACCACGGCATCCGGCAGGCGCCCGAATCGCTCCAGGCACTGCGCGCGGCACTCGCGGCCGATCACGCTCTGGAAGTCGCGGACCATGCGCGGGAACGGGTGCGGGCCGACGACGCTGCCCAGGATGTAGTGCGTCTCGCCGACCGATCCCATCCAGTCGCGCATCGCCTCGTTGGTGGCGTCCTTGAGCGTGCGGCTGCCGGTGGTGACCTCGTTGACCTTCGCGCCCATCAGGCGCATGCGGAAGACGTTCAGCGCCTGGCGGCGGACGTCCTCGGCACCCATGTAGACCTCGCAGGGCAGGCCGAAGTGCGCGCAGGCGGTGGCTGTCGCCACGCCGTGCTGGCCGGCGCCGGTCTCGGCGATGATGCGCGTCTTGCCCATGCGCTTCGCCAGCAGCGCCTGGCCCATCGTGTTGTTGATCTTGTGCGCGCCGGTGTGCGCCAGGTCCTCGCGCTTCAGCACGATGCGCGCGCCGCCGGCGTGGGCGGTCAGGCGGGGGGCGTCCGTCAGCGGCGTTGCACGGCCGACGAAGTCGCGCAGCAGCCCGTCCAGCTCGGCCCGGAACGCCGGATCCTTGCGGGCGGCGTCGTACGCGGCGGCCAACTCCTCGAGCGCCGGGACAAGCGTCTCGGGCACGTAGCGGCCGCCGAAGCGTCCGAAGCGTCCGTGTGCGTCAGGGACGGTGGTGGCGATCGTCATGGATTGGCTCGTGGGCTCGGGGAGGGCGGTCAGGCGCCGTCCGCGTCGGGTGCCCCGGGCGGGGGCATCCGGCGGCGGAACGCGGCCAGCAGGGGGCCGCTCAAAGCGTAGGCACTCAGCGCGGCCGCGAGCGCCTCGTGGAACCACCAGACGCTGCCGGCGACCGCCACCACCATCGCCGCGACCGTCGCCATCGAGCGCCGGCCCTTCAGGACCCGGTTCACGAAGTGCGGGTACCGCAGGCGGCTGACCATCGCGAAGGCGCAGAGCAGCGTCGCGGCCGGGATGACCATGGCGCTGGTGGCGGCGAAGCCCGCGGGCAGGTCGTCGCGCCAGGTGACCAGCATCAGGTGCTGGTGCAGCAGGGCCAGGCTGGCGACGGCGCCCCCGGCGCCCGGGCTCGGCAGGCCCTTGAACCAGCGGTGCGCGTCCTCGTCGCTGCCGGGTGTCTCGACGTTGAAGCGCGCCAGGCGCAGGGCCGTGCAGCAGATGTAGATGGCCGCGACCGACCAGCAGAGCCGCGCATACAGGTTGCCTGCATCCGGCCCCAGGATCACGTCGCCCGGGCCGTAGTACAGGCCCACCAGGCGCAGCATCATGAAGGCCGGCGCCACGCCGAAGGTGACCACGTCGGCCAGCGAGTCGAGCTGCGCGCCCATGTCGCTGGTGGAACGCGTCAGGCGCGCCAGCGATCCGTCGATCGCATCGAAGGCCATGCCCAGGAAGACCAGCGCGCCCGCCACCGTGAGCGGGTGCCAGCCGAACGGCGTCGGGCCGCCGGACTCGCCGGCGCGCGCCGAGTAGTAGATCGCCGCGAAGCCGCAGACCAGGTTGCCGAGCGTCATCAGCGTCGGCAGCACCTTCACGCCCGGCAGCCGGCGGCGCCCTCCGCGTCGGCGGAGTCGTCCGCGGCGCGTGGGGCGCAGGTCGGTCTGGGGCTCGGTCATGGGGTCGTTCATGGTGCAGTGCGGGGCGAGACAGGTTCCCCGGTCATCGGCTTCGCGCGGCCGTCGTCGGGAAAAGGCATGGCGTCCAGGTGGGGCACGAGCACCAGCACGGTACGCCGCCCCGGCACGCCGGCGCGTTCGGGCGAGGCCAGGAGCAGTGACGCCCCGAGCGTGGCGATCCGGGGCAGGGTCGTCCCGGACGTGCCTGGCGGGGTGGCGGCGAGCGCCGCGGCCGCGAGGGCGGCGGACGGCGTGCGGGTCGGCGCGTCCAGCGGCGGCGGGGCGTCCGGCTTCCGCGCCTTCGAGGGCGCTGGTGCGCCCGGCGCGGGCGGCAGCCCGGCGGGTGCAGCGCGCGGGGGCGCGGGGATCGATGCCGGCGGCGCAGGCGAAGGCGAAGGTGATGCGGGTGCCGGCGTATCAGGCGTGGCCGACACAGGTGGCGCGTCGCCGGGCGCGGCGGGGTCCGCCGGCGGGGTCGTCTCGGCCGGGGGCGCCGACCCGGCATCCGCGGGCGGCTCCGGCGCCTCGACGACGCCGCTCGGATCGCAGGTGATCACCCAGGCCACGTCGCGGTCCAGTTCGAGCTCCATCGCGCACGAGCCGATCACTTCGCCCGCCAGCCGTTCGCCGTTGCGCACCAGGCTGGCCTGCATGGCGTTGGTGACGACCTGCGGCACTGCCTCGACCGCGATCCGCCCACCGTCCTCCATCGGGACCGGCCACGTGCGTGCCATCAGCCGCACCGTGCCGCCCGGGCGCTCGCGGGCCACGCCATCGACCTCCAGCATCGCGCTGCCGAGCGGCGTCGCGACCAGTTCGCGCCACGCGGGTGCCGTGCCCAGCCACGTGCGGACGTCCTGCGCGCTGCCGCCCATGTCGCGCTGCAGCGCGTCCAGCTCGTCGGCCCGGACCGCGCACACCACGAACCCGTTCCTGCGCAGCGCCAGTTCATCGGTGCCGGACACCGCCGGCGCGGCATGCGCGCGCAGCGCGTCCGCGATCCGCCACGGGTCGTCGGTCACCTGCCACTGGCAGACCTCCAGGCCGTTCTGCCCACCGGCCACCCGCGTGCGTGCGCGCGTGATCGTGCCCGCCGGGGAGCGCTCGGCGGCGGCCACGGCGTCGGGCGCGGCCTCGCCAGCCGCGGGGCCGACCGGCGCGCACCCGGCGAACGCCAGTGCCGCCAGCGCGATGGCCCCGCGCAGCGCGTTCATCCCTCGGCCTCGTCCGGCATCTCGTTCATGCGGTCGATGAAGCGGCGGATGTGCCCGAACCCGCGGCGCGTGTGGTGGAACGCGACGCGCGGCAGGTGGACATGGTCGTCCTCGCCCTCGAAGGGCGCCATCTGCTGCGTCACGGTGCCGGTCTTGACCAGGTGGCTGAACTCGTCGTTCAGCTGCTCGACCTGCCGCGCCGAAAGCGGGCGCTTCACGCGCACGACGAAGGTGTCGCCCACGTAGCGCGACGAGTGGTAGCGGCGGTAGAAGCGGATCACGCGTTCCGCCGCGTCCGCGGGGCTCGACGCGATCTCGTAGAGCGCGGTGTCCTCCTTGGAGATCCAGCCGGACTCCAGCAGGTTGTGCACCACGCCCTCCTCCCAGCGCTTCCAGTACCCGCGCGGCTTGCCGTCGGGGCCCGCGCCCTCGACCAGGACCACGGGCAGCGGGTGGCTCTTGCCGGTCTGGATCAGCGTCAGGGTCTCGAAGATCTCGTCCATCGTGCCGAAGCCGCCCGGGAAGCACGCGACCGCGTCCGAGTGGCTGACGAACATCAGCTTGCGCGTGAAGAAGTACTTGAAGTTGATGAGCTTCGGGTCGCCCTTGATGATGTCGTTCGCGTTGGTCTCGAACGGCAGGCGGATGCTGAGTCCGAAGCTCGACTCGCGGCTGGGGCCCTCGTGGCCGGCCTTCATGATGCCCATCCCGGCGCCGGTGATCGCCATCCAGCCCTCGGCGGCCATGATGCGCCCGAACTCGCGCGCGGCCTCGTAGTCGGGGTGGTGCTCGGGGGTGCGCGCGCTGCCGAATATCGAGATCTTGCGCACGCCCTTGTAGCGGTTGAAGACGCGGTACGCGGCGCGCATCTCGCGCAGCGCGCGCTCCATCACCTTGAACTGCCCGATGTCCAGCCCGTCGCCCAGCGTGCGCAGCGCGGTGCGCGCCATGTCCTCGGCCAGGTCCTCGCGACGCAGCACGCCCGAGCGCTGCTCCAGGCCGAACGACTCGGCGGCCGCCAGGACGGCACCGTGCAGCAGCTTGGCCACCGCCGGGTCCAGCCCCGCGGACTCCTCGGCCCGCGCCCCGTGCTGGTCATGCGGTCGGTTGGCGGGGACATGGTGGTCGTTGCTCATTGGGTGGTGCTCGGTGGTGGGGTGGGTGCGGCGCCCTCGCGGTCCGGCGCGGGCGCGTGCTCGATCTTCGGCTCGGGGCTCAGCACCGGTATCGGCGTCAGCTGCGGCTTGGGATCACGGAAGGTACCGCCGACGTCGATCACGAAGAACTGGTCGGCCATCACCCCGTACAGGTCGCTCAGGAGCGGCAGCTGGCCGCGGTTGCGGAACCGCAGGGCGATCGCGCCGTCCCGCAGGTCCAGCTTGCCGCCGCCCTCCAGGCGCATCGTGCCGGTCGAGAGGTCAAGCGTCGTGAGGCGGACCTCGTCGCCCGCCAGGTTGAAACCGATGTTCGCCTGCTCCAGCGCGCTGCTCAGCGGCAGCATCAGCTGCGTCAGCTGCAGCAGGCTCAGGCCGAGCGGGAACTCGACCATGCGCGCGTCGGCGATCGCGGCGCGGCCCGTGCCGCGCCGCGACTGCGGCTCGCCGAAGATCCCTCGGATGTCGAACTTCCCGCGCAGCGTGCCCTGGGGTCCCGAGGTGCGCGGCGCGATGCCGTCGGCGGGCGCGTCGGCGAAGGACGCGAACCCGACGTTCGCGAAGGCCACGTGCACCTCGTATCCGAGCGCGGGATCCAGCAGGCCGCTGCCCATCAGCCGTCCGCCGTACATGTCGCCCTGGAGGTCCTTCAGGCGGACCGTGCCGTCCTCGGCCTGGAAGCCGAGCTCGCCGTGGATGCGGGTCGCCACTCGCTCGATCACCTTCAGCTGGTCGAACCCCAGCCCGATCCGGCCGCTGGGGTGGCCTCGCCCCGCGCCGACGGCAAGGTCGAGCGTGCCGAACGCGCCGTCGAACGCGGTGCCCGCGCGGAAGTGCGCGTCCGCCATGCTGATGCGCCCGCGCACCTCGACGCGCGGTTCCTGGTCGTCGGGCACGTCCAGCGTCACCTTGATCCCGTCGGTCCAGATCGGGGCGTCGGTCCCGAACTCGATGCGCTCGAGCGCCTCGCGCGCCGCCAGCGGCAGCATGGCCGCGGCATCCGGCGACCAGCGCGCCAGCATCGCGCCGAACTGCAGCACGCCGGCCGTGCCTCCCTTCCCGCGCGCCAGCTCCCCGTCCAGCGTCATCCAGCCCTCGTCGATCGAAGCCACCAGCCCGGCGGCGCGCACGCCGGGAGGCTCGACCTCGACGGTCCCGCCGTGCACCAGCATGCCGAACGGCCGTCCCGCGTGGACGCCCTGCACGGCGCCCGGCGTGATCGTCAGGCGCCACGGCGAGTCGGGGCCCACGCCCCGGATGCGGTAGTGCGCGTCGAAGGCACCGCGGATCGCCCAGTCGCGGATGATCCCGCGCAGCGACTCCAGGCCCGACGCGCGCAGTGCGGAGTCGACCAGCGCGCTGTCGATCGAGATCGCGTCGACCTCCGCGCCGAAGTCCGCGTCCGGCCCCAGCAGGCGCCCGCCCGCCAGGATGCGCAGCGGCGTGAGGTCGGTGTCCGGCGCGCGCAGGTCGAGCGCCTCGATGCTGATCTGACCGTCGCGGTAGACCAGCCGCCCCGACTCGATCTGAAGTGGGAGCGTGCCTCCCAGCGTCAGGGTGCGCGGCTCGGCGATGGCCTGCGTCGCGTTCGCGCCCTTCGTCCGCCGCCAGTGCACCGTGCCGTCGAACGTGCCGGAGGGCTGCAGCGCGTCCCACGCGCGCCGCGCGTCGTCGCCGTCGGTGCCCTCGGCAAGCCCCAGGAAGTCGCGCACGATCGGGAATCCCTTCAGCGCCACGTCCAGGCTGCCGTCCTCGCCGTCGGTGCTGAAGCGGCCGTCCGCGCGCACGGTCCCGCCGTCGCGCTCGGCCGTGAAGTCTCGCAGCGTCAGGCCTTCGGGGGTGACGTCGATCTCGCCCATCAGCCGCTCCAGCCGCAGCTGCCCCGGCCAGGCCAGACCGAACCCGCGCATCACGCGGGGCAGCGTGGGCTCGGGCGTGATCGTCCCCGAGACCATCCGCACGTGCGTCTCCACGCGGTCCGACCCCTCCGGCGTCGTTCGAACCGTGCCGTCGATGTCGAGCACCGCGTGCACGCCCAGCGCGGTCAGCAGGTCGGCGATCGGCGACCGCACCTTGCCGGGCCAGCCCTCCGGCTCCGGCGATCCGGGGCGGAAGCTGACCGGGATCGCGGCGAGCATCGTCGCGCCGAGCTGTTCGCCGCGGACCTCGAACCGCAGGTCGTTCTCGACCACGCGCGAGTTGCCCGCGCGGCGCAGGCCGATCGTGCCGGTCACGGTGCCGGTGCCGCCGGCGTGCGTGCGGATCCGGTTGTCGCCCGGGTTGAGCAGCACCCGCTCGTCCTCGATGATGACGTGTCCGTCCGCGGTGATCGGGTTCGGGAACGCGTCCAGCACGACCCGCGTGTCGCGGAACCACACGTCGCCCGTCACGCTGGCGGACGGGCCGCCCGCCTGCTGGTGCACGCGCAGGTCCAGGTCGAGCGTGCCGCCCGGCTCGCTGTCCGGCGGCGCCAGGCCCGCGGCCGCCAGCGAGCCCCACGCCTTGCGGTCGAAGAGCGCGCCGAAGATTCGCCGCGGCGCGTCGTCGAAGGCGGCGATCAGGCGGTCGTCGACCACCAGCGAACTGCCGACCGCACGGATCGAGTACGCGGGGTCCTTGCCGCCGACGTCGACCGTGCCCGAGAGGGTCAGCGCGCCGTCGCCGCTTCCGCGGCCGCGCAGGTCGGTGATGGTGGCCCGCGCGCCGTCCACCTCGATCGTGCCCTGCACGCCCGTCAGGCGGTACGGGAACGCCGACGCGCGGATCGTGCCGTCGCGCAGCCGCAGCGCGCCCAGCATGGCGACCGGCGCCGGCTTGCCCGCGCCGTCGGCCGCGCCGCGCGAGACGCGCAGCTCGACGTCGGCGGCCCAGTCGGCCGCACCGAAGTCGCGCAGCACGTCGATCGCGGCCATCGGCAGCTCGATCGGACGCGGCTTGCCGTCGGGGCCGCTCCGTGCGTCCAGGCCCGGCAGCCGCACCTGCAGGTCGAACTTCGCCAGCGCCAGCGCCGAGTCCAGCCACTCCTGCCGCGCGTCCCAGTCGAACGGCCGCTGCGCACCCAGGTCCAGGTCCAGCGACATCGTCAGGTCGACCGGCACCTCGAACGCGCCCGACTGCTGCTTGCCCGGGCTCAGCCGCGCGTCGTGGGCCTCGACGGTGACCGAGGTGCCGGCCAGGCGCACCGTGCCGGCCGGCAGCGCAAGCGCCAGGTCCCCGCCGATCGGCTGGACCTCGGCGCCGACCAGGCGTCCCCAGGGCACGGCCCGGATCATGTCGCGCTCGCGCAGCGTGACGTCGCGGACGTCGATCTCCGCCGAGCGCAGCGGCTGCGCCGCGCTGCCCGAGATGCGCGCCTTCGTCACCTGCCCGGAGAGGTTGGAACGCGTGGCCCACGCGCGCAGGTTCAGAGGCATGAAATTCCGTGCGCGCGGGCCCAGGTCCAGGCCCTCCATCGTCGCCTCGTACTCGAAGGTGCGTTCGTTCCAGCTGCCGGTGATCCGCAGCCCGCTGCCGGGCGCGACCAGCCGGTCGTTCTCCTCGCGCTGCGACAGCCGGAACGCGTAGCGCGAGGGGTCGTCCTTCGCATGGTCGAACGTCGCCTCGTACGCCTGCGACCCGAACCACTCGGCCTTCTCGCCGCGCAGCACGCCGAACTCCAGGCGCAGGTCGCGCAGGATCGCCTTCCGCGGCTGGCCGCCGCCGCCCGTCGTCGCGCCCGGCGAGAGCGAGAAGAGGTTGAACTGCCCCGGCCGGTCGGCGCGCTCCACGATGCGCAGCACGACGCCGTCGACCTCGAGGTCGACCAGCGACAGCTTGCCCGCGAGCAGCGACAGGGGGTCGAACACGATCATCGCGCGCCGGATGGACGCGACCTCGGCGGCGCGTTCGGGCCAGCCCGGGACGCGCAGCACCAGGTCGGTGGCGGTGACGCTGTTCCAGCCGTCCCACTCGGCGTCGCCCAGGCGGACCTCGGCGCCGAAGCGATCGGCCAGCTGCGACTCTATCGCGCTCCGGATGATCGACGTCTGGCGCAGCGTCGCCCACAGCGAGGCCATCGCCGCCATCACGCCCAGCATGGCCAGCAGCGCGACCGTGCGCCGGCGCATCCGGTTGCGGATGGTCGACGGCGCCAGCTTCGGGGCGCGGCGCGCGATCTCGGCGTCCGCGCGGCGGGCGATCCGGGTGGGGATGCCCTTCGCCAGGGCCTCCAGGTCGTGGAACCGCTCCTCGAGGTGCAGGTCCGGGATCTCGGGATCCGCGTCCGGGCTGCGCTCGTTCGGCTTGCGTGGGTCCTCCGACATCGGGACGCGGATTCTACGGCTCAGGCCGCCGCCGGGTTCCCGCCGCGGCGCGTCCGTACACTCGCGCCATGGCCCCTCTTGCCATCGTCACGGGCGCGGCACGCCGCGTCGGCCGCGCGGTCGCCATCGAACTGGCCCGCGCGGGCTTCGACGTGGCCCTGACCTGGCGCACGCGCCGCACCGAGGCGGACGCCACCGCCGCGGACGCCGTGGCCGCCGCGCAGGCCGCCGGCC
>JBEIFT010000020.1:0-19913 GCA_040382255.1 Phycisphaeraceae bacterium
CCCGCGTTCGCCGGCGCGCGCGGGGCGCTGGCCGATGCGACCGCCGCGCTGGACCCGCTCGCCCGCGAGATCGCCGCATCGTGCGTCGACGCCCCGCCCGCGCACCTGCGCGAGGGCGGCCTCTTCCGCGACGGCGCCGATGCCGAGCTCGACGAGTCGCGCACGCTGCAGCGCGACGCCAGCGCGTGGATGGCGCGGTACCAGGCCGAGCTGGCCGAGCGCAGCGGCATCCCGAGCCTGAAGATCGGCTACAACCGCGTCTTCGGCTTCTACATCGAGATCACCAACGCGCACGCCGCCAAGGTGCCGGCGGAGTTCGCGCGCCGGCAGACGCTGCGCAACGCCGAGCGGTACATCACCCCGGAGCTCAAGGCCTTCGAGGACAAGGTGCTCTCGGCCGAGAGCCGCGCGATCGCCCGCGAACGCGCGCTCTTCGACGCGCTCTGCACGCGCGCCGCCGCGGAGCTTCCGGCGCTGCAGTCGTTCGCCGACGCCGTCGCGAGCCTGGACTGCGTGGCCGCGCTGGCCGAGACGGCGGTGCGCCACCGCTGGACGCGGCCGGACGTCGTCGCGGATCCCGTCCTGCACGTCGAGGGCGGCCGCCACCCCGTGCTGGACGACCTCCTGCGCGACCGGTTCGTGGCCAACGACGCCCAGCTCGGCACCGCCGCGCAGCCCGCGACGCTCGCACTGATCACCGGCCCGAACATGGCCGGCAAGAGCACCTACATCCGCCAGGTGGCGCTGATCGCGCTGCTGGCGCACATGGGCAGCTTCGTGCCTGCCGAGCGCGCCACCGTCGGCGTGGTGGACCGCATCTTCACGCGCATCGGCGCCAGCGACGAACTGCACTCCGGGCAGTCGACCTTCATGGTCGAGATGACCGAGACCGCGCGGATCCTGAACCACGCCACGCGCCGGTCGCTGGTGGTCCTGGACGAGATCGGCCGCGGCACCAGCACCCTGGATGGCCTGAGCCTGGCCTGGGCGATCGCCGAGCGCCTGGCCGCCACCGGCGCGCGCACGCTCTTCGCGACGCACTACCACGAGCTGACCTCGCTGGCCGCCACGCTCCCCGGCGTGCGCAACCTGCACGTCTCGGTGCGCGAGTGGAAGGACGAGATCGTGTTCCTGCACCGCATCGTGCCGGGCGCGACCGACCGCAGCTACGGCATCCACGTCGCGAAGCTCGCGGGCATCCCAGCCGACGTGGTCGCACGCGCGGGCGACGTCCTCCGCACGCTGGCGGTGCAGACCGAACCGGCCGCGGACGCCAAGGCCGCGCGCGGTCGCTCGCGCCGCGAGGAGCCCGCCGATTCGATGCCGCTCTTCACCCAGCCCGTGGCGCCGGCGCAGCCAGCCACGCCGCACCCGGCGCTCATGGCGCTCCGGGCGCTCGACCTGACGAACACGACGCCGATGCAGGCATTCGAGCACCTCCGCCGCCTGCAGGCCAGCGCGGGCGAGTGACGCCCGCCTACGCTTCCAAGCCATGACCGTCGCCGACACCGCCCTGCTCACGCCCGACCTCCTGCGCGCGGCGCATGCCGCCGGCACGGATTGGTCCGGCTACCTGCACGCCCACCGAGACCGCACCGCGGGCTGGGGGCACCACCTGGCCAACGCCCGCATGACCGACGCACAGCGCACCCTGCTCGCCGGCTTCACGCGCCGCATGCCCGTGCTGGTCCTGACGGGTGTGTGGTGCGGCGACTGCGCGGTCCAGTGCCCGATGCTGGGCGCGATCGCCGGGGCATGCCCCGCCGCCGACGTCCGCTTCCTGGAGCAGGAGGCCCACGCCGGGCTCGCCGAGCGCGTCCGCATCAACGCCGGCACCCGCGTGCCCACCGTCATCTGGTGCGCCGAGGACTTCGAGTTCTGCTCGCTGCTGGGCGACCGCACGCTGGCCCGCTACCGCGCGATGGCGGCCCGCCAGCTGGGTGCCGCGTGCCCGCTGCCGGGCGCGCCCGTGGGCGCGGACGAGGCCGCGGCCACCCTCCAAGGCTGGATCGACGAGTTCGAGCGCATCCAGCTCATGCTGCGGCTCTCGCCGCGGCTCCGCCAGCTGCACGGCGACTGAGCGCCGCGTTCAGCGCGTCCCCGAGCCCCAGACCTTCGTCTCGTGCTTCTCGGCCAGGCGCCACGCCGCCTCGAGCATCTGCGGCACGCCCAGGCCGGTCGCGCCGCTGATCACCGGCGGACGAGCGCCGCGCTTCATGCCCAGCGCGCCGGCGATCCGCTCGATGCGAGCCTCGCGCTCCTCCTCCGGCAGCAGGTCGACCTTGTTCAGGACGACCAGCTCGGGCTTCTCCGCCAGCTCCTGCGAGAACTCGAGCAGCTCGCGGCGGATCGTCTGGTAGTTCTCCACCGGATCGCTGCCGTCGAGCGGTGCCATGTCCAGCAGGTGCACGATCGCGCGCGTGCGCTCGACGTGCTTCAGGAAGTCGTGGCCCAGGCCCGCGCCCTGCGCCGCGCCCTCGATCAGGCCCGGCAGGTCGGCGAAGATCAGGCGGCGGTCCTCGCCCAAGTCCGCGATGCCCAGCTGCGGGCTCAGCGTGGTGAACGGGTAGGCGCCCACCTTGGCGTTCGCGCGGCTCACCGCGCGCAGGAGCGTGCTCTTGCCCGCGTTCGGCAGGCCGACCAGGCCGATGTCGGCGATCAGCTTGAGCTCGATGCGCAGGTGCCGCTCGACCGCCGGCTCGCCCGGGGTCGATTCCAGCGGCGTCTGGTGGAGCGGGCCCTTGAACTGCTCGTTGCCCAGGCCGCCCCTGCCGCCGGGCGCCACGACGAACCGCTGGCCGGCCTCGACGATGTCCACCAGCACCTCGCCGGTGTCCTCATCCGTCACGACGCTGCCGATCGGAAGCGGGATGGTCACCCCCGCGCCGTCGGCGCCGTGGCAGCTCTTGGCCTGGCCACGCCCGCCGTCCTCGGCGAAGAAGTGCGCCCGGTAGGAGAACTCGATGAGCGTGTCCAGGTGCGGGTCGCCCACGACCACGACGTCGCCGCCACGGCCACCGTCGCCGCCGTCCGGGCCGCCCTTGGGGCGGTCCTTCTCGCGGCGCAGGTGCGAGCACCCGTCGCCCCCCTTGCCGGAGCGGACGGTGATCTGCGCGGTATCGACGAAGACGTTCATGGCTGGGGCGTGGCGCCGGGTGCGCCGGGAAAGAAAGCCGCGCAGATCGGACGACCTGCGCGGACGGGGATTCGTTCAGGTTCGGGCGCGACGCGCGTCAGACGCGGTCGATCGCCAGACGCGGCGTGTTCGGGTCCGCCGGGATGACGTCCACGAAGCGGCCGCGGAAGCGCACGGTGCCCACGGCCAGAGCCATGAGGGTGTGGTCGCTGCAGAGCTTGACCAGGTAGCCCGGCTTCCAGCGCGTACCGCACTGGCGGACGATGATGGAACCAGCCTTGGTGGACTCGCCGCCATAGAGCTTCACGCCTCGGAACTGGGGGTTCGAGTCGCGGCCGTTCTGGGTCGAGCCTTGTCCCTTCTTGTGTGCCACTGCAAAGTCTCCTGCGTGTGTCGTGTACTGAACCGGGCCGACCATGGTAGCCGCAGCCCCGACGGGCCGCAAGGCTTCCAATCGCATCTGCGCGGAACATCTGGCGCGGCAACGTGTCCAAACGGGGAGTTATGGGCGCTTCAGGGCCGCCCGCCCCGCTGCGATCACCGCATCAGCCAGCGGTGATCCTGCCCTTCGCGGCGGACGACGGTCGCCTGCGCGCTCTCGCGCGGGTCGCTCGAACCGGGCAGCGTGTAGTCGCGCGCCCAGGTCCGGCGCAGGAAGGTCTCCTTGCCGGTGGAGGGATCCTTCACGCGGTCGAAGGCCGCGCTCACGCCCGTCACGAAGAGCGTCACGTCCTTCGCGTCGCCCTTCGCGGGCCACACGACGTACCCGTCGCGCGCGTTCTCCTCGCCCTCGAGGATGTCACCCATGATCTGGAACTGGTCGGCGGCGTCGGGAGCGGCGACCGCGCGCTGCAGCCGGCGGCCAACCTCGGGCGCCACGTCGGAACCGCCCAGCAGGATCGTGCCATCGCCCATGAGCAGCTCGAACCGCGGCGAGAATCGCTGCGCCTTGCCGGTCTTGTTCGCGACCTCGTACGTGAAGATCCAGTAGCGCGCGCCGCCCTGCGGATCGGTCACCAGCGACAGGTTGCCCGGGCGGAAGTCCAGGTCGTCCTTGGTCGCGGGCTTCACCTTGGGGGCCACCGAAGGCGCGCCGTCCGCGCCGTCCGCGGCGGGCGCGGCGTGCGTGGCGCGCACCGCACCGGCGGCGAGCAGCGAACCAAGGGCCAGGCAGGCCAGCGTGCGGGCGATGCGGAGCGACGGGGTCAGGTCACGGGACATTGCGGGCAGTCTACGGAAATGCGGGGAGCAGCGGCTACGCTGCATGGGTGCCTATTCGCCGCCTGTTCGGGCGGGGTTCCCCCCAGCCCGGAGACACCCCACCGGCCATCCCCGGACGGACCCCGCCGGAGGACCGGGCGGCCGCGTTGGCATCGGCACTGGGGGCCTCAGTCGCCCCTGGCCCGGCGTTCGAGCGGCAGGCGGCGGCGTCCGGAATGGACCTCTCGCTGCTCTGGTCGGCGGGCCACCCGGTTCAGGCGGCCGCCCTGATCGTGCCCCACCCGGGGCGCACCGGCCTGCTCCTGAGCACCGTCCCCCGAGACCCGGCGCATGTCCAGGCGGTCGCCGAGACCGTCCGGGCGGCCGTGCACGGGATCGTCGGCATGGGCATCGGCATGGTCCAGGCGCTGACGTCCCCGCACGAGTCACTCCGCGCATCGGCCCTGCGCGCGGCAGGCCTGCGGCACTTGGCCACGCTGGAGTACCTGGAGCGGCCGATCCCGGGCCGCCCGGCCCCGGCACCGGAACTGCCGGCCGGGATGCGGATCGTCACGTGGGACCCCGCCGATCGCCGCGGCATGACCCAGCTGCTGCGGCGCACCTACGAAGGCACGCTCGATTGCCCGGGACTCTCGGACCTGCGGCGCGACGAGGACATCCTGGACGGGCACCTGGGCGCCGGCACGTTCGACCCGGCACTCTGGTTCGTGCTGCGCGAACACGACCGCCCGATCGGCGCGCTGCTCCTCTCGCCGTCACCGCCGACCGACTCGGTCGAGGTCATCTACCTGGGACTCGCTCCCGAAGCCCGCGGGCGCGGCGCGGGTGCAGCGCTGATGGCGCACGGCATTCGCGCCGTCGCGAACCGACCGGAACGCACGCTCGCGCTCGCGGTCGACGTGCGGAACGTGCCTGCGACGCGCCTGTACCAGCGCTTCGGGTTCGCGCCGGTCCGTCGCCGCGAGGCGTGGATCGCCGTGCCCGGCCAGGCACAGTCCGGGGAAACGGCCACGCCACCTGTCAAGTGACGTCAGTTGTCCACACCGGGTGGACATCGGACGGCCGCAGCCGTGGATGAAAAAAACGTTCAGGGCATGAGACGCTGCGCCGACGGCACTTACGCGCGTGCATGCATGGCGGCGACGCGATACATGCTTGCAGCGCAACCGATCCGCGCTACCTTTCGCACCGCTCCGCAGGACGTGGAGCGATTCGGCAGCGCCGCCCATGCGGCGACCTGCGACCGCGCGCTGGCGGAGTGCCGCGCGCCGCGTGGGCGGGCTGCCGGAATTCGGGCTGCAAGTGCACCCGGCACGCACGGACGATCCATCCTGTGACCGACGGAAGATTCCGCGCCACCCGCGGAGGCTGTGCCCTCGACCCTGCGGTCGGGGGCGACGTGGTCGCGCACCGGCGCGGCCGACCTGGACGACCGAGCGACGAGACGAGACGCAACCCGATGACCGCCACGACCCCTGCCCTGCACCCGATCGCGCGAACCGGCGGCCGAAACGTCCCGTCGCGCATCGTGCGGCCGGGGGCAGCATCCGGCACGGAGGGCGACGTCGCGACGTTCGAGCGCCGCCTGGCGGCCCGCATCGGTGCCCCGCGCTACCGCATGTGGTTCGGCGAGCCGGCCACCGTCCGCATCGGCGCCGGGCGGATCGAGATCGCCGTCACCAACCGCTACGCCGCCGAGTGGATCGAGCGCCACTACCGCGCCGACATCCAGGCGGTGGCCGCCGAGCAGGGCGCCGTGGACGTCGCCATCACCGTGGTGGCCCCCAGCGCGCCCGAGCCGCCGGCCGCGCCATCGCCGGTCCCGGCGACTGCCGCGCCGGCGCGCGCTCTCCGTCCCGCCAAGGCCGCGGATGCCGAGGGCCAGCGCTGGCACCGCTTCGACGACTTCGTGGTGGGCGACTCGAACCGCGTCGCCTTCGAGGCCACGCGCCGGCTGGCCGAGGACTCGCTCGGCGGGATCCGCAGCATCCTGCTGCACGGCGGCTGCGGCGTCGGCAAGACGCACCTGCTGCAGGCGCTCTGCTGCGCGCGCCGCGCGCTGCACCCGCGCGAGCAGATCCGGTACACGACCGGCGAGCAGTTCACGAACGACTACATCCAGGCGGTCCGCGCCGGCACGATCGAGCAGTTCCGCGCCCGCATCCGCAAGCTGGACCTGCTGGCGATCGACGACGTCCACTTCCTCTCGAACAAGGGTGCGACGCAGGCGGAGTTCCTGCACACCATCGACGCGATCGGCCTGGCCGGCGCGCGCGTGGCGATCGTCACCGACGCGCATCCGCGTGCACTGCGATCCTTCAGCGAGGCGCTGGTCAGCCGGCTGCTCGCGGGCATGGTCGTGCAGGTCGAGGCGCCGGACCGCGGCACGCGCGAGTCGCTCGTGCAGCGACTGGCCGCGGCGCGCGGGGTGACGCTGGAAGGCCCGGCGGCGTCCGCCGTCGCCGACCGCGCGATCGGCAGCGTGCGCGAGATCGAGGGCGCGCTTGCGCGCATCGCCGCCGCGATGCTGCTGGAGGACGTCGACGGCCCCGCGACGCTGACGCTGGTCGAGCGCGCCCTGGGCGTCGGCGAGTCGGCCGTCCGCGGCGCCCCGCCGCGCATCGGCGCGATCGTGGACGCCGCATGCGAAGCGCTCTCGGTGTCCCGCGAGGACCTCGCGTCGAGCGGCCGCCACCGCCGGATCGTGATGGCGCGCGGCGTCATCGTCCACCTGGCGCGCGAGATGACCACGCTCAGCTTCCCCGAGATCGCCCGCCAGCTGGGCCGCAGCGCGCACTCCAGCGCGCACGCCGCGGCCCGCCGCGTGCACGACATGCTGGAGCGCGGCGAGGAACTTCCCGCGGATGACGCCACCCCCGGCGTCCGCAGCGTGCGCGAACTGGTCGAGACGGTGCGCCGCGGCGCGGAACGCCGGAGCCGGGCGGCCCGCTAGGCCGATAGACTCCGTCGGATGCACCGCCTCCGACGCACGGACCGCACGGACGCCACGCGAACCGCCGCCGCGCTTGCCCTGGCCGCCCTCGTGGCGCTGGCAGCGCCGGCCCGGGCGCAGTACTACGCCAAGGTCGACCTGGTCGAGGCATCGGCCAAGACGCTGCACGACCCGCTGCGGGGCGACTCCGAGTCGTCGGGCCCGGTCATCAGCGGACTGACCAGCCTGTCCGACGCGCGGATGGCGGGACTCTTCCGCGCCCTCGCTGGTTCCGCCGACACGGGCGAGCAGGCCTGCGGCGTGCTGGGCGATGCCCTGCTCTCGAAGAAGGGGATCGACCCCACGCTGATGGCCGGCGTCAGGAACTCCGACACGCGCGGGCGCATCGTCCGGGAGGCCAACGTCGCCGGCCTGCTGCGCGCCACGCCGGTCGACGCGATCCTGGCGCAGGGCAACCTGCCCGATCCCGCCACGCTGACGCTGGTCTCCGAGTGCGAGCGCCGAGGCACGCCCTGGGACGCCAAGCTCCTCACGCCCATGCTCGCCGGCAAGGACCAGGTCGCCGAGGGGCTGGCATCGCTGCTCCTGAAGGCGCACGGCGACCCGGCACCGTGGGACGCGTACCGCACGCGGCTGGCCGCGATGCCCGAGGCCGAGCGCTCGTCACTGGTCCGCTTCCTGTCCGAGGGCGTCCTGGTGTTCGAGCTCCGCGCGCTGGTGCCGGTGCTGCTGGCCGAGCGCGCCTCCGGACCGCTGTCCGACGAGGCGGCATTCGCGCTCGTCGGAACTGCCCTGCGCCTCTCGACCAAGGAAGGCGTCGAGGCGTGGCAGGACTGGGTCGCCAGCCACCGCAGCCAGGCCGCACTGCAGCGCGCCGCGATGCAGCTGCTCGCATCGGTCGACCTCGACATCCCCGCGGGGGCGTTCGACCAGGTCCGCAACGGCACGCGCGGGCTGGACGCGATCGCGGACGCGGGCAAGGCGCTGCGGAGCGGGGCCGACCCCGCCCAGACGCTGGTCACGCTGCTGGACGTCGGGCACCTGGCATCCTCGGAGTGGGCGCTGCTGCGCGCCACCACGCTGCCGCCCGAACAGGCCGCCAAGGTCTGGCATCACCTGGACGGCACGATCCGCACCACCGATCCGGACGCCAAGCCGAGCGGCTTCCTCATCGCGAGCACCGCGCGCGAGCTCATGCGCACCGACCCGTCCGCGCTCAAGTCGCTGGTGGAATGGGCCAGCGGGAAGAACGAGATCCTGGTGCCGATCCTGGCGGGCATCTACGACAGCGGGCGCCCCGAGACGGTCCCGATCGCCCGCGGGCTGCGGGGCAAGCTCCCGCGCACCGGCGAGGTGCTGGCCGTGCTCGCCCTGGCGCGTTGCGGCGCGCCGCTCAGCGACGACGACATCGACGTGCTGGGCCGCGCGGCTGCCGGCTCGGGCGACGTGACGCCCGTGCAGCAGGCACAGGCCGCGTGGTACTACCTCATCGCCAAGCTTGGCAGCCCGGATGCTGCCTGCGCACGAGTGACCGGGACGGGCAACGGAGGTTCCAAGTGACGCAGGTGATCCCGCTCAACCAGGCCGAGGTGACCGACGAGGACGTCCGCTGCGTGGCCGAGGCGCTGCGCACCGGCGTGCTCACGCTCGGCACGTTCCTGGCCGAGTTCGAACAGTTGGTCGCCGAACGCACGCGGCGCACGCACGCCGTCGGCGTCGGCTCGGGAGCGGCGGCCATCGAGATCGCGCTGCACGCGCTCGGGATCGGCCCCGGCGACGAGGTCCTGGTGCCCGCGTTCGGCTTCAGCAGCATGCCGCACAGCGTGCTGAACGTCGGCGCGCGCCCCGTCTTCGTCGACGTGGACCCGCTGAGCCTGAACATGGACCCGGAGCGCGCGGCCGCGGCGTGCGGCAAGCGCACCAAGGCGATCCTGGCCGCGCTGACGTTCGGCAACCCCGCCAAGCTCCCGGAGCTGATCTCTCTGGCCTCGCGCATGGAGATCCCCATGATCGAGAACGCCACCGAGGCGCTGGGCACGACGTACGGCACCGACAACGCCGGCCGCTTCGGGCGCATCGCGGCGCTCGGCTTCTGGGCCAACCGCCAGGTCACGACCGGCGAGGGCGGCATGCTGGTGACCCACGACGACGCCCTGGCGCGCGCGTGCCGTGCGATCCGGCACCAGGGCCGCGAGGACCGCGTCAGCTTCGCGACGCAGACGCGCGACCTGGGCGCACTGCTCGAGTACACCGGCCTGGCCGGCTACGACGGACGCCTGAGCGAACTGGCCGCGGCGCTGGGCTGCAGCCAGGTGCGCCGGCTCGACCAGACGATCGTGCGCCGGCAGGCGATCGCCAACGCATACGTCCAGCGGCTCGCCGCCAACCCCGACGTGCTGCTGCCCACGGTGCCCGAGGGCGCGAGCGTCAGCTGGTCCAGCTTCGTGATCCGCCTGACCACGCGGTTCACCGCGGACGACCGCGACGCCGTGATCGGCGTGCTGCACCGGCAGGACGTCGGCGCCGCGAACTACTTCCCGGCGATCCCCACGCTGCCCCGCGTGCGCACGGTCTGCGGCCATGAGCCAGGCGAGTTCCCGGCGGCCGAGTCGGCAGCGGCGCGCACCATCGCCCTGCCCTTCTTCAACGCCATGACCGAGGACCAGGTCGACGTCGTCTGCTCGACGCTCGAGGTCGCGCTGGGGCGGATCGGCGGCACGGGCCGGGCGTCCTGAGCCGGCGGGAACCCGCGGCGCCGCGTCACTCCCACTCGATCGTCGCGGGCGGCTTGCTCGAGATGTCGTAGACGACGCGGTTGACGCCCTTGACCTCGTTGATGATGCGGCTCGAGATCGTCGCCAGCACGTCGTACGGCAGGCGCGCCCAGTCCGCGGTCATGAAGTCCTCGGTGGTCACGGCGCGCAGCGCCACCACCGAGTCGTAGGTGCGCCCGTCACCCATCACCCCGACGCTCTTCACCGGCAGGATCACCGCGAAGACCTGGCTGGTCGCGCGGTAGAGGTCCGCGGCCACGATCTCCTCGAGAAGGATCTCGTCGCAGTCGCGAAGGATGCGCAGGCGCTCGTCGGTGACCTCGCCCAGCACCCGGACGGCCAGGCCGGGACCCGGGAACGGGTGGCGCCAGACGATCTGCGAGGGAAGTCCCAGCACGTCGCCCAGGCGGCGCACCTCGTCCTTGAACAGGTCGCGCAGCGGCTCGACGAGCTTGAAGCCCAGTTCCGAGGGCAGTCCGCCCACGTTGTGGTGCAGCTTGATGTTCGCCGCGGTGCCGGCCAGGCTGGCGCCGCTCTCGATGACGTCAGGGTACAGCGTGCCCTGCGCCAGCCAGCGGGCGTCGGCGCCGATCTCCTTCGCGGACGCCCGGAACACGTCGACGAACCGGTGGCCGATGCGGCGGCGCTTCTCCTGCGGATCCTCGATGCCCTTCAGGTCCGCGAGGAACTCGCGCGACGCATCCACCACGCGCAGGTCGATGTCGAACGTGTCGCGGAAGGTGCTCTCGACCAGGTCGCGCTCGCCCTTCCGGAGCAGGCCGTTGTCCACGAAGATGCAGGTCAGGCGATCGCCCACGGCGCGCGCAAGCAGCGCCGCCACGACGCTGGAATCGACGCCGCCGGAGAGGCCGCAGATCACGCGGTCAGTGCCGACCTCGGTGCGGATGCGGGCGCATTCGCGGTCCAGGAAATCGGCCATGCGCCAGCTGCCGGTGCAGTGGCACGCGCCGTACAGGAAGTTGCGGATGATGTCGGTGCCGTGCGGCGTGTGCGTCACCTCGGGGTGGAACTGCACGCCGAAGAACGGCTTCCGGCGGTGCGCGACCGCCGCGATCGGGCAGGTGTCGGTCGAGGCCAGCACCGCCAGGTCTCCGTGCGCGTCCTTGACCTGGTCGCCGTGGCTCATCCAGACCGTGGTGCGCTCGGGCAGGCCGTGCATGAGGCCGACATGCTCGCGAACGTCCAGCTGCGCGCGGCCGTACTCGCGATGGTGTGCGGGGCTGACCTCGCAACCCAGCATCTGGCAGCCCAGCTGCATGCCGTAGCAGATGCCCAGGACCGGCACGCCCATGTCCAGCAGCGCCGGGTCGCACCGGGGCGCACCCGGCTCGAAGACGCTCGCAGGGCCGCCCGACAGGATGATGCCCTTCGGGTTCAGCTTGCGGATCGTCTCCAGGGGCGTCGATGGGGCCACCAGCAGGCTGAACACGCCCAGCTCGCGGACGCGGCGGGCGATCAGCTGCGCGAACTGGCTGCCGAAGTCGAGGATGAGGACGGTCTCGGGAGCGTTCGCGGCGTTCATCGTGGCTCGGGTCCTTTGGGAAGCGGGGAATCCTACTGGGATCCCGGGCGGCTTACACTCCGGGCAATGGCGACGCCCCGCCCGCTTCCCCTCGGCCTCGCGTGCATTGCCACCGCGTTCGCATGGGGCTGCTCGGCGGAGGTCACCCCGGCGTACGACGACCCGGTTCCGGAGGCACGAATCGGGGCGATCCGGCGGTCCGCCGAGTCGCTGGACCGCTCCCAGTGCGGAAACATCATCGAGAGCCTGGACGACAATGATCCGTCGGTCCGGCTGGCGGCGATCGGTGCGCTCCAGCGCATGACCGGGGAAACGCTCGGCTACCGCTTCAACGCCCTGTCCAGCGAGCGCGCCGCCGCGATTGCGAGATGGAAGGACTGGCTCGCGAAGCAGCCGCCCCAGCCACGGGCCTGACCCGGCGCGGCTACCATCCCGACATGGCCTTCCGCCCGCTCGAAGTGACTGATTCTTCCGCCCCCGGCGCGGCCATCGTGCACGTCAACGGCGACGTCACCGCGGACGGCATCGACGCCCTGCGCCAGGGGATCGCGAAGGCCATCGCGCTGAAGCAGCCGAAGGTCATTGCCGACCTGACCAATACCTCGTTCCTGTCCAGCCCGGGACTTGCGGTGCTGGTGCAGGCAATGCAGCTCTCGCAGCGCAACGGAAGCAAGCTGCTGCTGGCAGGCGCCAATGAGCGCGTCCGCGGCATCTTCGAGATCTCGCGGCTGACCGACGTGTTCACGCTGGTTCCCACGCTCGAGGAAGCGATCGCGCGCTGAGGCTCCATGGCGGACGACCAGGCCAACCCCGCGACCACCGACCACGGGCCGCCGCTCCCGATCCGGATGCTGGACGCCTGGGTCACGTTCCTGGCGGACGCCTTCGGGCTGGTCGGCGCGCTCTACTGGCTGTGCGTCGACACGCTGACGTGGGCCTGGCGGGCGTTCGTCGTGCGGCAGGTGCGCATCGGCCTCGGCGCGATCACCGCACAGATCGTGCGCGTGGGCGTGAGAAGCATCTCGATCGTCATGCTGGTCAGCGGATCGATCGGCATCATCCTGGCGTTCCAGACCTCCCCCACGCTCGAGCAGTACGGCCAGACCGACAAGGTGGCGAACCTCATCGGCGTTGCGGTGTTCCGCGAGCTGGGGCCGCTCATCGCGGCGATCGTCATGGTCGGCTTCGCGGGCGCGTCGATCGCGGCCGAGATCGGCACGATGGTCGTCGGCGAGGAGGTCGAGGCGCTCGAGGCGATGGGCCTGAACCCCGTCCGCTACCTGGTGGTCCCCCGCCTGGTGGCCACGGTGGCAAGCCTGCTGGCGCTGGCGGTCATCTCCGACCTGACGGCGGTCTTCTCGGGCATGGTGATCGGCACCACCGTGCTGGGCATCCCGTACGACCTCTACGTCTCCAACACGATCACTCAGCTCAAGATGACCGACTTCCTGACGGGCCTGTCGAAGGCCGGCGTCTTCGGCCTGCTGCTGGGCCTGATCGCCTGCTACAACGGCCTGCGCGTCACGGGCGGCGCTGCCGGCGTCGGCCGCGCGACCACCGAGACCGTGGTGCAGACCGTGATCTTCGTGATCCTGAGCGACCTGCTCTTCACGGCACTTTTCTTCGCGATCGGCCTCAACTGACGCACGCCGGGGCGCCACGCAGGCGCGCACGCACCAGCGTGGCGTAGACGTGCACGGCGGCCGACTCCCCGGGCGGAAGCCCGAGCGCCGCCCCCAGCGAGGCCGGCGAGAGCCGGGGACGGCGTGCCAGCAGTTCGACCGCGCGCTCCACCGACGACCGCAACGCATCCGGAACGCCCCGCATCGGGCCGTCCTCGCACGGCCCGGCAGCCGCCAGCACGCCGGACTGCACCGACACTCGCACGACGACCTCCAGCATGTCTTCAGGGGCGAGGACACAGTGCGCCCAGCCATCGCGGATGGCGGCATTCGTGCCGGCGCTGCGGGCCGCGTCGACGGGCCCCGGCAGCGCGCAGACCTCTCGGCCGTGGTCGTCGGCGGCATACCGAGCCGTCACCAGGGCTCCGCTGCGGTGATCGGCCTCCACCACCAGCACCGCCGCGGAAAGCCCCGAGATGATGCGGTTCCGTCGCGGGAAGTTCTCGCCCAGCGGCGGATAGAGGGTGGGGAACTCACTGACCAGCAGGCCGCCTGCGGCCACGATCGACTCGAACAGATCGACGTGCTCCGGCGGGTAGGCCTCGCCCAGCCCGCATCCCAGGACCGCGACCGTCGGCGCCCCGACGCGCATCGCGGCGCGGTGCGCCTCGGCGTCGATCCCGCGCGCGCCCCCCGAGACAACCGCGATTCCGGCCGACCCAAGCGCCGCCGCGAACCGGCCAGCCTGCGCCAGGCCATACGGCGTGGCGCGCCGGGCCCCCACCACCGCCGCCGACGTCCGCAGCACGGCGGCCGGATCGCCGCGCACCCAGATCCCGAGCGGCGGCAGCGGGATCGATGCCAATGCGGGTGGATAGTCGGCATCGCCAAGCACGACGAACCCCGCGCCGATCCCCGCCATGCGGCGCCGCTCCTCGCCGGCGTCGACGGCATCCAGCGCGGCACGCACCGCCGGAGCCCGCGCCGCGCCGATGCAGGGCACCGCTGCCAAGTCCGCGACCGACGCCCCCAGCACGGCGTCCGCCGAACCGAGCGCGGCAATCGAATCATGGGCGAAGCGCGGCCCTGCGCCGGCGCAGAGCACCAGCGCCAGCAGCGCTTCGGGAACGTCCTCGGGTGCACGGGGCATGCGGCGCAACATAGGTGCCCACACGCACGATCCCGGAGTACGCCGCCTTTTCTCCAGCGCCCGCCTGCGGCTTCAGTCTGCGCCGGCCACGGACGGCATGTCCGACACGTCACCGCCCGCGCGCCGCGCCGACGTCACGCTGGGAAGCGTCTCGGCCTCGCCTGACATGCCGGCGAAGGCCACGCGGGGCGCGCGCAGGCCAATGAGCATGGCGGTGCGCTCGCGCACGTCATAGAGCGGCTGCACGCGCGGGCGCGGGAGCCCCATGCGGAGCGGGGCCGAGAGCAGGCCCAGGAACATGCACATCACGCCCGCGCCGGCCACCCAAAGGGCCTTGCGACCGAGGGTCAGGCGGCTGAGGAGCGAATCCGGGAACGGCACGACGGAGGCGCGCACGGGCGCGACGGTCATGTCGACCCACTCGGTCGGGGTGCGGTTGGCGGTCGACTGGCGGATGAGCGGCGTCTCGCCGGACGGCACCAGGTTCAGCTGCGCCGCGGCCAGCCGGCGGACCAGCTGGGGGTCGTTCGAGTCGAGCGACTGCACGAAGCGCCCATAGGCCTCCAGCCGGTTGAAGTTCTCGCGCTCCTGCGCATCCAGGTGGCGCAGTTGCGTGCGCATGACCCACAGGTCGTACGAGGCCGGCACCAGCACCGACGAGACCACCAGCACGAGGCCGGCGACGAGGAACATCCAACCCGGGTCGAAGAGGATCGAGGCACGGCCTTCGCGCATCTCCCGTTCATCGGCGGAGCCCCCCTCCCGCCCTGAAAAGCGCGCGAGGCGCCCCGACTCGGGGGCGCCTCGCGGTGGATTCCGGGGAACGTGGCGGCGGGCGGGTCCGCGGCCACGGGCCGCCCCCGCCCGGCGGGGCTCAGGCCAGCTCGGGGAACATCTTCTGGACGGTCGCGACCAGGTCCTTGACGTGGCTGACGCTCTCGGCCATCAGCTTGGACTCGTCGGCGGTCATCTTGATGGGGACGACCTTCTCCATGCCCTTCGAGCCCAGGACCACGGGCACGCCCACGAAGTAGCCCTTGCCCTTCTGGCCGGGGGACACGCCGTACTCGTCCTCGCAGTACGCGGCGCACGGCACGATGCGCTTCTTGTCCTTGACGATGGCCTCGACCATCTGGACGGTGCCCGACGCCGGCGCGTAGTACGCGCTGGTGCCCATCAGCTTGACGATCTCGCCGCCGCCGACCTTCGCGCGCTCGACGCACTCGGTGATGTCGGCCTGCGAGAGCAGCTGGTCGATCGGAATGCCCGCGACGCTGGTGAAGCGCGGCAGCGGCACCATGTCGTCGCCGTGGCCGCCCAGGAGCAGCGAGCTGATGTCCTCGATCGAGCAGCCCAGCTTCATCGCCAGGAACGTGCGGAAGCGGGCGACGTCCAGCGCGCCGGCCTGGCCGAGGATGCGGTGCGTCGGGAAGCCCGAGACCTTCCAGGCGGTGTAGACCATCGCGTCCAGCGGGTTGCTGACGACGATCAGGATGGCGTTCGGGCTGTGCTTGGCGACCTGTTCGGTCACGTCCTTCACGATCTTCACGTTGACGCCGATCAGGTCGTCGCGGCTCATGCCCGGCTTGCGCGGCATGCCGGCGGTGATGACCACGACGTCGCTGTTCGCGGTGTCCTTGTAGTCGGACGTGCCGGTGATGTTCGCGTCGAAGCGCTCGATCGGGCCGCACTGCGCCAGATCCAGGGCCTTGCCCTGCGCAACACCGACGCGGTCGGGGATGTCGACGAGGACGATGTCGCCCAGCTCCTTGGCAGCGGCCCAGTGGGCGCAGGTGGCTCCGACGTTTCCGGCTCCGATGATCGAGATCTTGGCGCGACGCACAGGTGTTCTCCGTGGTTGGATCGAGCCCCGCCCGGTGCCGGGGCCGGCACCGCAGGCGGGGAAAAAAGGGTAGCGCACGAGGGCGGCGCGCGCCGCCGCGCCGAGCCACATCCCGTGGAGGCCGGGCAAAAAGGAAACCGCGAGGCGCCGGTGGACGCCTCGCGGAATGGGCCAGAAAGGACTCGAACCTTCGACCTCACCCTTATCAGGGGTGTGCTCTAGCCAGCTGAGCTACTAGCCCGCGAACGGAGCAGTATAGCGAGGCGCCCGAAGGAGGCCAATGGCATCGTCGGCCCGCCGCGGCATGCCGCAGGGATCGGCTGCAGCCTCAGTTACAGGGCTTCATCCAGGCGCGCCACCATCCGCGCGGCGTACCGAAGCCGTGCGAGCGCGGCACGGGCACCGCTGGCGGCGCCGGGGTCGCCTGCCGGACGGCCGGGCGGCCCGAGGGCCGTGAGCGCCGCGCGCAGGTCAGCCAGGGCCGCACGCTGCAGCGCCTCGACCTGGGCGCGAAGTGCGCCGAGGCTCGCGCCGTCCGCACCGGCCGCCGCGGATTCGATCGATTCGCGAAGCTCCAGCGTCTCCATCAGGAAGAGCGGCGAGAGGGGCACTTCCACCGCCGGCACACCGGCAAGCCGAAGCAACACCTCGGCACGCAGCACCGGGTCCTGCAGGACGCGCTTTGCGTTGCCGATGACCGCGGACTCCCGGACCAGCCGATCGCGCTCGATGGCGTCCCTGGCCCGGTCCGGATGGACGCGCGCGCTGGCACGCAGGTGCGCCGCCGCCACTTCGGAGGCCGTCAACTCCAGGGAACGCGCCACGCCGAGGACCGCGAACGGGTCATCGACGGGATCGTCGCCGTGGGAGTCCCGTGCGATCACCACTCCTCGCGGTCGCGGTTGTCGCGGCGATCGCCACGCTCGCGGCCTCCACGCGGACCACGGTCGAAGTCCTCGCCACCGCGACCGCCTCCCCCGCCACCGCCACCGAAACCGCGGCCACCGCCACCGCCGAAGCCGCCACCCCCGCCGCCGCCGAACCCGCCGCGGCTGCCGCCACCGCCACCAAAGCCGCGGCCGCCTCCGCCGCCCCCGCCGCCGAAGCCGCGACTGCCACCGCCACCACCGCCGAAACCGCGGCCGCCGCCACCGCCGCCCGGACCGCGCTCCTGGCGCGGCTGGGCCTCGTTGACCGCCAGTGCCCGGCCCTCGAGCTCCTTGCCGTTCAGTGCGGCGATCGCCTTGGCGCCCGCGTCCTTGTCGGCCATCGTCACGAAGCCGAAACCGCGGGAGCGGCCGGTCTCGCGGTCGGTACCGATGAACACGTCAAGCACCTCGCCGAATGCCGCGAAGTGCGCGTTGAGGGACTCCGGCGTCGTGCGAAAGCTGAGATTGCCCACGTAGATCCGAAACATTCGAGAAGTGCTCCAGCGGATGCAGCGCCCTGCCGAGGCGGCGCGATGCCTCATCGCCCGGCCGGGGCGTCAGTGCCGCCACCCGCCACCACGATGGACGAAGGATAGCACCGGCCTGCAGCCGTCCCAACGTCTTCGGAACGGGCCGAGGCCCACCGATCAGTCGGACTTCTTCGGGGAAGCCTTCTTCGCCGCGCGTGGCCGTGCAGCCGGTGCCGCCGATGGTTCAGGGGTGGCCGCCGCAGGGGCCGCCGAAGCCTCGGCTGCCGCCGTCTTCGGCTTTGCCTTTGCCTTCGCCTTGGGCTTGGCCTCGGGTGCCGGTTCGGCCGGAGGCCCACCTGCGGGTGCGACAGGCGCCGCCGGAGTCGCGGGAGGAGTGACGGCGGGCGCGACCGGGCGCGCAGCCGCCGGTGCCGCCCCCAGCGGACGAGGCGCCGCCGGCGCTGCGGGACGAATGCCACCGCTCGGCGTGATCGGACGACCACTGCCACCGATCATCCGGCTCTGCGTCTGGCTACCGCCCGGAACCGCAGGCATCCCCGACGCACCCAGCGGACGAGACGCACCGGTTCCAAGCGGACGCGATGCCGGACCCGGGACACCACCAGCCGACGGCGGGGACGCCGGCGCCGACGACGGGCCGCTGCCAAGCGGACGCGAACCCGGCGCTGGAGGTAGCGGCGCGCTGCCGGAGCCAGGCGACGGCGCCGCACCGGGACCGACGCCCGGACCGGCGGAGCCACCTTCACCCTGACCGAACATGCGCCGCGGATTGCGAATGAAACGCCCACCACCGGCGGACCCGCCGCGCCCACCCATCGGGCCGCGGCCACCGAATCCACCGGCCCCGGGGCGACCGAAACCGCCGCCGGCACCCGGACGCTGGAACGCGCGCGGCCCAAGCGGCGACGTCCGCGGCACAACCGCACCGTCAGCAGCCTTGGTCCGCTTGCCCTTCTTCACGGCCTCATTGACATGGAGCGTCCGACCCAGCACCTTCTTGTTCGTGAGCGTCTCGATCGCGAGCTGGCCGAGCTGCGGATCCTTGAACAGGACGATCGCAAACCCGCGCGGCTTGCCCTCGGCATCGGCGGCCATCACGATCTCATCGACAGCAGGACCGAACGGCTCGAAGAGCGGCTTCAGGTGCTCGAGCGTGGTGCGCGCGTCGAGATTCCCGACGTAGACCTTGAACATTGGCACGGGATAGATTCCTGTCGAATGGGACCTGAGCCAGCCGTAGCGGCGGCACTTTCACTCCGGGGCACGACGGCCCCACCAGTCCCCGAAACAAACTTCCGTGGCGGATTCGCCAGGCCCCCGGACCAAGATGCACACGCAGCCGAACGCAGGCAGCGCGCTCCCACATTGGAACGCAACATGCGTGCTCCGGCAAGGCGCCGATGCCGTGATTCGCGGAAATGCGGACGAAACACGCCGACGCACCCACGTCACACGCACCGCCACAACCTGAAAAAGGACAGGGCCCCGCTGGTTTCCCAGCGGGGCCCATGAAGCCGGCGATGACCTACTTTCCCGCGGGGCAGTATCATCGGCGACAAGGGCTTAACTGCTGTGTTCGGGATGGGAACAGGTGTTTCCCCTTGTCTATGCTCACCGGCAAAGCGTCGTACGGGCTTTCGCCCGCACGACACGTATTGTCGTGAAGTGATGGTCGCTTGTATGAACCGCCGCAGGCTTGCGCCAGCGGGCGATCTCTTGAGGCATCGAGCCTGGACGTCCACCAGAGGGAGTCTGGTAGACAAGGCCAAACCGTCGACCGTTAGTAACGCTTAGCTGAACGGATTACTCCGCTTACACACGCGTCCTATCAACCCGGTGGTCTACCGGGGGTCTTTCGTCTTGCGACATGGAATGCTTATCTTGAGGTGGGCTTCCCGCTTAGATGCTTTCAGCGGTTATCCCTGCCGTACGTAGCTACCCAGCTGTGCACCGAGCGGTGCAACTGGCACACCAGGGGTACGTCCAATCCAATCCTCTCGTACTAAGATTGTCTCCTCTCAACATTCCTGCGCCCACAGCAGATAGGGACCGACCTGGCTCACGCCGGTCTGAACCCAGCTCGCGTACCACTTTAATGGGCGAACAGCCCAACCCTTGGGACCGCCTTCAGCCCCAGGATGTGATGAGCCGACATCGAGGTGCCAAACCGCTCCGCCGCTATGGACGCTCGGGAGCGATCAGCCTGTTATCCCCGGGGTACCTTTTATCCGTTGAGCGACGACCCTTCCAC
>JBEIFT010000021.1:0-19661 GCA_040382255.1 Phycisphaeraceae bacterium
GGCGCGCCGAACTCCCAGCGCTCGGTCGCCAGGATGGCGGGGCCCAGGGGGCGGTTCGCGACCAGGCCGCCCTCGACCTCGGTCAGCTGCGTCGCGGGTGCCGCGGGCTGGCCCGCCGCACCGCTTGCGGCGCCGTTGGCGTTCACGATCTTCGACAGGTCCATCTGCACGGCGGGCGTCGCCGTGACCGCGATCGCCTTGCTGGCGGCGGTCCGGTACGACACGGTCTTCGGATCGAAGAACGGGAACGCGATCGCGGGGATCGTGAGCTGCCCGGCGCGCATCGGCCGTACCGTGACGGTGAAGCGCTTCGTGCGGCCCTGGACGGTGCCGCTCAGCGCCTCGTTCGGCACGCGGAAGTCCTTGGTCAGCGCCTGCTCGCCGGCCAGCGCGGGCGGCTGAAGCGTGTCCATGTTCGAACCGCCCACGGTGCGGTCGGTGATGGCGATCGTCAGCGTGACCGGGTCGCCCACGGCCACCGTGGTGGGCAGCGCCGTCACGTCCATCGTGAAGTCGCCCACGGCGCCTGCGTAGCCGGCCGGCCGGCCCTGCTCGGGCGGTGCCTGCACGACCACGTCCTTCGCGGCCGCCGTCACCACCAGCGGGCGCGACTCGGTGAGCGCCAGCTCGCGTTCGAAGAACACGTTCTGCACGACCCGGATGCCCAGCGGGTAGGTCATCTTGATGCGCACGTCGCCGATGTCCGCCGGGCCGGCCTTGGGCGGCCAGATCGTGCGCGTGACCTCGTAGACGAACATCGTTCCGCCGGCGCGCTGCTCCTGGAGCACGCGCGGCAGCTTCCCGCGCTGGAGCAGGCCCGCCAGTTCCTCGGCGAACGGGCCCCACTGGCTGTTCTTGACGTCGACCAGGCTCCACATCTGCTGCTCGTTCAGCTGGCCGGTCGTGCGGTCCTTGTAGGGCTTGATCGCGATGCGCAGCGTCAGCTCCAGGGGCTGGCCGACGTACGGCCGTCCCGGTTCGCCCACGACCTCGGCGGAGAGCAGGTCGCCCGAATCGGCCGTCGAGCGGACCTCGACGTTGAAGGGCCGGCTGCGCGACTCCTTGCCGTCGACCGTGATGACCATCGCGGGGACCGTCAGCGTGCCGGGCTTCTCGGGGGTGATCTCGACGACGTAGTCGACCGACGTCGAATTCGTGATGCGGCCGTTCACGATCGAGGTCATCGACTGGCGTCCGCCTTCGCTCACGGAGACCGTCGCGCCGGGAATCTCGGGCGCGACCGGCGCGGAGAACTCCTTGGCGTCCGTCACGCGCACCAGCATGCGGAAGGGGAGCCCCGCGTAGGCCTCGCGGGTGGGCTGCTGGAACTGCACGTCGCCGGCCCAGGCGCGGGGCGCAAGCGCCAGCAGGGTGGCCAGCAGGAGGATGGCGGTCGTCGTTCGCATCGGAGGATCACCAATCCTTGGCGGGCTTGCGCGGCGGCAGCTTCTGCTCCGCCTGCTTCTCCTGCATCGCGCGGCGCTGGCGTTCGCGGTCGCGCACGGACTGTAGCAGCCGGTTGGCCTCTTCCTTGGTCATCTCGCGCGGCTCGCCCTGGGGCTGGGCCTGCTGCTGGCCGTCCTCCTGCTTGGCGTCCTGCTGCTTGCCCTCGTCCTTGGGCTCCTGGGGCTGTTCCTGCTTGCCTTGGTCCTTCTTCTCGTCGGGCTTCTGCTGGTCGCCCTGCTGCTGGTCCTTCTGCTGATCCTTCTGGTCCTGCTTGTCGCCGGATTGCTGCTGCTGCTGCTGCTGCTGCTGCTTGTCCTGGGAGTCCTGCTGCTGATCCTGCTTCTGCTGGTCTTGGTCCTGCTGGTCCTTCTTGTCCTGGTCCTGCTTCTTGTCGTCCTTGTCCTGCTTCTTGTCCTGCTTCTGCTGTTGCTGCTGCTGTTGCTTCTTCTTCAGCTCCTCGAGCGCACGGACCAGGCGCAGGCTCTGCTCGGCATTGGCGCGGGCGGCGGCGTCGTCCGGGTTGGCGGTGGCCGCGTCCTTGAAGCCCTGGAAGCTCTGGCGCGCGTCCTTGATGGCCTGCTCCAGCGCCTTCTCGTCGACCGGCGCGGGTGCGGCCTGCTCCTGCTTGCCCTGCGCGGCGCGCTGCGAATCAACCATGCGCTGCGCGGCCTCGGCCTGCTCGCGGGTGCCTGCGTAGTAGCTGGCGGCGCGGTTGTACTGGCTGGACGCGGCCAGCCCGGCGTCGGCGGTGCCTTCCTTGGATGCCGACTCGGCCGCTGCGGCGAATGCCTTCGCGGCATCGGCGAACCGCCCGGCGCGATAGAGCGCGACGCCCTGGTTGTAGCGCGCCGCGGCGGAGTCGGGCCGCGCGGCCAGCGCTTCGTCGTACCGTGCCACCGCGCCCGCCGTGTCACCGGCATCCAGCAGTCGCCGCGCGTCCGCGATCGCCGCGTCGAAGTCGACGGCCTTGGGGTCCGGTGCGGGCCGGTCCGCGCCGGGCGCGGGCGCCTGCGGTTGCGCGGGTGCCTGCGGCTGCTGCTGCATCGGCGCCTGTCGCTGCACCGGCGCCTGCGCCGCGGCCAGGAGCAGCGCATTCGCCGCCACGGCGATCATGAGCCTTCGCGCCGTCATGTTCCACGCTCCTGCCGTACGGCCTTGCGGTCCGGCACCATCGAACCGGCCAGCAGCAGCGCGAACGCCAGGCCCGCGAACCACTGGAACCGCGGCGTTCGCCGCGTCACGGTGGCCGCGTCGAACTCCTGCCGCTCCAGCTCGCCGACGGTCTGCGCGTAGGCGCGCGCCATGTCCACCTGGCCGGTGCCGGCCGGGATGAACGCGCCGCCGCCGGCCAGCGCGGCTTCGCGCAGCGTCCGCTCGTCCATCTTGGACCACACCTCCTGGCCCTCGTGGACCAGGTACCGCACCCCTTGCGCGTTGCGCGACTCGGGGATGCGGCCGCCCTCGCGCACGTCGCCGATGCCGACCGTGTAGACGTGCACGCCGTGCTTCTCGAGCGCCTCCTTCGCGGCGGCGACCGGGTCGGCGCCCTGCCCGCCGCGGTTCGCGCCGGAGAGGTCCTCGCCGTCGGAGAGCACCACGATCGCGCGGCTGGCGCCGGCCTGCGGCGGGAAGCTGTCGGCCGCCAGCTGGATCGCGTTCGCCAGCGCCGTGCCGCCGCGCGCGCCGCCCAGCGGGCGCAGGTCCTGCAGCGCGGCGCGCATGGCGCCGTAGTTCAGCGTCAGCGGCACCTTCAGCGCGGCGGTGCCCGCAAACTCGATCAGCCCGATGCGGTCGCCGCCCAGGCTCTCGACCGTCTCCTCGACGAACTGCCGCGCGCGCATCAGGCGGTTGGGCGACGCGTCCTCGGCCAGCATCGAGCGGCTGACGTCGACCACGAAGAACACCTCGGCGCCGCGGCGGCGGACTTCCTCGACCTGCGCGCCCCAGCGCGGGTCCATCACGGCCAGCACCAGTGCGCCCAGGCCGAGCAGCGCCAGCACCGCGCGCACGACCGGCCGCGCCAGCCCGGCACGCGGTGCGATCGAGGCCAGCAGCGGGGCGTCGGCGAACGATTCCATGGCGCGTGCCCGCCCGCGCAGGCGCACCGCCGCCAGCACGGCCAGCGCCAGCACCAGCCAGAGCCAGTTCAGCGCACCGGGGTTCGCGAACATGAACTCCATCGGGTTCACGGCAGCGTCCTCCAGCGCGTCAGCCCCAGCGCAAGGTCCGCCGCCACCAGCACCAGCACGATCGCCAGGAGCGGCGGGAAGCGGCGGCCTGCCACGTCGAACGGCTCGACCGCCAGGTCGCGGAACTGCAGGTAGCGGCGCTGCTCGGTCGCGGTCTTCTCCAGCGCGTCGATCGTCTCGTAGATGCGCGCCAGGCTCTTCGAGTCGGTCGCGCGGAAGTACTGGCCGCCGGTCGCCGAGGCCATCTCCTTCAGCAGCTTCTCGTCGATCTTCACGGGCACCGGCACCAGCTGCGTGCCGCCGAAGGGCGTCTGCATCGGGTACGGCGCCTCTCCGATCGTGCCCATGCCGATCGCGTAGAGCGTGATGCCGTAGGTGCGGCAGATCTCCGCGGCGGTCATCGGGTCGATGTCGCCGGCGTTGTTCTCGCCGTCGGTCAGCAGCACGATCGCCTTGCTGCGCGGCTTGGGCACGTCACCGGTCGGGCGCTCGGTGGCGTCGCGCAGGCGCTCGGCGGCCAGCGCGACGGCCTCGCCGATCGCCGTGCCGTCCTCGGCCCGCTCGCCGGCCACCTCGACGCCCTCGAGCACCTGCACCAGGTAGTCGTGGTCCAGCGTGAGCGGCGAAAGGCTGTCCGCGAATCGCGCGAACGCCACCAGGCCGATCAGGTCGTTCGGGCGCCCGGGCAGGCCGTCGCCGCCCAGGATGAACGCGGTGGCCACGTCCTTCAGCGCGGTCAGGCGGTCGGCGCGGCGTCCCGCCTTCTGGAAGTCCATCGCCAGCATCGAGCTGGAGCGGTCCACCACGATCTCCATCGCGATGCCCTCGACGAACACCCGCGTCTGCTCGTTGGCCTTGATCGGGCGCGCGACGCAGACCGCCAGCAGCGCGATCGCGAGCGTGCGCAGCAGCGTCGGCAGCCACCACGTGCGGGCCACCAGCGACGATCCCGCCGAGCGCAGGAGCGCCGCCGACGGGAAGCCGATCGCGGCGCGGCGGCGCGGGGCGAACGCCTGCCATGCCGCGAGCGGAACCAGCAGCAGGAGGAGCAGCCACCAGACGCTGGATTCATGGAAGCCGGTCACGGGCGGCCCCCTTCGCGCGGGGGCGCGATCACGGGCGGCTCGGAACCGGGCAGGGCGGGCGTCGTGGCCGTTGCAGGGGCGTCGTGCGGGGCGTCCGCGGCGGACGCCGTACCCGGCTCGGGCTCGACCGGCGCGGTCGCGCGCACGAAGCCGCGCATCGCGTCCAGCGCGCGGCCGCATTCGGTGCCCGCGGGGCGCTGCGCGGCGAACTTCACCATGTCGGCCGTGCGCAGGAACTGCGCCAGCGTGCGCTCATGCCCGCCCGCAAGCTCGGGGTGGCGGCCGGCGGCGCGCAGGAATTCCTGCGTCGTCTGCTCGGGCGCGGCGATGCCGAAACGGCGCTCAAGGTAGGTGCGCACCACGTCGGACAGGCGCACGAAGAACCCGTCGACCTCGCCGCGCTCCGGCAGGCGCTCGGCCTCCAGGCGCTCGATCTCGCGCAGCGCCCACTGGTCGGGCGGCAGCGGCGGCTCGGCCTCGACCGTGCCGGGACGATTCATCATCCACCACGCGATCGCCAGGCTCGCGGCCGCGCCGGCGCCGGCCAGGATCCACCACCACAGCCGGCCGTCCGCGATGTCCACCGGATCGCGCAGGCCCTGGGCCAGCTCGGTCAGTGGCAGCCGGTCGCCCACGAGCGAGGCGAGCGGCACCGGCACCGCTGGTACCTGCACCTCGGTCACCGTGCCGTCCGCGCGGCGCACCGACGCCTTCATCGCGGGCAGCTCGGGCGTACCGGCCTCCCACGCGACGATCGTCGCGTCCAGGCGCGCCGTGCCCGGCGCCGCGCCGCGCGACTGCACGCGATCGCGCACCTCGAAGGGCCCCGCCTCGCCGGTCATCGCGGGCACGTCGATCGCCTCGACGCCTTCGCCGCGCGCCTCCAGGCGCAGCCGCAGCGGCGCGCCGACCTGCCAGCCCTTCGGTGCCTCGAGCGTGCGGACCACGGTCACGCCGTTCGCGGAAGCCTCGGTGGCGATCGGTCCCTGCGGCGCGGCGGGGGCGTCGGCCACGCGCTCGATCGTGCGGCGGGCGGGCTGGCCAGGCGCGGCCTCCTTCGCCTGCGGTGCGGCCATCGCCCCGGGCGCCGGCGACAGCGCCGCCGCAAGCGCGAGCACCGCGCATGCGACCGCACCGTGCACCGTTCGCGCGCGCCGGCTCATCGCGACCGCCTCCCCTCGCGCTTGCGGAAGAACGCGGTCAGCGGCTCCACGAAGTCGCCGCCAGTCTCGAGCATCACGGGCTCGGCGCGCAGCCGGCGGAAGCTGTCGGCCAGCATCGCCTCCTCGGCCGCGGCGATGCGCGCGAAGCGCTCGCGCACCGCGCGCGACCCCAGGTCCACGCGCACGCGCTCGCCGGTCTCCTCGTCCACGAACTCGGCCAGGCCGATCGCTGGCATCTCGCGCTCGCGGCGGTCGCGGACGACGACCGGGATCACGTCGTGCTTCATGCGCGCCAGGCGCAGCGCGTCCTCCCACGGCTCCTTGGCGCCGCCGTCCGCACGGCGCGCGCGCGCCGGGGTGGCCTTCGCCCCCGTGCGCCAGTCGCTGACCACGAACAGCACCGAGCGCCGGCTCAGCATGCGGTTCGCCTCGTCGATCGCGCCCGCGATGTCGGTACCGCGGTGCTCGGGCTGGAAGGCCAGCAGGTCGCGCACGATGCGCAGCACGTGGCGCGGGCCCTTGCGCGGCGGCACCACGCGCTCCACGCGGTCGGTGAAGCACACCAGGCCCACGCGGTCGTTCGAGCGGATCGCGCTGAACGCGATCGTCGCCGCGACCTCGGCCGCCAGCTCGCGCTTGAGCTGCGCGTGCGTGCCGAAGCCGAGCGAGCCGCTCAGGTCCACGGCCAGCATGACGGTCAGCTCGCGCTCCTCGCGGAACAGCTTGACGTGGGGGAATCCGGTGCGCGCCGAGACGTTCCAGTCGATCGAGCGCACGTCGTCGCCGTACTGGTACGGGCGCACCTCCTCGAACTCCATGCCTCGCCCCTTGAACGCGCTGCGGAACTGCCCGGCAAGGACATCGCTGACCAGGTGGGAGGTCCTGATCTCGATGCGGCGGACTTTCCGGAGGAGCTCGGAGGTCTGCATGGGGCGTCCGTCCCTGCGGGCGGGCGGAGGTCGTCGGGTGCGGATTACGGAACGGGCACGTGCTCGAGCAGCGCGCGCACGACGTCGTCGCTGGTCTTCTCCAGCGCCTCGGCCTCGTAGCTCAGGCCCAGGCGGTGGCGGAGCACGGCGGGGGCGACGTCCTTGACGTCCTGGGGCACCACGAAGCCGCGGCCGTCCAGGAACGCCTTGGCGCGCGCGGCCTGCACCAGCGCGATGGTCGCGCGCGGCGAGGCCCCGTACTGCACCAGGTCCTTGACCGGCACCTTCCAGGCGCCGGGATCACGGCTCGCGACCACCAGGCTGACGATGTAGTCCTTGATGCTGTCGTCCACGAAGATCTCGTCGACGGTCGCCCGCGCCGCGACGATCTGCGCCGGCTGCAGGACGGGCTTGACCGCGATCTTGCCGGTCGTGCGCGACATGCGGTCCAGGATCTGGCGCTCCTCGGTTCGGGTCGGGTACGTGATCACCAGCTTCAGCAGGAAGCGGTCGACCTGCGCCTCGGGCAGGGGGTACGTGCCCTCCTGCTCGATCGGGTTCTGCGTGGCCAGCACCAGGAACGGGTCGTCCATGCGGAAGGTCTCGCCGCCGATCGTCACCTGGCGCTCCTGCATCGCCTCGAGCAGCGCGCTCTGCACCTTGGCGGGGGCGCGGTTGATCTCGTCGGCCAGCACGATGTTGGCGAACACCGGGCCCTTCTTGACGCTGAACTCGTGCGTCGCGGGGCTGTAGACCATGGTGCCGATCAGGTCGCTCGGCAGCAGGTCGGGCGTGAACTGGATGCGGTGGAAGGTGGTCCGGATCGCCGCGGCCAGCGTCGCCACGGCCGTCGTCTTCGCCAGGCCCGGCACGCCCTCGATCAGGACGTGGCCGTTGCACAGGAGGCCGATGACCAGGCCCTCGAGCAGCTCGTGCTGCCCGACGATGACCTGCTGCAGCTCCTGGCGGAGCGTCGCGAACGGATGGGAAGCCTCGGCGACCTTCTTCTCGATCGCGCCGATGTCGTGCTGTGTGATGGATGGCATGGGTGTGGGTCTCTATGGGTCGTGCGGGGCTGCGGTTCGGCTGCCCGGGGCCCGGAATCAGGGCGTTTCAGGATATTCGGTCACCAGCCGTACGCGTGGACGACGGCCTGCGTGCCGCTCTTGTCGTGGCCGGCCTCGCAGAGCCGTGCGTAGGTCTGCTCGGCGGTCCGGAGGGCGGGCAGGTCCAGGCCCATCGCCCGGGCCTCGTCGATGGCGATCCGCAGGTCCTTCACGAAGTGCTCGATGAAGAAGCCCGGGGCGAAGTCGCCCTTCAGGACGCGGGGGGCCAGGTTCGCCAGCGACCAGCTGGCCGCCGCGCCGCCGCCGACCGAGGTCAGCACGGTGGCCGGGTCCAGGCCGGCCCGCTTGGCGTAGGCCAGGCCCTCGGCCAGTCCCAGCATGGTGCCGGCGATCAGCAGCTGGTTGACCATCTTCGTGTGCTGCCCGGCGCCCGGGCCGCCCTGCAGGACGATCGTCTTGCCCAGCTTCGCCAGCACGGGCTCTGCGGTCGCGAAGTCCGCCGCGCCGCCGCCGCACATGATGCTGAGCGTGGCGTTCCGCGCGCCAAGGTCGCCTCCCGACACCGGGGCATCCAGCGCACCGACGCCCTTCGCCGCGGCGGCCTGGGCGATCCGTCGGGCCAGCGCCGGGCTGCTGGTGGTCAGGTCGATCACCAGGCGCGGCGGCTTCGCCGCGGCCAGCGTGCCGTGTGCGCCCAGGTGGACCTCCTCGACGTCGTGCGGCATGCCCACGATCGAGCAGACGATGTCGCTGGCCTCGGCCACGGCGAGCGGGGTCTCGGCCCACGCGGCGCCGGCCGCGAGCAGGGGCTCGGCCTTGGCTCTGGTCCGTGTCGTGACGGTCAGCGGCAAGCCCGCCGCCAGCAGGTGCCCGGCCATCGAGCGGCCCATGACGCCGGTTCCGATCCATCCAATGCGCGGGGTGTCCATACGAAGGCGCAGGGTAGGGCGGCGGTGGAGGCGGAGTGCGCCGTGCCGATGTCCAATAAGCGGGAAGCATTCCGTGATCGGGGTAGTTGCGGTGTGCTGGGCTCCGGCTACACTGCGCGACTCTTCAGAGCGCATCGAGCGCGAGGATCACACCCATGGCCACCACCGCCCAGACCGTCGTCTTCACCGTCAAGGAGGTTCCTGCGGAGCCTCGCCGGCAGCAGACCATCCTCCGCCTCATGCGCATGAACCCCGGCATCCAGGGCGCGCTCAACCGCCTGAAGCGCGAGCGCCTGCGCAGTGGCAACCGCCGCACCGCGCGCGCCGGCCGCATCTGGCTGGCCCGCGAGGAGTGCACGCGCGTGGTCTCGGTCCGGAAGGGCGCATCCTTCACGGTCCGCATGACGCCGCAGATCCAGGCCGACGTGAAGAGCGTCGAGAAGTACCTCGACGCGAAGAAGGCCTGACGGGGGTCCCCCTCGATGGGGCTCTTCATCGCCATCTGCCTGGGGCTCGGACTGGCCGCCGCGTGCGGCCTCCGTGTCTTCGTGCCCTTGTTCGCCGTGTCCGTGGCCATGAAGTGGGGCTTCATGACCGGCGATGCGCCGATCCAGGCCGCTCCTGCATTCCAGTGGATGGGTTCGAACGCCGCCGTGGCGCTTTTCGGCGTGGCGGCGGTCGTCGAACTGGTCGGCTACCTGTTCCGCTGGGTCGATCACCTGCTGGACATCCTTGCGGTGCCGCTGGCCGCGGGTGCCGGTGCGCTGCTCCTGACGAGCCAGCTCACCGCGCTTGCGCTGGTGCCGGGGGCGGACGGGGCCGACCCCACGCTCGTCCCGTTGATGCACCCCGCGCTCGCGTGGGGCGTCGGCATCGTGGTCGGCGCGCTGATCGCGATCGGCGTCGAGGCCGCGTCGATCGTCGGCCGGCTGTCCAGCTCGGTCCTCACCATCGGCTGGCTGAACCCGCTCTACGGGATGGTCGAGTCGGTCCTGGCGCTCGCCATCACGCTGCTGACGATCTTCGTGCCCCAGCTGGTCGGAATCGTCGTCATGCTGTTCGTGCCGATCCTGCTGCTGGCGGCGTGGCGGTTCTTCGCGTGGCGCAGCAAGCAGCGCCGCGCGCGTGAGCAGAAGCTGCTCGCGGCCCGCGAGCGCATCGCCAAGTCGATGGCGCGGCATTCGCACAAGCTGGCGGGCGACTCGCCCGCCGCGGGCGATTCCGCCGCCTGACGGGCCGACCATGCCGGACTTCGACCTCCTGTGCAGGGACTTCTGCGTCAACCAGAAGCTGGCGCTCAAGATGGACCTGCCCGCCGCGCGCGAGCCGGTGCTGGACCTGTTCGGGCGGCTCCGCAAGGAGCATCCGCGGCTCTCGCACCTGGAGCGCTACGGCGACGGCGAGGTCGCGCTGGAGACCCCCGAGGACGACCGTGACTTCGCGTGGGTGGCCATGCGCCAGACCGCGCTGAAGAGCGGGTGGGTGAACCCGTCGACGCTGGACCAGGCCTACCGCCTGCACCGCTCGGTGCTGGAGGTCGCGCCCTTCTTCCTCTCCATCAGCCCGCTGGACGTCGACCACCTGGAGCTGGTGTACGCCTTCGACTTCGAGTGCGACGGCAACCGCGACGAGATCGTCTGCGACGCGCTGCTGGGCGGATCGCACCTGGGCGACTTCGCGGACGGTTCCAGCGACGTGGTGCTGGACTCGCAGCCGTTCCTGGCGCTGGCGCTCTCCGACGCGCCCGACATGCACGTCTACCTGGAGGTCCGCACGCGCCTGCCGCGCAACGAACCGGCCGCGGTGCGCGAGGGCGCCGAGCCCCTCAGCGTGATGCTGACGGTGCGCCGCACGGGGCCCGTCGCCAACCTGGCCGACCTGCCCACGCACATGGCCGCGCTGGCGGGCCACGGCGAGCGCCTGGTCGAGCAGCGCCTGGTGCCCCGGATCCTGGTCCCGTTGCGCGAACGGCTCCTGCGCTGAGGGGTGGCGGTCAGCCGCCCCTGATCCACTCGACGATCGCCGGGGTCGCGCGCAGGTCGCGCTCGACGCGATCGGCGCCGGCCGCCCGCAGCGCGTCGATGTCGAAGTGCCCCGTCGCCACTGCCAGGACCCGCGCGCCGTGCGCCTTGGCGCAGTGCACGTCGTACGGCGTGTCGCCGATGATCAGCACGTCGCGCGGGGCGACGTCGCGTCCGTGGCGCTCGCGGTAGCGGCGCATGGCCACCGGGACCAGGCTGGGCCGGTCCGGTCCGTCGTCGCCCCAGGCGTTGACCACGAAGTGGTCGGGATCGAAGCCGGCGCAGCGCACCTTCAGGCGTCCGGTGGGTTCGTAGTTGCCGGTCAGCAGGCCGCAGGTGACGCCGGGCATGGCGCGGACTGCGGCCACCAGCTCGTGCGTGCCCTCGAAGGACTTCGCGGTGTTCTCGGCGGCGAAGCGGCGCTCCAGGTGCTCGGAATACGAGCGCTTGAACACGGCGTGCGCGGCGTCGTCCACGGGGAAGCCGTGCACCGCGCCCAGCTCGCGCCAGATAAGCGTGTCCAGGCGCCCGTGGATCTCGACCTTGCCGAAGTCCGCCTCGATGCCGTGCAGGTCGCGCAGCGACGCGCGCATCGCGTGGATGCCCGCGCTCAGCGTGTGCAGCAGCGTGCCGTCGATGTCGAAGAGGACCAGCACGGCGCAGGGCTCAGCGGCGCGCGACCGCGGCGCACACCTTGCGCGCGGCGTCGGCCAGGTCGGTGGCGGTCTGCATCGTGGGGATCTCGCCGCGCGCGGACTCGAGGATCTTGCGGGCCTCGGCGACGTTCGTGCCTTCCAGGCGAACGACCAGCGGCACCTTGAAGCCGACGGTCTTCGCCGCGGCGACGATCGCGCGGGCGATGCGGTCGCACTGCATGATGCCGCCGAAGATGTTCACCAGCACGCCCTCGACGCGCGCATCGCTCAGGATGATGCGGAACGCCTCGGTGACCGCCTCCTCGGTGGCGCCGCCGCCGACGTCCAGGAAGTTGGCCGGCTCGCCGCCGTGCAGCTTGATGATGTCCATCGTGCTCATGGCCAGGCCGGCGCCGTTCACCAGGCAGCCGATGTTGCCGTCGAGCGCGACGTAGTTCAGCTCGAACTCGCGGGCGCGCATCTCCGAGGGGTTCTCCTCGGTCGGGTCGAACATCGCGGCCAGGTCCTTGTGGCGGAACATCGCGTTGTCGTCGAAGTTGAACTTCGCGTCGATCGCGACGACCTTGCCGTCCGGGTTGCCGGCATCGGGCGGGGTCACGACCAGCGGGTTGATCTCGGCCAGGCTGGCGTCCTTCGCCAGGTACAGGCCGGCCAGCTTCATCATGGTGTCGGCGGCCTGGTTGACCTGCTTGCCGGTGAAGCCCAGGCGGAACGCGGTCTCGCGCGCCTGGTAGGCGGCCAGGCCGGTCAGCGGATCCAGCGAGACCTTGATGATCGCGTCCGGGCGCGTGGCGGCGACGTGCTCGATCTCCACGCCGCCCTCGGCGCTGGCGATCAGCGTGTTGGTCTTGCGCGCGCGGTCGGTGACGATCGCCAGGTAGTACTCCTTGGCGATGTCGACGCCGGCAGCGACCAGCAGGCGCTTGACCTCGAGCCCCTCGGGCGGGGTCTGCGGGCTGACCATGCGGTTCGACAGCATGAACTGCGCGGCCTGCTCCGCCGTGGCGGCGTCCTTGCAGACCTTCACGAAGCCGGCCTTGCCGCGGCCGCCCGCGTGCACCTGCGCCTTGACGACGACGATGCCCGCGCCGGACGCGAAGAGGCGCTTCGCCTCGGCGGCGGCGTCGGCCACCGTCTCGACCATGCGGCCGGGGGGCACGGGGATTCCGAAGTCGGCGAGGAGCTGGCGGGCCTGGTATTCGTGGATCTTCATGGGTGGGACCGGCGTGCGGCCGGGCGGGAAAGTGTACGGGAAGGGGGCGTGGCGGTCGGGCGCTCAGTGCGGGGTGGGGCCGGCGCGGCGGGCCGCCGAACGGGCACGCCACCACTCAAGCGCGATGGGCAGCACGCTGACGATCACGATGCCGATGACGAACTTCTCGAAGTGCCGCTGCACGAAGGGCAGTCCGCCCAGCAGGTAGCCCAGGCCCAGCAGCGACCCGACCCACAGCACGGCGCCGGCCACGCTCCAGGCCAGGAAGCGCGGATAGGGCATGCCGCCGATGCCCGCGACGAACGGGGCGAAGGTCCGGACGATCGGCACGAAGCGCGCGATCACGACCGCGCGGCCGCCGTGTTTCTGGAAGAAGGCGTGCGTCTTCTCCAGGTGCTCGCGCTTCAGCCAGCGGAACCGCCCGCTGAAGGCGCGGGGCCCGACGAAGCGGCCGATGCGGTAGTTCAGGTTGTCGCCGACGAACGCGGCGGCCACCAGCACGGCGCCCAGGGTCCAGGCGTTGATCGCGGGTGCCTTGCCGGCATCGCGGGCGACCGACTCCACCGTGGCGCAGACCGCGCCGGCCGAGAACAGCAGGCTGTCGCCCGGCAGGAAGGGCGTGACGACCAGCCCGGTCTCGCAGAAGACGATCAGGCCGAGCATCCCGTAGGCGAGTCCGCCACCGAGGACCTCGACCACCTGCGCCAGGTTCTCGCGCAGGTGCCCCGGATCGGTGATGAGCTGCCACAGGCTGTGGAAGAACGGGTGGGCGTCGGCGGGGAACGGGTCCATCGGTCGCGGCAGGGTAGACGCGCGGCGGCGGCCGTTCCCGCCCCCAAAGCAGGACGACCTGGCGCGGGGCCAGGTCGTCGGGGGAAGCGGACGGGGCGGGATTCGAACCCGCGGTACAGGGAATACCCCGTACACCGGTTTAGCAAACCGACGCCTTCAGCCACTCGGCCACCCGTCCGTCGGGTAGGACGCGAGAGTCTAGCAGAGCGCCCCGCACGATGCGATCGCGGGCGTACCCGGAGCGGCGCGATTCAGGGGCCGGGAACGCGCTCAGCGGGCGGCCTGTGCGGTCTGCGCGGCCCCTGACGTGCCTTCGTAGCACTCCAGGATCGCGGTCGGCGCGTCGTAGGTGCCGCCGGCCAGGCCTGCCAGCTGGACCGCGCTGCCCGTGCAATATGCCAGCCGGCCGCGTTCGAAGCTGGCGGTCGCCAGCGGGGAGTCCCCGGCCCGGATCGTCACGTGCACCCAGGCGCCCGCTCGCGTCAGTTGCGCGGTCACCGGCGCCGGAAGGTCGACGCTGCGCTGGTGCGCGGCGGCGACAAGCGTGGCCGCCGCGCGCGCGGGCACGGCCGAACCGCCCATCGACGCGCCCCATTCGCACTCCAGCCGCAGCACGGCGGTGGCGAAGCCGTGCTGCCCACGCGCCGCACGGGCCGAGACGGTCCAGGCGACCTCGACGCGGCCGGATTCGAAGGCTGCTGCGGCGGTCATCGCTGCGACCCCCGCATCGCGTCGAGGATGGCGGGTGGTGCGTCGCCCATGAACTGTTCGCTCATCGCGTCCATCGCCTGCACCAGCGAGAGCATCTCGTCGACCTTGCGGCGGTACGCGTCGGTGGCAGCGCACCGGCCCGGCGCGACGTCCGCGACGCCCGACCGGCACTCGCCGAGCAGCGCGAGCAGCGGGTCCAGCTCGCGGCGCTTCCTGGCGCGGATGACGGTCGCGAACAGCCGCCAGACGTCCTGTTCGGCCGCGTAACGCTCGCGTCGACCTGCGCCGTCGACGTCGCGCGTGACGATGCCCCAGTCGACCAGCGTGCGAAGCGTCATCGACGCGTTGCCGCGGCTGATTCCCAGGCGTTCCATGATCTCGTCGGCGCACATGGGCCGCGACTCGATGAAGAGCAGCGCGTGGACCTCGGCCATGCTTCGCGGTACGCCCCAGCAGCCGGCCATGCGGCCCCAGGCGTCGACGAACCTGCGCCGCGCCTCTTCCAGGGCGGCGGTGCCGCCCGGCGTCGACGAGGGGGATGCGGCGGGGTCGCTGCTCATTGCCAGGAGGAATGTAGGCAGGCAGGCCCGTAAAGGAAAGCCCCCGGCGCGATGCCGGGGGCTTGTTTGTTGCGTGAACCGTGTCCCGGGGTCAGGGCGCCTCGTTGCCGCCGCCGTTCGGATCGAAGATGTCGACGTTCACCAGCAGCTCGATCAGGTCGTGCAGCACGATGTGGCTGCTGTTCTGCGTCAGGCTGCAGGTGTAGACGCGCGCGTAGATGCGCGAGCCGGTCGACGTCTGCACGACGTAGTCGCGGGCATCCCCGACGGGCGACGTCTGGAAGTCCGACGGGGTCGAGCTGAGGTACGACGTGCCGGCGGCGCGCCAGCGGTTCTGCTTGCGGTTGTAGAAGTAGACGATCTCGGCGACGGGCGTGTTGACCGAGACCAGCGAGTTCACGTTCATCGTGATGAACGAGATCGCGCTGGGCTGCTGGACGGTGTCCAGCGTGACCTGCACGTCGGTCGTGTAGCCCGTGAGCGGGTAGATGATGCCGGGGCCGTAGCCCTGGCCGATGCGGCCGGCGTTCTTGCGCACCGAGTTGATGCGCAGGAAGTTGAGGTCCCTCTGGCGGATCGAGAAGCGGCTGCCCTCCATGTAGGTGCCGGTGATGATCTCCCACTGCGTCGGGGTTGCGCCGTAGGTGTTGGCGACCGCGCCCGACACGCACGTCTTGGCGCGCGGGAAGCCGCCGATCCTCGCCAGCTGGCCGCCCTGGCCGATCGGGACGATGTCGCCGGCCCACGGGGTGCCGCCCTCGGGGTAGCCCGGGAACTGCGGCGAGGCGTAGTCGATGCCGCACTGGCGGTTGACGTTGTTCGCCAGCACCCCGCGCAGCGCCGTCGGCGGCAGGGGCACGCCGAAGTACGCGTTCGAGAAGCTCTGCATGCGGGCGCAGAAGCCCGAGATGATCGGGGCCGCCGAGCTGGTGCCGTTGAACGCCGCCGTGTACGAGCGCAGCTTGTTCACCTGGAGCGGGTCGCTGCTCACGTTGGTCCCGTTGAACAGGTCGCCGTAGCCCGTGCTGGTCACGCCGGTGCCCCAGGCGCTCATGTGCACCTGGCCGGCGGGAGCCTGCGCTTCGGGATCGGTGAAGTTCGAGAAGTTGAGGCGGCAGTAGTTGAAGCCGATCACCGGGCCGGGTCGCGAGACGGTGTCGGTCAGCTGGCCGACCTGGAAGCCGGGCCAGCAGGCACCGACGATGATCGCACCGCTGTCGGCGCCTTCGACGCCCGCAGGCGCCGTGACGACCGGGCTGGCGCTGTTGCCGGCCGAGGCCACGAAGGTGATGCCTGCGGCGGTGCCGACCTGGACGAGCGTGAACACGGTGGGGTCGGAGACGATCGTGTTGCCGCCGCCCAGGCCGATCGACATGTTGACGACATCGCCTTCGTTCAGGTCGATGATCGCGTTGGTCAGCGCGTTGTACAGGCGGCTGCCTTCCTCGCGGCTGACGATCGGGTAGAAGCGCATCAGGGCGCCCTCGGCGATGCCGGTGACGCCGATCGTGTTGTCCTCGGCGCCGATGACGCCGAGCACGGCGGTGCCGTGGTTCGGGTCGATCGGGTCGGAGATGACCAGCACCTGCGTCTGGCCGGACTCGCCCGTCGTGCGGTTCACGAGGTCTTCGTGGTTGACGTAGGCCGCGTGCTCGATGACCGCCACCGTGATGCCGTTGCCGTGCGCCTTGGTGGTGGGGTTGATGCCCAGCTGGGTGACGATCTGGTCATAGCCCTGCAGGTCGAGGCCGGCGCCGCGGAAGCCGCTGTTGATGACCGCGAGCGTTCCCAGGCTCGAGTTCGGGTCGAGGCGCAGCGGATCCGGCGTGAGCGGATTGCTGGCGTTCACGGTCGGGGGCTGCACGGGGTAGGTCTGGCCCACGGGCAGCGGGTCGAAGGGCCCGAGGATCGGCGTCGCGAGCGTGTAGTTCTGGTAGCCGCGGGCATTGCCGAAGCTGCCGCCGCCGAGGTCGACGCGACCGGCGGTCAGGAGCGGGGTCGCGCCGGCGGGCGGGAAGCTGCCGGAGGGCAGTTCCTGGCCGGTGCAGGGCGAGGGGAAGAGCACCCCGGCCGGAGCGTTCTGGGCCAGGTCGATGCAGTTGGCATCCCACTGCACGACGCAGCACGACGGGTCAGTGCGGCAGACGTAGACGCAGCACGACACCTGGTTGCAGCCGCCGAACGAGTGGTCGGAGAAGCAGCCCGCGGAGAGCGAGAGGTACGCGCCCTCAAGGCTCGGGTCGGGCAGGGCCTGCTGCGGCACGTCGGTCGTCGGGTTGGCCTCGTCGGTGACCAGGTTGTTGGGGTAGGCGATGAACGCCGCGCTGCCGTCGACGTAGGCACCGGTGTTGTCCGTCGTGTAGGTGAGCAGCTGGCTCGGCACCGTCTGGACGCCGGCGGGGGTCACGACCGCGCCCTGGATCAGGATGTCGGAGCTCATCGCGAAGTCGAACGGGCCGCGCATCGCGAAGCACGGGTCGAACTTGTAGCTGCTGGGGGTCGACGGGGTCGACGAGGACGGGCCGTCACCCTGCGTCGGGGGGTTGGTGTCGTAGACGGTGCCTTGGCAGAGGATGTTCGCGTAGGTCGCGCACAGCGCATCCCAGCCCTGGGCCTGGCCCTCGTCGGAGCAGTTCGGCAGGAGGTCGGCGACGGTCTCGCAGCAGTTGATGTTGTTGCAACCGTAGCGGCACTGCGGGCCCTGCGGGTCGTTCGAGCACGCGCCCGGGTCGTTGCAGCCGGGGCCGCCGCCGAGGGTCGAGCAACGGCTGTCGGGCGAGGCCGTGTAGCAGTTGGTGATGCCGATTCCGTCGTTCGGGCCGTTTGCGCCGCAGCCCTTCTGCTCGGCCTGGCTGTCGGTGCCGTCGGGCAGCACGATCCGCTCGATGTTCACCCACTCCACGATGTCCAGGCTGTTGAACGCGCGCGCCGCGTCCAGCAGCCGCTCGGGCAGCACGTCCACCCAGACCATCGAGGCAAGGTCGGCCTGCGCCTGGCCGGACTTGCCCGCAGCGCGCGCTTCGAGGGCGGCGAGGTCCTGGGGCGTGCGGTTGATCATCTGGCGGATGCTGCCGCCGAACGTGCGGAGCGTGTCGGAGACGGCCTTCACCGGGCGACCATCGGCGCCGCGGGCGAAGTCGCTCGGCGTGCGGTCGGCGCGGATGCGCAGTTCGTCGCGGAACTTGACGCCGAGGCGGCCGGTCCACATCGGGCGGCCGCTGACCGAATCGACGGGCAGCTGGATGCTCTCGCTGGGCACCTTGTTGAAGGGCACGCGCGGCTCGAGCGCCTGGCCCGGGTTCACATCGCCCTTGGCGACCTCGGTCGGGGCGGGGGCAGCGGTCGCGGGGGTGGTCGCAACCGAGCGGGCCGCGGAGACCGAGACCGTGCCGGCGGTGCCGGTGCCGCCGATCGGGGTGGCGGCCAGGAGGCCACCGACCACACCTGCGAGCACGACGGTCGAAGCGAGGCGGATGATCATTGGTTCAACTCTCCAAGCGCTGCGTTCCATCGCAGCGCGCCGATGCACATGCACTGACAGGGCCGCGGAGGCGCCTCCGCGGTCGTCTACAGAGCAGATACGGAAGTTACTTGGCCGTAGTTGCGGCGACAACCGCAGGCGGCCGGAAACCTGCGGCCGGGGTGGTGGCGTCCGGCGGAGGCCTCAGTCCCGGTGGGCAACCGCGGCCGGCGCCCCAAGCACCCGGTGCCCGATATCCCGGCGGAAGAACGCCCCCGGGAACCGGATGCGCGCGGCAGCCTCGTTGGCCAGTGCCTGGGCGCGCCGGAGATCGGCCGCCAGGGCCGTGACCCCCAGCACGCGGCCGCCCGCCGTGACCAGCTTTCCTTCAGGATCGGTGGCGGTTCCTGCATGGAACACCACCACCTGCTCGTCGGGCCCGCCGCAGGCCTCGGCCGCCTCGATGCCCTCGATCGGCTGGCCCTTGCGGACGTCGCCTGGGTACCCCTCGCTGCAGACGACGACGCAGCAGGCGCACCGGGGGTCGAAATCGACCTCGGCCTGGTCCAGCTCGCCGCCGGCGGTCTTCCAGAGGATGTCCACCAGGTCGCCCCGCAGGCGGGCCATCAGCGGCTGCGTCTCGGGGTCGCCGAAACGGGTGTTGAACTCCAGGACCTTCGGCCCGCCGGGGGTCAGCATCATGCCGGCGTACAGGACGCCGCGGAAGGTGATCCCGTCGCGGTGCAGGGCATCGGCCATGGGCACCAGCACCTCGCGGGTGATCTCGGCCATGGCCGTCTCGGTGGCGAGCGGGGTGGGGCAGTAGGAGCCCATGCCGCCCGTGTTGGGGCCGGTGTCGCCCTCGCCCACCTGCTTGTGGTCCTGGCAGGGGTCCAGCACGGTGATCGAGCGACCGTCCAGCAGCGCCAGGACGCTCATCTCCTGGCCGACCAGGCGCTCCTCGATGACGACGGTGGCCCCGGCATCGCCGAATTCGCGCGACTTCATGATGCGATCCAGCGCGGCGGACGCCTCGCGGTGGTTCGAGCAGACCACGACGCCCTTGCCGGCGCACAGGCCGGACGCCTTGATGACCAGCGGGATGTCGCGGGCGTCGACGTAGGCGCGCGCGGCCTCGTAGTTGGTGAAGCTGCGGCCGTCGGCGGTCGGGACGTTCGCCTGGCGCATCACCTGCTTCGCGAAGGACTTGTCGAACTCCAGGCGTGCGCCGTCCTTGGTGGGGCCGAAGACGCGGCGGTGGGGCGCGGCCAGCTCGTCGGCCAGGCCCTCGGACAGCGGTCCCTCGGGGCCGATGACCACCAGGTGGATGTCGTTCTTGTCGAGCCAGCTCTTCAGGAAGAAGCGCTCGCGGGCGGTGAACGGCGCGTCGCACGCGCGGCCGAGCGCGCGGATCCCGGCGTTGGCGTCCGGCTGCACCCA
>JBEIFT010000022.1:0-18795 GCA_040382255.1 Phycisphaeraceae bacterium
AGTCGCCTTACTGGTTCACTATCGGTCATTGAGTAGTACTCAGGCTTGGAGGGTGGTCCCCCCATGTTCAAGCCAGGTTTCTCGAGCCTGACTCTACTTGAAGCCATTCACGGTTCCCGTCGTACAGGACTATCACCTTCTGTGGTCGACCTTTCCAGGTCGTTCGTACGTTTCCCGCTTAGATCCGCGTTCGCTCGGCGCTACTTGCGGAGTCGCTGTTGCTTTCCTTTCCTGCAGCTACTGAGATGTTTCAGTTCGCTGCGTTCGCTCTACCGGCCCTATACATTCAGGCCGGAGTCACCATTCGGTGGGGTTGCCCCATTCGGAGATCCGAGGATCACAGCCTAGTTACCGGCTCCTCTCGGCTTATCGCAGGTTCTTACGTCCTTCATCGCCTCTCAATGCCAAGGCATCCATCATGTGCCCTTTGAGGCTTGGCCATGCCTACCTGACCCCCTCCACGGACCCTTTCGGGTGCCTTGGGAAGGCTGTGCATGCCACGTCGGATTTTGCAAGCTCCGACGGCCACGTTCGCGTCAAACTCCTCACGCGAGCGGGCAGCTCGATGTATCTCGAGATCGTTCTCGGTTCATACATTGCTATTGCTGTCCACGGTCGTTCGCCGCACGCAGGCAGAGCCTGCGTCGGACGACGATCCGGGACACGCGACCATCGCTTCACTTGTCAAAGAACCCAAACCACGCGGGCTGGTGAGGGATCGCAAATGGTAACGACATCTCCCCTGCCGTCAAGGGGGTGGAGTGCGTTGGGATGAGAGAAAAGTGCAGATTTGGATTATTGGGGGGTTGATCCGCGCACAAGCCAAATAGGCCCCGTCCGCGCATGATCTTCGCGGGTATTTCCGGAACTCCCCGGCGCACCCCCACACTGTCTTTGACAAGTTGTCCACATCGAACCGCCGCGGCGCCCCGCGCCAGAACGACTGCGCGCCGCCCGATTGGGCGGCGCGCAGCGGAATTGCAGTTGGGTTGATCGTGGGTCGGCTCAGGCGCCCGGCTTGCCGCTGCCACCGGGCGCCTTGCCCCCGCCCTGCGGCGGCTTGCCATCACCCGACTTGCCGTCGGATGCGTCGCTGCCCTTGCTGGCGGCGGTCGTGTCGATCTGGTCATGGAGGCGACGCCGTTCGGCGTCTTCGAGTTCGCGCAGCGGCATGCGAACCTGCACCTCGTCGCCATCGAGCGAACGCACCACGGCGACACCAGGCCGCCGTTCGGATCCCGACTTGCCCTTCGACTCCAGGTCATCGACCACGTCCACCAGGAAGAACTGCGTGGCGAAGTCGATGTCCTTGCCGGTTGCGCGGCTGTCGACGCGTCCGATGCGGTCGCCCGGCTGCGCGGTGACCTCCGATCGGCGCCAGCGTCCCTCGACGAAGCGATAGACCTCGACCTGCGCGGTGCCGCCCTGCAGCGCTCCGTCACCGACCGTGGCGCGGGTCACGAAGAAGCGGACGCGCGGCGAGACGGTGACCTCGCTGGACCAGGCACTCTTCTCGGTGGCAAGGGCGAACGCGGCGGCGTTGCCCGCCTGCTCCTTCACCAGCTGGTTGCCCTTGCCGAAGAGCGGGTTGTAGAGGCGCGCCACGCAGCGGTACCGGTAGGTCCCGCCCGGCCTGACCTCCAGGTCATGGCCCCAGACGACGGCCTCTTCCATCGACGCAAGCGAGGGCAGCGACTTCTTGGCGCCGGCCGACGGGGCATCGCCCAACTGCTTCTCCAGCACGGCGATCTCGCCGTCAAGCTTCTTCAGCTGCTTGGTCTTGGCGATGCGGAGCATGCGGTTCCGCTTGGCATCGCGCTCGCGCTCGGCCTCGCCCTTGACGTCGGTGTCGCCCTTCTTCATGGCGCCACCCAGGCCACCTCCGCCGCCCGACTTGCCGCCGGACGAGCCGCCACCCGAACTCCCCTTGCGCTCGGCCTCTTCGCGCTTGCGCTCTTCCTCGAGCTTCTTCTCCTGCGCCTCGTCCCACGGACCACCCAGCTTCGCGATGTCGCCGCGAAGGGCATCCGCCGAGCGCTGCTTCTGGTCGAGCTGTGTACGCCACTGCATCCGCTTGCGGGCGGCCCCACCGTCATCGGCGGCTGCCGCGGCGTCGGACGCGTCGCCGGCGGCCAGCGTCGGGGCGACGAAGGCCCCGTTCACCGTCTCGTAGAACGGGGGCTGCAGGATCGACAGCTGCTTCTCGGTGCTGCCCAGCGTGGAGAAGACGTCCTCCTGCAGCTCGGCCGATGCCGACGCGATGCGCGACCGGAACGCCAGTTCCTCGTCTCGCGGCGAGAACACGGGGATCTCGACCGGATCGGTCCACGACCCGTCGGCCTTGCGCTCCTGGCGCTCGAAGGCGACGTCCACGATGAACGCGGTCTCCTGGTACCAGACGCCGGGAACCTGCACGCGCGGCGGCTGGGCATTCGGCTCGGTCCGCTTCAGTTCATCGCGGATCGCCTTGAGGTCGATGCGCGCGACCGGGGTCGTCCAGACGACGTCCTTCGGGCCGTCGATCGTGCCGAACTCGGCCTTCACCGCGGGCGAGACCTCGGCGGCCGCCTTTGCGGAGTCCTGGGTCAGCGCGTCGGCGGTCTGGTCGACCGTGAGCATGGCAAGCGGGCCAAACTTGGCCTCGTGGTACCAAACGTCCGCCGCGGCGCCCGCGCTCTTGACCAGCATGCCGTTGAAGCTGGGCGAGGCACGCGGGTAGGAGCGCACCGGACTGACGGGCTTGGACATCCGCTCGGAGAACGCCGCACCCGCCAGGGGGACGTCGTCGGTCGGGATCTTGACGGTGCTGTCGCCGCGGAGCTGCGTCTGCAACGCCTGCGCCTTGCGGTCGAGCAGGCGGTCGACGTCGGCGGGCGCGGCGTTCTCGCGCCCAACCTTGAACGACGGCGCGCTGAGGAACTGCCAGGCCGCGATGCCGGCAACCCCGAGCACCGCGACACCAAGCACGATCTTCTCGACGTGCTGCTCGAACGCGTTGATTCCCTTGAGCTTCATCTTCGGTGTTCCTGTTGGACGGTGGGACGGTTCAGGTGGACGGGGCGGCGGCGGGATCCGCGGGCGCCGCCGGCGGCGGGTCCTCGGTGGTGTGCCCGTTGGTGCCCTTGATGGCCTGGAGCTCGGCCGGCATCAGCTTGCCGGTCCACTCGCGCAGCCAGATGCTCTCGATGACGAGCCGGACATCGGAAACCGGGGCCGCGCCGTAGACGTAACCGTCGTCCACCGCGGCGAACGCATCGGCCGGGCGGACCGCGACGGAGACGACGGTCATGAAGTTCTGCTTCGCGATCGCGTCCAGCACCTCGGGCAGCATGGTCGTCGCGACGACCAGGTTGACCGTCGCCCGCCGGACGTCGTAGAGCGAATTCGACGACAGGCCCGTGAAGCTGCGGCGGAAGTCGTAGGTGACCGGCGCCTTCGGATCGATCGCGGGGATCGGCGCCGCAGGGGCGGGGACCGCGTCGGCGGGCGGCGCGCCCTCGGGCGCCGGGGTGCCGGGGGCCGCGGGCGCAGGGAGCGGCTCCTCGGCCACGTTGATCGACACGAGCCGCTTGACCGGCGCGTCGACGACGCTGCGATACGGCTTGTTCGCGGCGGCAAGGGCGCGCAGGATGTCGTCGATGATCCACGTGCGCCACTGCCACAGGAAGAGGCGCGCCGAGAAGTTCGGCGAGGTCGCCGAACCGGCCTCGGCCGAACCGGACGGCAGGCCGAGTGCGCCCATGTCGCCGTAGAACGAGACATTGGCGGCGCGATCCGCGTAGATCTGCAGGCGCTTCTCGCGGAGCGCGTCGCGCAGGCGGCCGATCTGCTCCTCGTTGAGCGACTTGCGGTCGTTCTTCTTCTCGCCGGCGATGAACTGGTCCTGGCGGCGCTGGAGCTGCTCGACCAGCGACGAATCGGCGACGGGGCCGCCGATGCGCAGCTCGGCGAACATCGCCTTCTCATGGGACTCGATGGCGTCGTAGACGTGGTCCGCGAGCTCGAGCGCGTTCTCCTTGGTGACGTCGACGCTGGCGAGCAGCTTGGTGCGGCCGGCGCGGTTGTGCTCGAGCGCGGCCTTCTGGACCTGCACCGAGTCGGCGCGCAGCTTGCCTGCGAGCTCCTCGTACGCCGCGACCATCTTCGGGGTGACGACGCCGGTCTGCTGCTCGGGCGCACGGCCCGGCAGCGCGATCTCGACGGGCGTCTTCTCGAGCTTCTCGAGGGCGTCCATCTCCTTGGCACGCGTCTCGGCGGCCTTGTCCGCCGCGGCATGGATGTCGGAGGCGAACCACCACGCGACGGCCGGCGCGAGCACCATGACAGCGACCGACGCGACGATCGCGGGGTTGGCCTTCATCCAGGCAACCGCGGCCTTGGCGTCGAACTTGCCAGCGCCACCGCCGCCACCACCACCCGAGTCGCCACCCTTCTTGCCGAGGGACTGGAGCTTCTCACGGAACTTCTGGATGGACTCTCCGAGGGAACTCACTGGGCCTCTCCTTCCGGGTTCTCGCCTTCGGTGGGCGCACCTTCGGCGCCCGGCGCGACGGGCACCGCGAGGTCACGGCCGACCGGGTCGCGGAGCTCGATGGTGAACTTGATCGTGACCTGCGTCGCCGGCTTGCCGGCGAGCGGGTTCGGGCGCGGCGGGATCGCCGCATCCTGGTCGATGTTGACGGGCTCGGCCGCGGCCGACGCGATGGTCTTGCGTTCAGCCTTCTTCTTGGCCGCCGCCGCGCCGCCTTGGTCGCCGGTGGCTTCGGGCGTCGCGGCATCACCGCCGGTGTTGCCGCTGAAGCCTGCGCCGCCGAGCATGCCGCCCTTGCCGACGTTGATGGATCCGCTGGCGTTGCCGGCGCGCTTCATGGTGCCGGCGCCCTGAACCGCGGCGGCCGACTCCTCGGGTTGCTGCTCCTCGGCCCCACCGCCCGAACCAGTGCTCGCCGCGGTGCCGGGCGCCGCGCTGGAACCGTTCAGCGGCGCGAACGTCGCCGAGATGCCGGTCTGCGGCACCACGATCACGTACGGCGCCTCCTTGCGGTCGGCGTTCTTCGCCAGCCAGTCCAGGATGGTGCGGGTGACGAACGCCTTCGAGCCGCGCTCGTCGCGCGGGACCACGCAGCGCATGGTCACCTCGATGGTGCGCTTGGACTTGGGCTGCGCGTTCACGAACTTGTAGACGCCCGTGAGGTTCTCGAGCTCCACGGTGTTCCACTTCTCGACCTCGAGCGGCGGCTTGGTCGGGTCGAAGTCGGCCAGCAGCTCGGGCTGCGTCCCGGCGGTCGCGATCGCCGCGTGGGCGTCGGCGGTGATCCACGGCCAGACCTCGCGGTCGTCCAGCAGGAAGATCATGTTGTTCGCGCGGGCGCCGAGGTCCGCGGCGGCCTTCGCCTCCTCGAACTTCTTCTTGGCGGACTCGCCCTCCTGCTTCACGATGCGCACGATCGCCGGCGCATCGGTCGCGACGGCGCCGCCCGGGCGCCAGAAGAGGAGCGCCGCACCGGCCGTCATGAGCGCGCCGGCCGCGATGAACCACTTGGACTTCTTCGCCCACACCTGCTCGCGCAGGTTGCCGACCGGCGAGAGGTTGATGCCGATCTCGCCGTAGCCCAGGCCCTGGAGCGCCAGGCCGACCGCGGTGGTGAGGTTCATCGCCGCGGCCGCGAAATCGCTGGCCGCGCTGCCCTCGACCTTGATCTTCTCGAACTCCTCGAGCCGGCGGATGTCGGTGCCCAGCTGGTCGCTGAGGAACTTGCGCAGGCCTGGGATGCGGAACGTGCTGCCCAGGCCGACGATGCGCTCGATCGGCTTGTCGGGGTGCAGGCTTCCGTAGTGGCCGATCGAGCGCTGCACCTCCTGCAGCAGATCGTCGAACACCGGGCGCATGGCGTGCATCAGCTGCTTCGCGTACTTGTGGGTCGCGGCCTCCGCCTTCAGGCGGTCGGCCTTGCCGTAGGGCACGCTGAACGCGCTGGCAATGGCTTCCGTGAAGTGGTGGCCGCCGATCGGGAAGGTGCGGATCCAGGCGCGGCCTTCCTCGATCACGACCAGGTCGGACGAACGGGTCCCGATGTCCAGGAACGCCATGACGGGCTTGCCGCCCTGGTCCAGGTCGCGGTCGAAGACCATCGCGTTGAAGACCGCGATGGGGCCCAGGGTCATGGCGGACGGCCGCAGGCCAAGCTCCTTGTAGAGCGACAGGCGCTGGGCGATCTTCTCCTTCAGGATGGCGAAGATGCCGACCTCGAGCTCGGGCGAATCGTCCGAGGCGAAGAGGTGATAATCCCACTCGACTTCCTCGAGCGGGAACGGGATCTGCTGGCGGGCCTCGAACATGACCGTCTGGGGGACGGCCTTCTTCGGGATGGGAGGGAGCTTGGCGAAGCGGGCCAGGCCCTCGTTGCCCGGGACGCTCAGGACGACGATGGCGCCCTCGAGGGTCTTCTGGGTCATGAACGCGCCCAGCGAGATGCGCAGCATCTCCTCGATGTTCAGGTCCGGGGTGGTCAGGACCTTGGGGTGGGGGATGACGACGAAATCGGCGACGCGGACGTCGCTGCCGTCGCGCTCGAGGCGGATCGCCTTGATGGCGGCGCTTCCGATTTCGATGCCCCAAGCAGCCTTTGCCTTTGCCATGTGAACCAGGGCTCCTGTTGGTGTGGCTCGTTGCCTTCCGACCGGTCGGGACGGAAGCCGCGCGATCATAGACAATCTCGGACCTTCTGCCCGGCGGGGCGGGTGTCCGGGAAGTCATTCGCGGCGCCGTGCCACCGGGGTTCCGCAATCCCGACCGCTCGGGAGTCCGGGTACGATCCGACCCTTCGGACCACGTACGGTCCGGACGCACGCGCAACCCCCGCAGGCCCACCCATGGACCCGATGAACCAGCCCAACGACCCGAACGCCCCCGCCCCCTCCCCCGCCGACCGCGGCGCACTCGACGCCGAGCTCATGCGCGAGATCGACGAGGCCCTGGGCGGCATGCGGATCGAGGACATGATGGACGCGACGGGCGGCGGCGGCGGCCGCGGCCACGTCCAGGTCCGCGGCGAGCGCCAGCTGCGCACCGGCACCGTGATCCGCGTGCACAACGGCGAGGTGTTCATCGAATTCGATCCCAAGCGCCAGGGCGTCTGCCCGCTGGCCCAGTTCGAGCAGGAGCCGAAGTCCGGCGAGGCGTACGAGTTCGTCGAGGAGCGCTTCGACCCCTACGAGCAGCTGTGGGTGGTCAGCCGCAAGGGCGCCACGCAGAAGGCCGACTGGGACAACCTTGCCGAGGGCATGGTGGTCGAGGGCCGCTGCGTCGGGATGAACAAGGGCGGCCTGGACATGGAGATCTCGCACCACAAGGCGTTCATGCCGGCCAGCCAGGTCGACATCCGCCACCTGGCCGACATCTCGGTGCTGCTGGGCGAGAAGTTCCCCGTGAAAATCCTTGAAATCCGCAAGGAAAAGGGCCGGATGGTGGTCAGCCGCAAGGCGTGCCTGCTCGAGGAGCGTGCGCGGATGCGCGACACGATCCTGGGCACGCTCGAGGTGGGCCAGACCCGCACGGCGACGATCACGAGCGTGATGCAGTACGGCGCGTTCGCCGACATCGGCGGCGTCGATGGCCTGATCCACGTGGGCGACCTGGCGCACGAGCGCATCAAGGACCCCAGCGACGTGGTCAAGGTGGGCGACGTGGTCGAGGTGCGCGTGCTGCGCATCGACCGCGAGGCGAACCCGCCGAAGATCGCGCTGGGCCGCAAGCAGGTGATGGCCGACCCGGCGATCGGCGCGATGAGCGCGATCGTCGCGGGCGCCGAGGTCACCGGCCGCGTCACGAAGCTCATGGAGTTCGGCGCGTTCGTCGAGGTCGCCCCCGGCGTCGAAGGCCTGGTGCACGTCAGCGAGATCGCGCACGAGCGCATCGAGCACCCGGGCAAGGTGCTGCGCCAAGGCGAGATCATCCAGTGCAAGGTCCTTTCGGTGGACCTGGACAAGAAGCGCATCTCCCTGAGCCGCAAGGCTTTGCTGGAGCGCCCGATGGCCCCGCAGCGCCCCGAGCGCGGCGACCGCAAGGACGCCCCCGCTGCCGTGCCGATGCGCGCAGACGACCCCGTGATGCGCAAGCTGCGCGCCAAGTTCGCCGGCGCCCGCGAGCTCAAGGGCGGTCTGGGCTGAGCCCCTCCGGGCCCAGCGCCCGGACGGCTTCCAGGTCGAGCGTCGCGGTGCGTCGCCCGGTGACCAGGTCGGACTCGCGGTCCGCCCACCACTCGGGCAGGCAGCGCGTGATGGCGAGCTCCGTTCCCTCGTGATCGATGCGCAGGCGGTTCGCGCGCCCGTGGCGGGTGTCGATCGTCTCGAACGCGGGCTCCTCGAAGCCGGCGTCGACCATCGCCTGCGCGATCGCGTGGAGCGGTGCGCGCGAGTAGAGGCGGACGTGGATCGATGCACCGCCGTCGAACTGCCCGCGTGCGGCGCGGCCGGCCAGGAGCGTCCGGCCCGCGAACGCGCGCTCGAGCAGGTCCATCACGTGCGCGGCCAGCGCGTGGTGCTCGGACACCCAGGCGCGGTAGCCCGCGTCGCCCAGCGATTCCTGCGCCATGCCCTGCAGGTGGCGGCGCACCTCCCCTGCCGTCGGCAGCGGCGCGCCGCGCGTGAAACCCAGTTGATGCGCGGCCTGGTGGATGGCCGCGTCGACGTCGGGCGCGCCGGCGGCCATCAGCGCCGCGGCACGGCGCGCGATGCGGTCGCGGACGACGTTCACCGGATGGGGGCCGGGACCTCGTGGTCGGCATCGGCCGGGCGGTCGTAGGGCCAGACCTCGTCGACGGGCTGGCCGTCGCAGGCTTCGCGCAGCAGCAGGTAGGTGCGCACCACCAGGCCGGCGGCCAGCGAGACGCACGCGCCCACCACCGTCAGACCGAGGAGATGCACCCACGCCCAGACCGCCAGTGCCGGGCCGCCGTGCGGCAGTTCCATGGCGCCGGGGACGACCGTCAGCGCCGCGGACGGCGCGCGATCGGCGGAGCCGAGCTCCACGGCGAAGGCGGGCACCGAGCTGATCGCCCAGCCAGCGATGCGGAGGAACGTGATGCCGATGGCACCGATCGCGACGGCGGCGGCGAGCGCCAGCACCCAGAGGAGCGGGCGCGCCAGGAAATAGATGGCCCCGCGCTGCGAGGCGTCGAGCGATTCCAGCCCGTCGCAGGCCACGCCGGCGGGCGAGAGCGGCGCACCGAGCGCGGCCACCAGCAGCATCAGGCCCGCGAGCGCACCCACCGAGAGTGGCAGCACGTAGAGGACGCCTCCCAGCCAGCTCCCGGCGTCGGTGCGGAAGAGCGCGCCGAACGCGGCGCACGCCAGGACCAGCACGGCGGCGAATGCCAGCGGAACACCCCACGACAGCGCGACCGAGGACCAGCGCTCGGCGGCGAAGGCGAACGCGCCGCGCGCGTCGAGCGGCGTGCGACCCGCAACCTGCACCGCCTCCATGCGCCCGAGGGCGCCCAGCCCGACGCCGCCCACGATCGCCATCCAGAGCGCGAGCACGGCGGCGAAGACGGGGTCGCGCGCGACGAGTGCGACGGGCGCGGTCACGAAGGCCGCGCGGACACCATCGACGATCGCGCGGGGCGATGCGGAGAGGACGCCATCGACCGCAGCGCCGGCGGCGGCGGATTCGGCGTTGACGATCGCGCGGAACGAGCCGAGCGGCAGCAGTTCGCGCGCGGCGCGGGCGGCCGACGCGTAGCGCGGCGCCTGCGGGTCGGCGCCGAGTTCGGCAGCACGGGCGTCGAGCGCGGCGACCAGGTCGCCGGCGGGGACGCGCGCGGATTCGAAGTCGAGCTCGGGCACCAGCTTCGAGGCGATGGTACGAAGCGTGTGCTGCGCCTCGGCCTGCTCGATGTCGTCCCACGGCTCGGCCAGCAGGCCTGGCGGGTCGATGCGGGCGCCGACGGCGGCGTCCCACGTGAGGCCCGGCACGAAGACGAGCAGCGCGACGACCAGGCCGACCGCCAGGCGCGCGGGCTGCGCGGCCGTGGAGAGGGCCCCGGCCATCCACGCGAACCGCGAGGCGGGCACCAGGGAGGAATGGGCGATGCGCTTCGAGTGATCCACGACGTGGATGCTACGAAACCGGGGCTGCGCGTGCGCGCGGCGTCAGCGCGCCGCGAGCTCGATCTCGTGCGCCGCGTCGCGCAGGATCCAACGCGAGAGCGGCTCGCTGCGGGCCGAGGACGCCTCGAAGTTCAGCAGCAGCGTCTCGGCGTAGAGCTGGTTCTCGGGACCCGCGGCCAAGGCGAAGACGTGGAGCGCCCACGGCCGGTTGGTCGCGTTGTCGGGCTGGGTGTGTTCCAGGTGCCAGGCGCACAGTTCGGCCAGGCGCCCACGGCGGGCCGGCGTCGGGGACACGCGGCACAGGCGCCAGAGCGCGTGCAGCGCCGAGAGCTCGCACTCGGTCCAGACCTCGAGCGTGCGGAAGCGGCCTTGGTCGACCAACGAGCCCCCGGGGCGGGCGGTCAGGGCGGCGTCGGCGGCGTCGGCAAGCACGGGGTCGGCCGTGGCGCGCCAGAGCAGGCCATCGATTCCCGGTCCTTCCAGGACGGCCGGAGGCAAGCCCGTGAGCGGCGAAAGGCCCTCGCCCGGGGCGCAGGCGCGGAGGTGGGCGATCCAGTCGGTGGGGGACGACAGCATGGGGGCGTTTCGGGGAGCGATTCCGTCGGCCATTGGTGGGCACCGCGCGGAACCGGGGCTACTGTAGCGGTGGATGAGCGCCGTGCACCGGACCATCGCCGTTCCCCATCGCCACGCCCGCCGGCGGTGCGTGGGTTGCGGCCTGGCCGCGGACGCGATCACGGCCACGCAGGTGCACGAATGCCCGCGGTGCGGCTGCGACCTGCAGGCCCGCCCGCCCCGCAGCTACGCCGAGATGGAGGGCCTGGACGCCCTGCCTGCGCAGGACCCGCCGGCCGACGCGCTGGCGGCCGCGCGGACCGACGCCGCGGCGACGCGCTGGCTGGTGGTCGTGGGCGCGATCGCGCTGGTGGCGCTGGCGGCGGTGGTCGTGCCGCTGCTCCTGGCCCGCGGCTGACACGCACCGTGACGCGGCGCGGGCGTACCCTGCGTCCATGCCGACCGAACTGCCATCCGTCCTGGCCGCGCTCGACGCCGACCGCCCCGCCGCCCTGCAGCGACTCTGCGACCTGCTGCGCATCCCCAGCATCAGCACCGACCCCGCGCACAAGGCCGACGTGGCCCGCGCCGCCGACTGGCTGGTGGCCGACCTGCGCACGATGGGGTTCAACGCCACCAGCGTGAAGACGCACGGCCACCCCATGGTTCTGGCGCACCACCCCGGCACCGGCGGCAGCGACGCGCCGCGCGTCCTGTACTACGGCCACTACGACGTCCAGCCGGCCGATCCGCTGGAGCTCTGGAACAGCCCGCCGTTCGAGCCGCAGGTCGTCGACGGCCCGCACGGCAAGCGCGTCGTGGCGCGCGGCGCCGTGGACGACAAGGGACAGGTGATGATGTTCATCGAGGCGTTCCGCGCCTGGCACCGCGCCGCGGGCGGGCCGCCCTGCCCCGTCACCGTCATGCTGGAGGGCGAGGAGGAATCCGGCAGCGAGAGCCTGGAGCCCTTCATGCAGTCGTACATCAAGGAACTGGCCTGCGACGTGGCGGTGGTCAGCGACACCGGCATGTGGGACATCGACACGCCCGCGATCACGACCAGCCTGCGCGGCCTGTGCTACCTGGAGGCGATCCTGACGGGTCCCTCGCACGACCTGCACAGCGGCATGTACGGCGGCAGCCTGCGCAACCCGATCAACGCGCTGGCGTCGATGGTCGCGTCGCTGCACGACGAACAGGGCCGCGTCGCGGTGAAGGGCTTCTACGACGGCATCGTGGACCCCGCGCCGCAGGTGCTGGAGAGCTGGAAGCGGCTGGGCTTCGACGAGGCCGAGTTCCTGGGCGGCGCCGGCGTGAAGCATGGCTGGGGCGAACCGGGCCGCAGCGTGCTCGAGCGCACCTGGAGCCGGCCGACGTGCGACTGCAACGGCATCGTGGGCGGCTACACGGGCGTGGGCGCGAAGACGGTGATCGCGTCGAAGGCGAGCGTGAAGCTGAGCTGCCGGCTGGTGCCCGGGCAGGATCCCGAGCGCGTCTTCCGGCTGGTGTGCGAGCACCTGCAGGCGCGCGTGCCGGAGGGCTACACGCTCGAGATCCTCTCGCACGGGCGCAACGCGGCGATCGGCGTGAAGGCCGACAGCCCGTACGTGCGCGCGGCGCAGGCGGCGCTCAAGGGGGTGTTCCACCGCGATGCGCCGCTCATCGGCACCGGCGGATCGATCCCGGCGGTGGGCAGCATCCAGCGCATCCTGGGCGTGGACAGCCTCCTGGTGGGCTTCGGCCTGGACGACGACCGCGTGCACAGCCCCAACGAGAAGTTCGAGGTGAAGTGCTTCGAGAACGGCGCCCGCAGCCACGCGGCGATGCTGGCGGAATTCGGGCGCATGGCGCGATGAGCCGCGCGGGGGCACGAGCATCGGCCGCGGTCCGCGCGCTGGCGCTGGCGGCGGTGGCGCTGCTGGCCTGCGCGGCGCACGCGGCGGACGTGGACATCGCGCTGGTGCGGATGGGCGTGGGCGGCCACGTGCGTCCCGGCGACCCGACGGCGATCCTGGTGCGCGTGACCAGCGCGCTGACCGAGCCCGTGCAGGCGCGCGTCGAGTGGAGCGTGCGCAACGCCGACGGCGACATGGCCCGCTACGGGCGCGACGTCGCGCTGGCGCCGGGCGCGCCGGTCGAGCGATGGATCAACGGCACGATGCCGATCGTCTCGGCCAGCGCGCTGTCGTGCACGGAGCTGGTCTCCGTGGTGCGCGTGCTGCGCGTCGAGGACGGGCGCGCGACGCGCGTCCTGGGCGAGCGGCGCATCGACGGCGCGGCGGCCGAGGAGCCGCCGGTGGCGGTCGAGGTGAACGAGTCGCTCGTCGGCGTGGTGGGCGACGGGCGCGCGGGGCTGGCCGGCATCTCGACCCCGACGCCGAAGGCGAGCTTCATCGCGTCGGCGAACGAGGTCACGCGGATCGCGCGCGGGATCGACGCCGGCGGCCTGCCCGACCGCTGGGACGCGCTGTCGAGCTACGAAGCGCTGGTCTGGACCAACGCGCCGCTGCAGAACCTGGCGCCGGACCAGGCGCGGGCGCTCCTCGACTGGGTGCGCCGCGGCGGGAACCTGGTGATCGTGCTGCCCGAGTCGGGCGACCCGTGGGGCGTCGCGAGCGGACGCGCGCGCAACCCGCTGGCCGAGGCGCTGCCCGCGAAGGCGCTGCGCCGCGACGCGGTGCCGGTGGCCGACCTGCTGCCGATCCTCTCGAAGACGCGCGAGCTGCGCAACGCGGCGGCGCGCACGTCCATCTGGACCTTCACACCGCCCACGGGCGACGCCTGGCAGCCGCTCCTGCGCCTGCCCTGCACGGTGGACGCGCGCACCGGCAACCTGGTGCCGCGCGAAGGCATGCTGGACGGCGAATGCGTCGCGGTGCGCCGCGCGTTCGGCTTCGGGTTCGTGACGGTCGTGGGCATCGACGTCGACGGCCTGGACCGCCGCTCGCTCTCGGCGGAGGGCATCCCGCAGTCGGACATCTTCTGGAACCGCATCCTGGGCCGGCGCGCGGACACGCCTTCGCCCGCGGACTGGAACGCGCTGGAGGCGGCGAACAAGCTGGACCTGCGCAACACGATCGAGATCCCCGCCGACGGCGGCGCGACGATCAACAGCCTGGTGGGGCTGCCCACGCGCGCGGCGGGCGGCGTGCTGGGACTGATGGGCGCGTTCGCGGTGTACTGGGTGCTGGCGGGACCGGCGGGCTACTTCGTGCTGCGCGCGATGAAGCGCCCGCAGTACGCGTGGCTGGCGTTCGTGGCGGTGGCCGCGACGGCGACGCTGATCGCGTGGGCCGCGACCGGCCTGGCGGAGCTCACGACCGCACGCGTGCAGCACCTGACGGTGATCGACCGGATCGACGGGCCGGGGGTGCCCGCCGCCGAGCGCGGCACCGTGCGCGCCACCAGCTGGCTGAGCGCCGCCCTGCCCGGCTACGGCGGCGCCCGCGTGGCGCTGCAGCCCGAGAAGGGCGCCGCGGGCCCGGACCTGGTGTGGAGCTGGTTCCCGCCGCCCGCGGGAAACTCGTCCGGATTCCCCGACGTCGAGGCGTACGACGTGCCGCAGTCGAGTCCGGGCTCGTACGAGCTGCCCTCCCGCGCCACGTCCACGGTGCTGGCCGCGCAGTGGATGGGCGCCGCGCCGCCGCAGTGGGACGGGCTGCCCGCGCCGCTGCGCACGCACCCGCTGCAGCAGCGCATCGACTGGACCGCCGCGGGCGGCCCGACGATCCTGCTGACCGGCATGCTGCAGCACGAACTGCCCGTCGCGCTGGCGGATGTGACGCTGGTTCACGTCACGCCGTTCCGGCCCGAGGACCGGCGCACGGCAGGCCAGCCGCCCGCGATCCGGCCCTCGGGCGCAATGCCTTCGTACGCGCGCATGATCCGCCTGGACAAGCCGTGGGAGCCGCGCGTGCCGCTCGACCTGGCGCGCACGCTGTACGCCGCCGAGACCGCCGACGGCGTGGCGCCGCAGCCGGCGCGGAAGGACGACGCGCTCTCGGCCGCGCAGCAGCTGGCGCGCGCGTTCCGCGGCAAGATCGCGCAGAGCACGCTGGGCTACGTGGACGCCGGTGCGATCTTCGACGCCAACGAGCAGGTCGAGATGCGGTGGTGGTTCGGCATGCTGACGCCCCCCGCGTACGTCACGACGGCCGACACCAACCCGCTGAGCTGGCGCGGGCCGTCGGCGCGTTTCCAGCGCGACTTCGGCCGCAACCTGGACCTGGGCACGCGCTTCGCGACGCCCTGCGTGATCGTGATCGGGCGCATCCAGGACACGGGCAAGAGCCCCCTGCCCATGCCGTTCCCCCTGACGATCGACGGACGCGAGCCCGAGGCCGACGGCACCACCTGGGTGCGCGTCGCGATCCCGCTGCCGGACGACCCCGGCGCGATGGTCCCGGCGCGGCAGTGAGCCCTGCGGGCCGGGCGCCCCGCGCCCTACAATCCCCGCCATGCCGATGATCGAGACGATCAACCTCACCAAGAAGTACGGTGAGCTGGTCGCGCTGAACAACCTCAACCTGCAGATCGAGGAAGGCGCGTGCTGCGGCTTCATCGGTCCCAACGGCGCGGGCAAGACCACCACGATCAAGATCCTGGCGACGCTGCTGAAGCCCACCTGGGGCGAGGCGCGCATCGACGGGAAGACCGTCGGCTACCAGAACCCGCTGATTCGGCCGGTCATCGGCTACGTCCCCGACTTCATGGGCGCGTACGACGACATGCTGGTCACCGAGTACCTGCAGTTCTTCGCCGCGTGCTACGGGATCCACGGCGAGAAGCGCGAGCGCGCCATCCGCGACGTGCTGGAGCTGACGGACCTCGGCTACAAGGCCGACGCCGAGGTGAACGGCCTGAGCCGCGGCATGCAGCAGCGCCTGAGCGTGGCGCGCGTGCTGCTGCACGACCCCAAGGTGCTGCTGATGGACGAGCCGGCCTCGGGCCTGGACCCCCGCGCGCGCATCGAGATGCGCGAGCTCCTGAAGGAGCTGCGCCGCATGGGCAAGACGATCATCATCAGCAGCCACATCCTGCACGAACTGGCCGACATCTGCAACATGGTGGCGATCATCGAGCGCGGCGAGCTGATCTACGCCGGCGGCGTGCGCGACATCATGCAGAAGGTTGGCAGCGGCACGGTGGTGCAGGTGACGGTCGAGGACCGCGCCAAGGAAGCCGCCGAGATGCTGGCCAAGGCGCCGGGCATCGCCAAGGCGACCGTGGTGCAGCTGGAGGGCCAGCGGCCGCGCATCGACGTGGTGCTGGACGCCGCGAACCCGCCGCCGGTGAGCGACCTGCCCGCGCGCCTGGTGACCGGCGGCTTCCGGCTGCTGGCCATGCACGAGGAGCCCGTGAACCTGGAGACCGCGTTCATGCGGCTGACGAAGGGAATGGTGGCCTGATGCGCGTCCTGCTGCTGACCGCCCGTGCACGGAAGGGAACCGGCGAGGTGCTGGAGCGCGTCCGCGCGATCGTGCGCCGCCACGGCGAGATCGCGGCCGAGCTGGACGTCAACGAGCCCATTCCCGCCGAGGTCGAGGCCGACCGCGCGGTGGTGGTCGGCGGCGACGGCACGATCATGGCGGCGCTGCGGCAGCTGGTCGACCGCGCGATCCCCGTGGTCGGCGTGAACATCGGGCGGCTGGGCTTCCTGGCCGAGTTCAGCCTGGCCGAATTCGAGTCCCGCGCCGGGCAGGTGCTGGGCCCCGGGCCCGCGGTGCGGCAGCGCATGGTGCTGCGCGTCACGGTGCGCGGCGCCGACGGTGCGCCGCGCTACGAGGGCCTGGCGGTGAACGACGCGGTGGTCACCGCGGGCCCGCCCTTCCGGATGATCGAGCTGGCGCTCTGCCTGGGCGACGGCCACGGGCCCGAGTTCCTGGGCGACGGCATCATCATCGCGACGCCCGTGGGCAGCACCGCGTACAACGCGAGCGCCGGCGGACCGATCGTGCACCCGGACGTCGAGGCGATCGTGGTGACGCCCAGCGCCGCGCACTCGCTGGCGTTCCGGCCGGTGGTGGTGCCGTCGCACGTCGACGTCACCGCGCGCGTCGTGCGCGCCAACGAGGGCACGACGCTGGTCCTGGACGGCCACATCAACGTGGCGCTGCGCGTGGGCGACACGGTGGTCGCGGGCCGGCACCACGGCATGGCGCGGGTGGTTGCGCGCGCCGAGAGCAGCTACTGGGAGACGCTGGTCGACAAGATGCGCTGGGCCGAGAGCCCCAACTACCGCGCGCCGGGCACCTGAGCGCCGGGCGGGCCGTCGGTGCCCCCGCCGCCGCACGGCCCCGGGGTACCATCCCGGCCCCATGATCGACATCCGCCAGCTGCGTGAGAACCCGGACCGCTTCCGCCAGGGCGCCCGCGACAAGAACGCCGAGGTCGACATCGACCGCCTGCTGGTGCTGGACGAGGAGCGCCGCGCGATCCTGTCGAAGCTGGAGACCGCCCGCGCCGAGCAGAACCGGATCAGCAAGGAGGTCGGCCCGCAGATCGGCAAGCTGAAGGGCCAGCTGAAGACGGTCGAGGGCGGCGCGCGCGCCGCGGTGGAGCAGCACCTGGCCGAGCTGGAGGCGAAGCCCGCCGCGCTGAAGAAGGACATCGCGCTGCTGGAGGACGAGCTGCGCCTGATCGAGCCGCACTGGCAGGACCTGCTGATGCGCGTGCCGCAGCCGCCGGCACACGACGTGCCGAAGGGCGCGGACGCATCCGCGAACGTCGAGATCCGCCGCTGGCACCCCGCCGGCTTCGACCCCGCGAAGGGATTCCAGGCGAACAAGGGCTTCAAGCCGAGGACGCACCTGGAGCTGGTCAAGGACCTGGGCCTGGCGGACTTCGAGCGCGGCGTGAAGATGAGCGGCACGCGCCACTACATCCTGACGGGCATGGGCATGCGCCTGCACCAGGCCGTGCTGCGCTACGCGTTCGACCACATGGTCGAGAAGAACGGCTTCACGGCGGTCGGCGTGCCGGTCATCGTGAAGGAGGAGTGCATGCAGGGCACGGGCTTCTTCCCCTTCGGGCGCGAGCAGGCGTACCACATCGAGGAGTCGGCCCGCGGCAGCGGCCACGACCTGTTCCTGACCGGCACCGGCGAGGTGGGCCTGATGGGCATCCACGCCGACGAGATCCTGCCCGAGAGCGCCCTGCCCCTCACCTACACGACGGTCAGCACGTGCTTCCGCCGCGAGGCGGGCGCCGCGGGCAAGGACACCGCGGGCCTGTACCGCATCCACCAGTTCGACAAGGTCGAGCAGGTGGTGGTCTGCAGGGCCGACGATGCCGAGAGCCGCGCCTGGCACGCGAGGATGCTGGGCTTCGTCGAGGAGATCCTGCAGTCGCTCGGCCTGCCCTACCGCCTGCTGCAGTGCTGCACGGGCGACCTGGGCATGAAGAACGAGGACATGATCGACGTCGAGTGCTGGATGCCGGGCCGCGGCAACGCGGGCGCCGACGGCGCACCCACCGGCGAGTACGGCGAGACCCACAGCGCGAGCCGGCTGGGCGACTTCCAGTGCCGGCGCCTGAACCTGCGCTACAAGGACGCCGACGGCAAGATCCACTTCGCGTGGGCGCTGAACAACACCGTCATCGCCAGCCCGCGCGTCCTGATCCCGCTGCTGGAGATCCACCAGAACGCGGACGGCAGCGTGACGATCCCCGAGCCGCTGCGGCCGCACATGGGCGGGCGCACGCGGATCGAGCCGCCGGCGAAGCGGGCCTGACCACGCGGCGGCGGGCCGGTGGCAGGCGCCGGGGCGTCAGAGCGCCGGGATCCTGGCGGGCCTGAACCAGGCGTACCACGCCAGGACGAAGGTCAGCGCGGGCCAGACGACCATCATGACGTAGTTGTGCGTGGTGGTGAACTCGAAGGCGCCCACCTTGAACGGCAGCAGTTCCTGGCCCCAGGTGCCCAGCCACCAGTGGCCGATCGTCTCCCAGGCGGTGATGCCGGCGAAGAAGATGGCGGCCTGCTGGCCGCGGGTGAAGTGGTTTCCGTTGAACATGGGGGATTCCCCTTTCCTTCGGATGAACGTGTGCCGCCGCCCGCTGGCGCGGCGGGCGGCGGCGTGCGGTGCGCGCGGGCGGTCGCCCACGCGCGTCGATGGCACAGGTGCGGTG